>JBGSJY010000620.1:0-2733 GCA_041741515.1 Pirellulales bacterium | reverse complement strand
GCACGACGGCGAGGCGTCGCTCAGCAGGGGCGTCAGTTGAGCGAGCGCCGGCCGCACCGCTTCGGCGCCACGGAACCACAGGCCCATGGCGCCCCAGTAACGGATGGCCGAATCGCTGTCGGCAAGCATGGCGGCGAAGACATCCGGTGCGAATTCGGCGAGGCGGCTGGCCTTGTCGGCGGCGGCCGCGATGCGATCGTAGTCGTACTTGCCGCTGGCGAGCAGGTCGCCCTCGGCGCCAGCGCCGGCGCGGGCGCGGAGCTCGGCCTCCGGAAGAAAGCCCGTGTCGCCAATGGCCTTCATCTGTTCCTCAAGTCGGGCGCGCATCTGGAGCAGCTGGGCGTGATGCGACGCATCAGCGGCGAGATTCGTCAGCGAGTGGGGGTCGACTTTCAAGTCAAAGAGCTCTTCGGCGGGGTGGTTCTCCCAGTAGGCCGACTGCGCGGCGTTGAGGGCGCCCTGGTCGTAAAGGCGGTTCCACTCCCGCGTCATGGGGGTCATGAACGAGTACTCGAGAAACTGCCCGGGCGCGCGATCGATCAGGTAGTTGCGGATATAGAGCCAGCGCTGGTTACGGATCGCACGGCTGAAGTCGGCGCGGGCGTCCATGCGACCGCGGAATCCGAAGAGGGTCGCCGACGGCGGGTCGGCGTCGGGGCCGAGGAAGGCGTGGCCGTCCATCCACTCCGGCGGCTGGACGCCGGCGACGCGGAGCACCGTCGGGGCCAAATCGACGAAGCCGACGAGTCGGTCGGTATGCGACCCGGCGGGCCCGGGCACGAAGTGCCGCCACCTGGGGGGAACCGCGACGACGAGCGGCACGCCGAGGCCCGACTCGTACAGGCTGCGTTTGCACCGTGGGAAGCCAGCCCCGTGGTCGGAGTAGTAGAAGACGATCGTGTTGTCGGTCAGTCCGTCGGCCTCAAGCTCGTCGAGGACCGCGCCGACTTGGCCGTCCATCTCGGTCATCTTGTCGTAGTACTGCGCCAAGTCGCGGCGGACGACCGGCGAGTCGGGCCAGTAAGGGGGCAGCGGGACTTGGGCCGGGTCGTGGATCGCCTTATGCGGACGACGGCGTGTCTGGCTCTCGTGCGTCGTGTTGAGGTTGAAGACCGCGAAGAAAGGCGAACCCGCGGGGCGGTTATGCCAGTGGGCTTTGGGGGACGATTCATTCCAGACGCCCCCGTTCTCTCGGGCGCTGTCGCCGGGGGCGAGGTTGTAGTCGGTCTTCGCGTTATTCGTGCAGTAATAGCCCGCGTTGCGAAGCAGCTGCGGAAAGAACCGAAGCCACTGGGGCGCGGTCGCGAACGACCGCATGTGCTCCGCGCCGAGCCGGGGCGGGTAGACGCCGGTGATGATCGTCGTCCGCGCCGGAGCGCAGACCGGTGCGTTCGACCAAGCGTTGTCGTAGCAGACTCCCCGGGCGGCGAGGGCGTCGAGGCGCGGCGTGTCCGCGAAGGCGTCGCCGTAGCAGCCGAGCTGCTTGCCGTTGTCTTCGCTGGTAATCCACAGGACGTTCGGCCGGTCAGCCGCCCCGAGGACCATCGCTGGAAAGGACGTCGATAGGAAGGCGACGAACAGTAGCCGCATGGCGATTCGCTCGAAGAGGAGAAAGAACGTGCCGATCGATTGATCGAGCGCACTAAAGGCCCGGAGGCGACTTGATTCGTTCCGCAACCTGCTTGGTTCCGCGACTTGATTCACTCCGCGATCTGATTCACTCCGCGATCTGATTCACTCCCACGGCTCGCGTCGCGGGCTCACGGCAACGTAAGTGGCTTGCCCTTAGTCTACGACTTGCGGCTCGTAGACGCCGCCCCAGGGGTAGTTGTTGAGGTCGTTGTCGCGGACGCGGATCGCGGACTTCCAATGCTTGTAGTCCTTCGGCAAGCGGTAGTAGACGTGGCCCGCGTAGTAGAGGCGGTCGTGGAGGCCCTGTTGGGTGACCTTCACGCCATCGACGATGACGCGCACCTGGTTGGTGGCGCCGGTGGCGTCGACGATCACCGGCGGCGTGTCGTCCTTGGTGCGGTCGCTGTAGAGGTGGGTGATCCTGCAGGGCATCAGGTTCGGGCCGCCGCCGTTGATGGTGAGCCACGTCCCGACGTCAAAGCCCGTGCAGTTCTGCAGGTGCGAGAAGCCCCCTTCGTTGAAGACGACCGCGCGGTCGACGCCGCCGAAGAAGCACTGGCCGTCGAACAAGTAGTTGACGCCTTGCAGGTGATTCACCTCCAGGCCCGTCTTGCAGCGGAAGAAGAGACAGCCGTTGAAAGTGACGTCGGCCGCGTTGTGGTCGGTAGGCTCCTCGCCGGCCTTGAAGGCGATCTCGCAATCGTGGAACGCGATGCGGTGCAGATAGGCGTACGCGTTGCCCCAGCCTTGGACTTGCTGGTACGCGATGCCGACGCCAGTCGTCTCGACGCCGAAGTTGCGGAGCTCGGTGTTGATGGTCGCCGCCATGACGATCGCCGGCTGCGACGGATCGGTCATGACGATCAGTGTGCTCGCCTGGATCGTGTCGGGGTGGGCGCGCCAACCGCTCTTGGAATCGCCGCTGGCGTAGGGGGGCCCCGCCCCTTCGATGACTCCGCCGTGGAGCCGGCTCAGCTCGATCGGCCGGTCGGTCTTAATGACGCCCACGGGCAGCACGCAGCGGCCCGTCGCGTTGAGCGACTCGGTGACATAATCCGCCAGCGCGCCGGGTTCGCTGAGCGCAGCGGCCGTCGGGACCGC
>JBGSJY010000619.1:0-12841 GCA_041741515.1 Pirellulales bacterium | reverse complement strand
CGTGGGCGCTAGCCCTCGGAGTGAAGCTGGTTGGCGGGGGTCCTCCGAGGGCTAGCGCCCACGGCCCGGGTCGTTTCCAATGGTCCGCGAGCTGGCGGGGCGGCGGCTTGCCGAACCCGCTGCCACCCCGGTTGTGTCTTTTGCGGGTGGGAATGCGGTCGAGAGTGGGGATAATGCCCCGTTGCCGATCGCCGGGGCCGGCGCCCGAGGCTCCCAAGTCTCTCTGTTGATTTTCTCTCTACCGCGACCTTTCCATGCCGCTCGATGCCGTCAAAGACCAAACCGACCTGCTCCGCTCGCTGATGGCGGAGCGGGTGCTCCTGCTCGACGGCGCCACGGGGACGCAGACCCAGGCCCTGGGGATCGGCGAGGCCGAGGTCCGCGGCGAGCGGTTCGCCGAGCACCACAAGGACCTGAAGAACTTTGGTGACCTGCTCTGCCTTACCAAGCCCGAGGCGGTGCTGACGATCCACCGCCGCTACCTCGAAGCGGGCTCCGACATCGTCGAGACCAACACCTTCGGCGCGAGTCCCGTGGGGATGCTCGACTTCGAGTTCGCCGAAGCAGGTCATGACAACATCGCTCTCTGCCGCGAGATCAACACGGCCGCCATCCGCCTCGCGAAGCAGGCCTGCGCCGAGTTCACGGACAAGAACCCCGACAAGCCGCGGTTCGTCGCCGGCTCGATCGGGCCGACCTCCAAGCAGATGGCGATCTCGACCCAGGTCGAGGACGCCAGCTTCCGCGGCACGACCTTCGACGAGATGGTCCAGTCGTACTACGTCCAGACCCAAGCGATGGTCGAGGCGGGCGTCGACATCCTGCTCGCCGAGACCGCCATCGACACGCTCAACCTCAAGGCGTGCCTGTTCGCGTTCAAGAAGTACTTCGAAGACGCCGGCGTCCGCGTGCCGGTGATGGTGTCGGGCTCGTTCGACAAGGCGGGCGGCACGTTTGTCTCCGGCCAGACGGTCGAGGCGTTCTGGAACTCGCTGTCTCACTTCCCGATGCTGTCGATCGGCATGAACTGCGCGCTGGGGCCGGACGTGATGCGGCCGCACCTCGAAGAGTTGCAGCGCGTCGCCACCGTGCCGATCAGTTGCCACCCGAACGCCGGGCTGCCCAACGAGATGGGCCAGTTCGACATGACGCCGGCGATCATGGCCAAACTGGTGGGCGACTTCGCCGACCAGGGCTGGGTCAACATCGTCGGCGGCTGTTGCGGCTCGGGCCCCGAGCACATCGCCGCGATTGCCGCGCGGGTGAAGGACGCCAAGCCCCACGAGCGGACGGTCGTCCCCGCGCGCCTGCGGCTCAGCGGCACGCAGCCGATGGAGCTGCGTCCCGACTCGACGTTCCTGATGATCGGCGAACGTACCAACGTCACCGGCAGCAAGAAGTTCGCCCGCCTCATTAAGGAGGAGCAATACGAAGAGGCCATCGAGGTCGCGCGCGAGCAAGTCGCCAACGGCGCGAACATCATCGACGTCAACATGGACGAGGGCCTGCTCGACTCCGAAGCCGTGATGACGAAGTTCCTCCGCCTGATCGCGGGCGAGGGGGACATCGCCGCGGTGCCGGTGATGATCGACTCCAGCAAGTGGTCGGTGCTCGAAGCGGGCCTCCAGGCCGTGCAGGGCAAGGCGATCGTCAACTCAATCAGCCTCAAGGACGGCGAGAAGGAGTTCCTACGTCGTGCGGACCTATGCCGCTCGTACGGCGCGGCCGCAGTGGTGATGGCGTTCGATGAAGAGGGCCAGGCCGCCGACGAGGACAACAAGGTCCGCATCTGCAAGCGCGCGTACGACCTGCTCACGAGGCCCGTCGAAGAGGGGGGCGCCGGCTTCCCGCCTGAAGACATCATCTTTGACCCCAATATCCTTACGGTCGCCACGGGCATCGAGGAACACAACAACTACGCCGTCGATTTCATCAACGCCACGCGCCGTATCAAGCAGGAGTGCCCCGGCGCAAAGGTTTCCGGCGGCGTGTCGAACATCAGCTTCTCGTTCCGCGGCAACGACGTGGTGCGCGAGGCGATGCACTCGGCCTTCCTCTACCATGCGATCGCCGCGGGCCTCGACATGGGGATCGTCAACGCGGGGCAGCTTGCCGTCTACGATGAGATCGACCCGAAGCTCAAGGATCTCGTCGAGGACGTGCTGCTCAACCGCCGGCCCGACGCCACGGAGCGACTGGTGGACTTCGCCGAGAGCGTTAAAGGGCAGGGGGGCGCCAAGGCGGTCGAGGACGAGTCGTGGCGCCAGGACCCGGTCGAGGAGCGGCTCAAGCACGCGCTCATCAAGGGGATCGTCAAGTACGTCGAAGAAGACACCGAAGAGGCGCGGCAGAAGTACCCGCGCTGCCTCAACGTCATCGAGGGCCCACTAATGGACGGCATGAGCGTCGTCGGCGACCTGTTCGGCGCCGGCAAGATGTTCCTGCCGCAAGTGGTGAAGTCGGCGCGCGTGATGAAGAAGTCGGTCGCCTACCTGCTCCCCTTCATGGAAGAGGAAAAGGAAGAGGGCGACACCTCTAGCGCGCGTGGCAAGGTCCTCATGGCGACCGTCAAGGGCGACGTCCACGACATCGGCAAGAACATTGTCGGCGTCGTGCTCGGCTGTAACAACTTCGAGGTGATCGACCTGGGCGTGATGTGCTCGGCCGAAAAGATCCTCGAAGTGGCGCAGCGGGAGCAGGTCGACGTCATCGGGTTGTCGGGCCTGATCACGCCGAGCCTCGACGAGATGGTCCACGTCGCCCGCGAGATGCAACGCCTGGGGATGAAGACGCCGCTGCTGATCGGCGGCGCCACCACCAGCGCGAAGCATACGGCGGTGAAGATCGCCCCGCACTACCACCACGGAGTGACCCACGTGCTCGACGCATCGCGGTCGGTCGGCGTGGTTGAGAAATTGCTCAGCCCCGACTCACGCGGTGTGTTCGAGGCCGAGAATCGGAAGCTCCAGACCGAGCTGGTGGCCAGCTACAATAAGCGACAGCAGGTGTCGCTCGTGCCGTTCGCCGAGGCCAAGGCGAATCGCTTCGAGACCGACTGGGCGACCGTCGATATCCCGAAGCCCGTGTTCACCGGGGTGCGGAAGCTCGACAACTTCCCGCTCACCGAACTGCGCGAGTTCATCGACTGGAGCCCGTTCTTCCAGACGTGGGAACTCCGCGGCAAGTACCCGCGGATCTTCGAGGACGACGTTGTTGGCGTCGAGGCGAAGAAGCTCTTCAACGAGGCCAACTCCCTGTTGGATAGAGTGATCGCCGAAGGACAGCTCACCGCGAGCGGTGTCTACGGCTTCTTCCCCGCCAACAGCGATGGCGAAGACATCGTCGTTTACACGGACGACTCACGCACCGCCGAGCGCTGCCGGTTCTACTGCCTACGTCAGCAGTGGGAGCGGAAGGGCCAGAAGGATTTTCGTTCGCTGGTCGATTACATCGCTCCAATCGAGTCGGGGAGGAAAGACTATCTCGGCGCCTTCGCGGTCACGGCGGGGCTTGGTTGCGACGCCCTAGCAGCGGCTTTCGACGACGACAACGACCCGGTTAATTCGATCCAGATCAAGGCGGTCGCTGATCGACTGGCCGAAGCCTTCGCCGAGAGCCTTCACCAGCGGGTGCGCCGTGAGTGGGGCTACGGCGCCGCCGAGTCGCTCTCCAACGAAGACCTCATCAAGGAACTCTACCGCGGCATCCGCCCCGCGCCCGGGTACCCCTCGCAGCCCGACCACACCGAGAAGCGAACGCTGTTCGACCTCCTGGACGCCACGGCCGCGACCGGCATTGCGCTGACAGAGAGCTACGCGATGACCCCCGCGGCGAGCGTCAGTGGCCTCTACTTTGCTCACCCCGAAGCGCGGTACTTCGCAGTCGACCGGCTGACGCGCGACCAAGTCGAGGACTACGCGAAGCGGAAGGGCAAGCCGCTGGCGGAGATCGAGCGCTGGCTGTCCCCGAACCTGGGTTACGATCCGCAATAGGCCCGACACGGGGAATTCAGACGTTTTGACGCCGACGGCAAGACGAATCAAAAAGAACACGGGCCGAATCCGCGGACCGCGCCTATCATCCGGGCGAACCCCGAAGGGTCCCCCGTGAATTGGAGGATACGCTATGCGCTGGCTCGACTCGATGTGGCTACTTACAGGGGCGATCGTCTCAGTGGCGAGTTTCGCAAACGCTGCTGAAAAGGGTGAACGCCGTCCGACGCCGGACAGCGTGGCGGCGTGGCTGGCGGACCTTCCCGCCGCGGCGGCCGAGATCCAGCCGCACAGCCCGGCCCGCGAAGCGATCGAGGCGGGCCAGCTCGACCAGGCCCGCGAGATGCTCAGCTTCCGGCCCCGCGCCGAGGCCCCGCTGCCCGAGGGGTTCCCCTCGTTCACGCCCGTTGGCGTGATCGAAGTCAAGGAGTACCCGGCGTACCGCAGAGCCGTTGGTCCCTCCTTCTGGACCCTCTTCCAGCACATCCAGAAGCAGCAGATCCCGATGACCGCGCCGGTCGAAATGAACCAAGTTCCGGGGCCCAACGGGGACGGCGCCATGGCCTTCCTCTATCAAAACACCGGTGTTGGCGAACGCGGCGAAATCGATGGCGTTGAGATTGAGGACGTCCCTCGGACGACCGTCGTCTCGCTGGGCTTCCGCGGCGGCCTCGATCAACAGCAGATCGCCGAGGCCGAGCAGCGCCTGCGGGCATGGCTCGCTCGGCAGTCCAAGTACCGAGCGGCAGTGGAGTCGGAGGTCCGCCTGTTCGGCTACAACGGCCCAGAGGTTCCGAAGCAAGAGCGTTACGGCGAGGTACAGATCCTGCTCGAGCCGACGGCGCCGTGATCGGCGAGGCTACTTGGCTGGCAATTCGTAATCGCGCCACAACCATCGCAACGACTCCGGAAAGATCGTCCCGCCGTGATGGCCGTCGTGGCCGCCATCGCCAGTGACGAACTTGTAGTCGTAGCCTCGGTAGGCGAGCGACGACGCCAACTGTTGATTCCCCAACCACCAGTTGCCGTGCTCGTTGTCGAGGTCGCTGGAGCCGTCTTGCAGGAACACGCGCAGCGGCTTGTCCTTGCCTTGCGGCGGCTTGCGAACGAGGGCCGGGTAGACGTGCCCGCCGCGGATATCGGTGAAGCTGCCGATGTGCGACATCACTTTACGGAAGGCGTCGGGCCGCTCCCACGCGACGGTGAACGCGCAGATTCCGCCGCTGGAGATCCCGCAGATGGCGTGGCCGTCGGGGTCATCGGTGATCTTGTAGGTCTTGCGTAGCTCGGGGACGAGCTCGGCGAGCAAGAACTCTGCGTAAGCGGGCGACAGCGAGTCGTACTCGAAGCTGCGGTTTTCGGGTTGCGGGTTCCAGCCGGGCTTCTTGGGGAGCGAGTCCTTCTTATGCCCCGGGTCGACAAACAGGCCGATCGTCACGGGCATCGCGCCCTCATGGATCAAGTTGTCGAAAACGATCGGCGCGCGGAAGTCGCCGTCTTCGCTGACGTAGGCATGCCCGTCCTGAAAGACCATCAGCGCCGCGGGCTTCGTATCGTCGTACTGCGCGGGGACATAGACGTAGTACCGCCGCACCGTGCCGGGGAAGACTTTGCTGTCGAGCCACTCGTGCGTGGTGACCTTGCCACGGGGAACGTCTTCATGGCGTGACGACTCGGGGCCGTACTTGTAGTCGGTTTGCGCGACTGCCGATGGGGCGACAATTGCCAGCGCCAACGTGAGACGGGCGATCGAGAGTAAGGTCGGAGGCATTCGAGAAGGCTCGCAAGAAGAGTACGGGTTGAGTGAGGCCCCACGACCACTGGGGCGCTGCGATTCGTCGAGAAGACGTGCGGTGTGGTATAATCCACGAGGAGCGTTTCACCCAACCAGAATCGTGCCAATATCGGAGTAGGGCATGGCCTTTATGCTAGCCGATCCCGACCTCCAGCGCGAGCTGCTCGAGCAGCGGCGTCGGGCTGGCGCCGACAAATACGACGAAGTCTGGGACGGGGTCTACGTCATGCACGCTTATCCAGGCGACGAACACCAAGACATCGTCGGTGGATTGCAGCACGCCCTGCGGGAGGCAATCCAGGTAAGCGGCCTCGGCCGCGTCCGGCCGGGCGTGAACATCGCCGCCGATCCCTCCGACTGGAAGCGCGATTATCGCTGCCCCGATGTCGTGGTCTTCCTCAACAACACCCTGGCCAAGTGCTACGACACCTTTTGGACGGGAGGCGACTTCGTTGTCGAGGTTGTCAGCCCGGGCGACGAATCCCGGAACAAGATTCAGTTCTACAGCCGAGTGGGTGTCCAAGAGCTATTGATTATCGACCGTGACCCCTGGTCCCTCGAACTCTTCCGCAGCGAAAAGGGAATGCTGGTGTCGGTTGAACGAGTGGTTACCGGGGAGCCGGCATTCGAGAGTCGGTCGCTCTCCCTCTCGTTCGGCTTAGTTGACGACGCCGAGCGGCCCTTCGTCATCGTTACTCGGCCCGGCGACGGAATGTCGTGGCGCGTGTAGATTCGTGCGGCGGGATTTGTGGAACTCCGAGCTCTGGGCCGGAGTCTAGAGGGACGTCTACGGCGCGTCCCTTGCCGCCGCGCGTCCTAAGCGGCGGTCCCACACTTCCCCTGCAATCCTGAAATGGACCAGAGCAGTTTGCGGCCTGAATACCAGGAAGCGGTAAGAGCGGCGTCTTTCGGCGTCCTGCTTTATGTCGCGATCTTCGGACCCGCCTTAGTGGCGGTGACCGCTGGTTTGGCCGCTTCGTTCCAGCGAGGACTAAGTCGACTCATGCTGTTGGTGATCGGCGTCGTACTCGGCGCCGTTCTCTTCGGAGCAGCAAGAGTCGCTCACGAGTACCAGGTTCAGGCGGTCAAGGAAGTGATGATGCAGACCGAGGCCGAGATGATGGACTGGTCAAGCGACACAGGAGTCGTTTTTGCCCCAATCGTGCAACCCGTTTTGGGGATGATTTACTGCTCGGTGATAGCGGGCGTGACGTTCTTAGTCGGCTTCTTCGTAAGGTCCTTCTCCGGCACGAAGCGCAGCGACGCCGAATTGATGCAGTAGCGCAGGCCGGTTGGCGGGGGGCCGTCCTCGAAGACGTGCCCCAGGTGCGCAGCGCAACGGGCGCAGCGGGTTTCGATTCGCACCATGCCCAGGCTGCGGTCGGGGTGCTCGGACACGACGTCGTCCTCTACCGGGCGCCAGAAGCTGGGCCAGCCGCAGCCCGATTCGAACTTCGAGTCGGATGAGAACAAGAGCAGGTCGCAGTTCACGCAGCGGTACTCGCCGGGCTTCTTGTTGTCCCAGAACTCGTTGCGGAATGGCCGTTCGGTCTCGGCTCGACGCGTCACCCGGAACTGCATCGGCGTGAGTCGCGACACCCAATCGACTTTCTTCCAATCGGTGTCGGCCGGCAGAGGGTCGAGCTTCTTGTTCGCGGTCCCGCGCGAGGGGCGTGTCTCGCCGCCCGTGTCCGCCGCTGTTACTGCGGGAGACCCCTTCACCGAGGGAGTCGCCGTAACTGAGGGAGAGGATTGGGCGGACGCCGCGGGAAGGGCGACGTCCTCTTCGCTCGTCGCAATGTCAGCAAACACGGCGACGACCGCGAACGACGCGAGCGCGGCGGCCGCCAGCACGAGCATGGATTTCATAATCGTTGAACCTGTCGTCACGGTTTAATCAGATCGGCAAACGCTTTGCGATACTTCGCGACTTTGGGGCCGACCACCATGCGGCAGTAGCCCTGGTTGGGGTTCTTTGCGAAGTAGTCCTGGTGGTAGTCCTCGGCGGGGTAGAACGCCTCGAGCGGCGCAAGCTCGGTCACGATCGGCTGGCGGAACGCGCCGGACGCCTTGAGCGCTGTCATCACACGCTCGGCAGCTATTTTCTGCGCTTCGTCGTGATAGAAGATCACCGAACGGTACTGCGTCCCGTGGTCGGCGCCCTGTTGGTTGAGCGTCGTCGGGTCGTGCGTACGAAAGAAGATCTCGAGCAATTTCTCGTACGAGATCACGCTCGGGTCGTACTCGACCTGCACCACCTCGGCGTGGCCCGTTTGGCCGGTGCTGACCGCCTCGTACGACGGGTTGACGGTGTCGCCACCGGCGTAGCCCGAGACGGCGGAGGACACCCCTTCGGTGAGTTCGTAAACCGCTTCGGTACACCAAAAGCAGCCGCCCCCGAACGTGGCAAGAGCCTTCTTGGGGCCGGCGGTTTCTTCTGCGGATGCGGGCATAGCGGACAACACTCCAAAGGCCGCCAGGGCGGCGAGCGTCACGAGAGTTTTCAGGGACATGGCGGGTTCCAGCACAGGGGCGCCGAGAGCCAGAGTCGCATTGACACTAAAAGCAGTCTAGCGCGGGGCTGTACGAGTGGGAACGGCGGATTGGCCGAGGGAAAAAATCGGGAGAGGAATGCGCTTGCTTTCCTCAAAAACCGTGCCGATACTCAGAACATGCTCACTTGGCGAAGCGACTACCGGTTTACCAACTTCTTTGGCTTCTTTTACGGGGCCAAAGGCCCGGGGGTCGTGCGAAACGCCGCGTAATGCGAGCCAGATCACACGAGTGAGTAAAAACTCAGCCCCGAGGCCCCCGCGGCCCCGGGGCTGAGTTTTTTTGTGCGCTCCCTGCTTGCTTGCGAGCCCGGCCGTCCCCGGGCCGGGGACGGCCGGGCTCACAAGTGTTCTACAAGCCCTTAACCCCTCAGCCCCTTGACCCCTCCGCCCCCAACTCCTCCCCAAAAATGATCGTTGTCATGAAAACCTCGGCCACCGAAGCCGACCTTCAGCACTTGGTCCAGCACGTCGAGTCCCTCGGTCTCAAGGCCAACGTCCTCCGCGGCACCGAGCGGACCGTGGTCGCCGCGATCGGTGACGAACGCGTCATCGGCGTCACCGCCCTGGAGAGCTCGCCGGGCGTCGATAACGTGATGCGCGTGCTCGCGCCGTACAAGCTCGCCAGCCGCGAGGCGCACGCCGAGACCTCAGTGGTCCGCGCCGGATCATTGGAGGTGGGCGGCAAGCAGATCGGCGTGATTGCCGGGCCGTGCAGCGTCGAGAGCGAGGAGCAGATTGTCGCCACCGCCAAGGCGGTGAAGGCGGCGGGCGCGACGGCCCTCCGCGGCGGAGCGTTCAAGCCCCGCACCAGCCCCTACAGCTTCCAGGGCATGAAGGAAGACGGTCTCAAGTTGCTCGCCACCGCGCGCGACGAGACGGGCCTCGCCATTGTCACCGAAGTGGTCTCGCCCGAGGACGTCGACCTCGTCGCCGGCTACGCCGAGGTGCTGCAGATCGGCGCCCGCAACATGCAGAACTACCGCCTGCTTGAAGCCTGCGGCCGAGCCGACGCGGCCGTGCTGCTGAAGCGGGGCCCCAGCGCGACGATGGAAGAGCTGCTGCTCGCGGCCGAGTACATCCTCGACGGCGGCAACCCGCGCGTGATGCTCTGCGAGCGCGGCATCCGCACGTTCGAGTCGCACACCCGCTTCACGCTGCCGCTGGCGAGCGTGCCGTACTTGCAACAGAAGACGCACCTGCCGGTGGTCATCGACCCTAGCCACGGCACGGGGCACACGTACATGGTCTCGGCGCTGACGAAGGCGGCGATCGCCGCGGGCGCCGACGGCGTCATCGTCGAGGTCCATCCCGACCCCGAGCACGCCAAGAGCGACGGCTACCAGACACTGAGCTGCGACGCGTTCACGACGATGATGGCCGAGTGCCGCCGCATCGCGGACGCGGTGGACCGGAAGTTGTAGAGCACAAACCGGACGTACTTGCGTGCCGGTTGATCGGATGGCCCCGTGGCAAAAATTAGCCGCGGGGCCTTAGCCCCCAGTTCAGCCAGCAAAGTAAACTGACGCTACGTTCGATAACGAGCCACTCGCCTACTTCATCACCTGGACGGTCTACGGAACGTTTTTACAAGGCGATGACCGAGGCTGGCGGAAGCGAGGAAAAGGAGAGCAAGTTGCACAACCCAAGTTGGCCGATTGGCGCCGCGAGCGGCTGAAGCATGCCGTTCAGTTGCTCAGTGCGCCACACCGGCAAACGGTTGAACAGGAAATTCAGAGATTGGCCGATTACCGGAATTGGCGAGTATGGGCACGGAGCGCCCGATCAAACCACGTCCACGTTGTGATATCAGCGAGCGGCGTCACGGGTAGCGTGGTACGGGATCAACTCAAAGCCAACTGTACACGCGCATTACGAGCGCGTTGGGGTCTGTTCGCCGATCGCCCTGTATGGACTACCGGCGGCGACTGGCAGTGCGTCAACACAGAGGGTGAATTAGAGCAAGTTGTGCTCTACGTCACCGTTGCACAGAGTCGAAAAGCGCGTGACTCCACTTAAAGCAACAGAACCGGACGCTAAGGCGTTCCGGCTGATAGTGGGTACGCACGCAGAATCAGCCGCGTGGCTTTAGCCCCCGGTTACTCTTGCACAGCGGAATCAACGGCGATTTCCCGCTGCTGGATGGCCGGCGCCCTCACCAGCACGCGGCCGGACACCGGGTCGGCCTCCGCGATGACGCTCCCCGGCGCGGTTGTTCCGGGCGGGTAGAACTCGATTGTCTTGGGCTGCTGCCCGGCGTCGTGAGTCGTTAGCCAAAGCGTGCGGCCGTCGATCGCGGCCCACGTGAGGCCCAGGCCTTCTAGCACCCCGTCGAGCGCCGCCCGCCACGGTCGGTTCGTGACGGAGCACTCGACGGTCGAGCGCGGCCCAAGGCCGATCTCGGCCAGCGCCCGCCAGTCAACAAGGATCGACAGACCGGTTACCCGCCGCCAGTGCGCGAACACGTCCGCCAGCGGCGTCGGCTCGACAAAGCTGAACGTCGTGCGGCGGTCGATCACCGGCGCCAGCGTCGCCAACGACGGCTCGGCCGACAGCAGCGACCGCGGGTACTTCGTTTTTGTGGGCAGGCCGCGAGCCACGCGCAGCCTTTCACACAGCACCACCAAGTTGTACTGCGTCGCCAGCGGCGCCGTTACCGGTAGTTTGCCCGCTACGACTTCGACGTCCGCTGGGAGCTTGCCGATGCGGCGGAGCAGGCCCGCCAGACCAGCCGTGTCATCAGCAGCGAGGTCGGAGACCTGATGATGGATTGTGCGGACCTCATCGGCGCCGGGACGCACGACCGACACGTAAGGCCCTTCGGTGGCGTATCCCAATCTCAGCGGCTTCAGCGAAGTCGCCAGCAGGTCCGCCAGCGTGACGCTCTCACCGACCATATCGACGGACTTCGAGGCCGACACGCCGACGATCCTCAGCGCCACCGGGTCGATCGTGATCGGCACGCCGGCGAGGCTGCCGACGAGTCGCACGGCCTCGTCGAGCGGTACGTCGTGCAATTCAACCGACGGCACAACATACGCCAGCGCGGCGAGCGCCGAACCGGCGTAAGGACCAGTGGCCTCATTGGTCGGTCCACGCCGCACGAAGACACCGGCGTGCTGCGCCGCCGCGGCCAATCGGTCGTCGAGCGAGGGTTCTGAGGGTTCCGTTGTGGTCCGGCTCGGCGGTTCCTCGGCGGGCCTGCTCCTTGCCGGTGGTCCCTCGTCACCCTTGCGGAGAACGATCTCGACTTCGTTGAAGTCAATGGCAAGCGGATCGATCTCCTTGAGTAGCTCCTCAGACGTCGGCGACTCCTCGCGCGGAACAATCGCCGCCGTTGCAACGCCGCTAGCTGGCTCGGCATCACGCTCGACGGGGTCGCTCACAATCGGCTCCGGTGGGAGCCTCGGGGCTGTGGACCCGTTGTTTACCAGTGGCTCGTTGGGCGTTTCGACGGTCGCTGGCGTGTCGGCGGGCGGCTCAACCCGGTCGCTTACTGTTGCCGTAGCGGCAGGCGCGTCGGCCTCCGCGGGCGTGCTCGGGGGAGCAACTTCCTGTTGGGCAGCGCTCGGCTGCGTCGGCGTCGGGGGCTCTGGATCACTCGACCAGAGCAGGGCGAACGCGGCAAAGCCTGTAGCCGCCGCAACGCCAAGGCCGACCGCAGCCACCAGTGGGAAGACGGACTTGGACGCCGTCGGTAGAACGGCCTCGGGTGATGGACGCGATGGATAAGGCGAGGCCGGCGTCGCAGCGGCGCCCGGTGGGGGCTCGGCCGCTTCCAGCGTGTCGCCCATCACCGCCACGACCGGCGACACGGGCGTCGGCGCCGTGGTCGGCCGAGCGGTTGATCCCGCTATCGGCGCCGCGATGAGCACCATGCTGCCGCACTTCGGGCACGCATGCACTTCACCGACGAAGCCCTCGTCGCGCACCTTCAGCCACGACTGGCAGGTTTCGCATTGGACGCGGAAGGCGGTCACGAGAGTTGGTTGGTCATTTTCAGCCGTCGGCGCTAGCCGCGGGTAGCGTCACCCACAGGGCTACCCGCGGCTACCGCCGAAGACTCAATTGGTAGTTAATCTTCGGCGAATGCGACGGGCAGTCGGTCGCCACGGCTCTCGGCCGCGGCGCGGGTCGTGATCGTGATCTGGTTCTCGCCGACGACGTAGACAAGCTTCTGTCGTGGGTCGGCGGGGCCAGTGGCCTCTTTGTCGGGGTTCGCCCGGCGGAGCACCTCCACCAGGGCGTCGGCGGCCGGCACTTCCGTCACGTCCAAGCCGAGCATCTGATTGCGGGTGATTCCTTCCAACTGTAGGTCGCGGCTTGCAATCTCGATCGGGGCGCCGAGCGTCTCCGACAGAATCGCTACGGCCGTTACAAGCGATTCCCGCTCGAAGCGGACCGTCACGGGCGCCAGCAGCCGCTGGGCCATCGGCAGCTCAGACCGCTCCGGCTGAGAAGCAACGGCTGCCCCCCCTCCGACCGGCGCAGCCAACTCCGCG
>JBGSJY010000618.1:0-6910 GCA_041741515.1 Pirellulales bacterium | reverse complement strand
GCGAAAGGGTGAAGGTGCTGCCGACGCCGGGCTCGCTGGCGACGGTGATCGCGCCGCCCAGCATGCCCGCCAGGCGATGGCTGATGGCGAGGCCGAGGCCGGTGCCCCCGAAGCGACGCGAGACCGACGCGTCGGCCTGATGGAAGGGCTGGAACAGCTGAGCGACCTGCTCGGCCGTCATGCCGATGCCCGTGTCGATGACCTCGAAGACGACGCGCCCTTCGCGATGGCTCACGACTAGCCGCACGGCGCCCTTCTTGGTGAACTTTAGCGCGTTGCCGACGAGGTTGACGAGGACCTGCCGCAGACGCTGGGGGTCGCTGTAAAGGGTTTCGGGGGTGGGCCCCTCGAACTCGACGCCGAAGCGGACGCCGCTCTCCGCGGCCCGGACGTGCATCAGCGAGTGGATTTCGTGGACGAACTGCGTGAGGTCGAAGCCGACGGAGTCGAGCTCGAGCTTGCCGGCCTCGATCTTCGAGAGGTCGAGGATGTCGTTGATGATTTCGAGCAGGAATGCGCCGTTCTGGCGGATGATGGAAAGAAACTCACGCTTCTCAGAGTCATCTTCCTTCTGCTGCAAGAGCTCGGCGTACCCGAGGATCGAGGTCATCGGGGTGCGAATCTCATGGCTCATGTTGGCCAAGAACTCGCTCTTGGCGGCGCCGGCCGCGGCGGCGTGGTCGAGGGCGTGGGCGAGTTTTTGCTCGGCGAGCTTCTGCTGGTGGATGTCCGTGCCGGTCCCGAACCAGCGGGCGATAGCGCCCGACTCGTCACGGATCGGCAACGCCCGGGCTAGGTGCCAGCGATAATTGGGCGACCCGGCGTCCCTCACCCGGAACTCGCACTGAAAAGGCGTGCCGGACTTGATCGACTTTGTCCAGTTGGTTTGCGCGAGCGTTCGGTCGTCCGGGTGGATGGCGTCGGCCCACAACTTGCTGACGGCTTCGGCGAGCCCCACTCCGAGATAGTCGATCGCCCGTCGGTTCAGGTACTCAAGCCTGCCGCGCGCGTTGGCGGCGAACACCATCTGCGGCATGGCGTCGGCGAGCTGACGGAACTCGCGACCGCTAGCGTCGAGGGACTCGAGCAGGTCGCGCACGACGTACTGCCGCTCCCGGTCCTTGAGCCGCGACCGCACCACGCCGAGGAACAGGGCGATTTGCAGGGGCCGCTCAACAAGCGTCACATTGGCCGACCGACGCCACGCTTCGACCGCGAGCGAATTGATCTGGCTGGGGAGCGTGAGCACAAGCACGGGCAGGTCGGACCAGGCCGGCTGCTCGCGCAGCATCTGTTCGACCGAGAGGCCGGAGTCTTCGAGGAGCCTCTCCTCGGCCACCACCAGGGCGCCGGCGCCGAGCCGCGCCTCGCGGCAGAGCTCCTGGAGGTCGCGGCAGACGTGCGACGAAAAACCGTTCTCGTCGAACAGGCGAACGGCTATTTCGGCGTCTCGGGCCGTGGGCAAAAGGAGGAGGACACGCTGCGGACGGTTCAGCGATTCATGATTGGTCATCGCCCACCCGCTGATCGCTTCCCGTTCGGTCGAAAAGGGCCTCCACTTCACCGGTGTATGTCGGCGTCCCCGCCAGGACGCCGTGGAAGTCCCGCAGCGGTTCTCCGACGCGGATCTCTCCGTGCGTCATGTGGAACTCTCGGATCGAACGCTCGTGGGCGCCGTCCCGCTTCTTGACGACCGAGATCGCCTGACGGATCTCGCCGGCGGCCTCGAAGTAGCGGAACAAGATGACGGTGTCGGCCAGATAGCTGGCGTCGATCGGCGTGTTCATAGCCGTTCCCAGCATCCCGTGCTGCGCGACGACGAGGAACGTCGCGATGCCGCAAGTCCCCAAATAATGCAGAAGCTCGTGCATCTGAATCTGTAGAAAGCTTTCTTCCGGCATCGCGCTGAGATAGCCGTTTAAGCTGTCGATGATAACGACCGACACCCGCGAGCCGTCGTCCCGGGGCTGGACCGCTTGGCGAACCATGTGCGCGAAGCGCCCGGGAGTGATGTCGCCGGGGTTTACCTGATGGATTTCGAGCAGGCCGTCCGCCTCGTACGCCGTGAGGTCCATGCCGAGACCGGCGGAGCGCATCCGGAGCGTCTCGGTGCTCTCGTCGAACGCAAAGAGGACGGCGCGCTCGCCGCGGCGGCAGGCGGAGGTCGCGAACAGGGTCGCGCAAGTCGACTTACCGACGCCCGCGGGGCCGAGCATCAGGGTGCTCGTGCCCGGCTCGATCCCCTCGCCCAGCAGCACGTCGAGCGAGCGGTTGCCGCTGGATAGCCGCGATTTTTTGGCCCGCGGCAACTCGTGGTAGGCGACCTCGATGCGGGTATAAATCTTCAAGCCGCCCAGCTCGATCTCGTAGTCGTGCCAGCCGCCGATGAACTTACGGCCGCGGAACTTGACGACCCTCAACCGCCGACGCTCGTCTCCGAAGTCCGATGACATGCGGTCGAGGCTGATGACGCCATGGGCGAGGCTCTGCAGCTGAAGGCCGTCGTCCGGCGAAGTCTTGTCGTCGAGAAAGATCGCCGTGCAGTCACGGCCGACGAAGAACTGCTTGAGCGCCATGATCTGTCGCCGGTACCGCAATGGGTTCTGCGCCAGCAGCCGCAGCTCAGAGAGCGAGTCGAGCACCACCCGGCGGGGGTTGAGCGCCTCGACCCGTTGCAGCATTCGCCGCGTCGTCTCGCCTAGCTCTACCTCTGAGGGCTGGAAGAGCGTGTACTGCGACTCCGCGTCGAGGGACTCGGAGGGATCGACGAGCTCGTAGATGTCAATCTCGTCGAGATTCCAGTCGTGCGACGCGGCGACGCCGTAGAGTTCTTCCTTCGTCTCTGAAAGCGAGACGTAAAGGCCCTTCTCGCCGCGGCGGACGCCATCCAGCAAGAACTGCATCCCGAGGGTGGTCTTGCCGGCGCCGGGGTGTCCGTCGAGCAGGTAGATGCGATTGGACGTGAGCCCGCCGCCGAGGATCGCGTCGAGCGTCGCATTCCCAGAACTGATGCCGCCGTTCGACTTGGCCATCAGAATTACCTCGCGGGGGCGCTGAGGGAAATTAAGTGCTTCGGTTACTTCGCTGTCGCGGCATTCTGCCTACTCCTGGAATCGAGGAAGACGGCCCCTAACGATTCTTCGCAGTGAGAGTGAGGATGTAGGCGCATCGTCATTGCAGAAGAACGGATGGTCGTTGCGCGTCCACCATCTGGCATCAGGTTGGTGGCTCATGGATCGAACTGGAAATGCCAAGCGACGATTTCGTCCCTTAGGCGTGAGTTCCTTGCGTCGGAGATGGGCCGTGCTGAGTTCGATAGGGAGCTCTACAGCAATTAGCATTCCTTTTCGAGAGACGGGGCGCGTCGGCGGCAAGCGGTGGTGACGCCCCGTGACCGCCGGATCGGCTCCTCGCCGCCGCCATCCGCCGATCCGAGATCCGGACTTCCCTCGCGACGATCGATCCGCGGAGGAAGACGTCCCGCGGGGGTGGATCGGCTGCTAAGCCAGCTTCGGACCGCCGGCGCCCTTCGAGAGTGGTGCGGGTGTTTGCTGACGCAAAAGTCGATAGGCGCCGCCGATCGGGCTCATCAATCGGCCAGTTTCTGGCCCGCGGCCCGGCTGCTTGAAGCGGTTGGAAGCCTGATTTAGAGTGATGGGGGCGGTTTATCGTCTGTCGTCTCTTCGATCTCATCTCTTTGCCGAACGGTCGGGCTCTTGGCCGAACGGTCGGGCTAGCTTCTCGGATGCTTAGGATTCTTCGCCGCTGCGCTGATGCAAAGACGCCGTCGTCGGCGTCGCCCTCTTCCCAAAGACTGCCGAACAACTTGAGTAGCGCGGCCGGGGCCGCCACCCATCATGCGACTTTTACGCTGCGTCGAGTTCGTCGTTTTGGGGGCCGCGCTGCTGCCGAGTTGCCCGGCCCTTGCCGCGACGAGCGTCGCGCGCGTCTGGAACGAGCAACTGCTTCACGCCATCAGCATCGATACGGCCCGACCTACGGTTCACGCCCGTAACTTGTTCCACGTTTCGGCCGCGATGTACGACGCCTGGTCGGCGTACGACCCGACGGCGCTGCCGTACCTCGGCGCGGAGAAGGCGACAGCGCTCGACGCCGAGGCGGCTCGCAACGAGGCGATCAGTTACGCGGCCTACAACGTCTTGCTCGACCGATTCGTTACGGGGCCGGGGGGCGTCGGTCCTGGGCGTTCCGCGACGGTCGTCAACCTCCGTGATCAAATGACGGCCCTGGGTTATGACCCAGACGATTTCACCACGGTCGGCGACTCGCCGGCGGCGGTCGGCAACCGGATCGCTCAGGCGGTTATCGACTACGGGCTCGCTGACGGCGCCAACGAGGCGAATCGCTACGCGAATCCCTCCGGCTTGTTCCAGCCGATGAACCCAACGCTAACGGTCGAAGACAGCGGCGTGACGATGAACGACCCCAACCGCTGGCAGCCGCTCAATTTCCGGGGCGACCGGATCGATCAGTTCGGTACGACGGTCCTGCCATCGACGCAGACCAATTTGACCCCCTTCTGGGGAGACGTTCGGCCTTTCTCGCTGACGACCGCCGACCGTAGCCCTGGCGGGGTCTACTTCGACCAAGGGGCGCCGCCCCAGCTGGGAGGCGCCGGCGACGCGGCGTTCAAAGCCGGCGCGCTGGCGATGATCCGTTACTCGTCCGAGCTCGACCCCAGCGACGGCGTGATGATCGACATCTCCCCCGCGTCGCGCGGCAACGCCTTCGACGCCCCTTTTACCGAGAGCTACGCGCAAGCCGGCTACGCCGCGAACCCGGTGACGGGCCTGCCGTACGAGCCGCAGCTCGTGAACCGGGGCGACTTCACGCGGGTGATGGCCGAGTTCTGGGCGGACGGTCCCCACTCGACGGCCCCGCCGGGACACTGGAATGAGATCCGCAATGACATCAGCGACGAGATGGATTCGCTCGGTATCCCCAAACAGATCGGCGGCGTGGGCCCGACCCTCGGCGACCTCGAGTGGGATGTCAAAAGCATGTTCGCGCTCAACGGCGGGCTCCACGACGCGGCGATCGCCGCCTGGAATCACAAAGGCGTCTACGACACGTCGCGTCCGATCTCGTTCATCCGTTACATGGGGCAACTCGGGCAGTCCTCCGACCCCAGCGGGCCGTCGTACGACCCTGAAGGTTTGCCTCTCGAGCCGGGCCTCATCGAGGTCATTACCGCGCAAAGCACCGCGCCGGGCGAGCGGCACGAGGGCCTCGCGGGGCATGAGGGCGAGATCGCCGTCCGTAGCTGGCAGGGCCCGACGCCCGGCACGGCGCCCTTCGACGACCCGTCACAGATCGGCGGAGTCGGCTGGATCCTGGCGGCCGAGTGGCTCCCCTATCAGTTGAGCAGCTTCGTGACGCCCCCCTTCCCCGGGTACGTGTCGGGCCACTCGACGTTTAGCCGCGTCGGCGCCGAGATCATGACGCAATTGACGGGCTCTCCCTACGTTCCCGGCGGATTGTTCGAGTATGAGATCCCCGTAGGCGACGGATTGGGGTTTGAGTACGGCCCGACGACGTCGCTCACTATCCAGTTTGCCTCCTACTACGACGCCGCCGACATGGCGGCCCAGTCGCGCGTCTGGGGCGGCATCCACCCACCGCAAGACGACTTCGCCGGCCGGCGGATCGGTATGCAGATCGGCGACGCGGCTTGGCGGCACGCCTTGGAGTACTTCGGCGTCACCGGCGTTCCGGAGCCAACCAGCGCGCTCTTGCTGGCGATGGTCGGCGTCACTTTCTGCGGAGTCGCCCGCAGGTGAGCACGTACAGCCGGTCTGACACTCCACCCGCCCCTCGGCCCGCGACCCGCCGGGAAATCGTCGCGACCATCGCTGCGCTGATGGCGGCGTCGGTCCTCAACGTCGCTGCTCCCGCGCCCGCCGTCACGTTCACGAACGTCACCGCCGCGGCCGGCATCAACCACGTCCAGACGATCCCCGGATTGATCCAGGGCCTCCCCGGCGACGCGTTCTTCTCCGGGGGGGCCGCGGCCGGCGACTTCGACGGCGACGGCCACGTCGATCTCGTCTTTACCCGACTGAACGACACCGACATCCTCTACCACAACCGCGGCGACGGCACGTTCGAGGCCCGCACCACCGCGGCCGGCTTCCGCTTCCCGACCTACACCAACGGCGTCGTCTCGGCCGACGTCGACAACGACGGCGACCTCGACCTCTACATGACGACGGTCAGCTACACCCGCAACTACCTCTACCTCAACGACGGCACGGGCAAGTTCACCGACGCCGGCGTCAATCACCCCGCCGCCCTCGCCAGCACCACCAAGCGCAGCGGCCAGGGGGCGAGCTTCGGCGACTACGACGGCGACGGCTACCTCGACCTCACCACCGGCGACTGGGGCAACACGGTCGCCGACTCTCAGTCGCGGCTCTTGCGCAACCTCGGCGCCGCGCTACCGGGCGGCTTCGAGGACGTCACCATGGCGGCGGGCATCGACGTCTATCGCGGGAACCGCACGTTCCGTTATGTCCCGCGATTCGTCGATCTCGACCGCGACGGTCACGCCGATCTGACCTTCAGCGCCGACTTCAATACCAGCCAGCTCTTCTGGAACAACGGCGACGGCACGTTCACCGACGGAACGCTCGCCGCCGGCGTGGGGACCGACCTCAACGGCATGGGGAGCACTTTCGGCGATTACGACGGCGACGGCGACCTTGACTGGTTCATCACCAACATCACCAACGACCCGCAGTTCCCCGGACCCTTCGGCGGATACAACCGCCTCTACCGCAACGACGGCGACCGCCAGTTTACCGACGTCACGCAGGCGGCCGGCGTCCGCGATTCGCGTTGGTCGTGGGGGACAACCTTCTTCGATTACGACAACGACGGCGACGTCGAT
>JBGSJY010000617.1:0-8014 GCA_041741515.1 Pirellulales bacterium | reverse complement strand
GCGCCGGCGCGAAGACGCTGTCGCTCCGGCAGAGTGAGGCGCTCGCCCGCGCCGCCGCGGTCGACGCCGCGGGGCGGAATACGGTCGCCAGTACGCAGCTTACGATCCGTCCGGCCGACGTCACCTTCGGGCAATCGACGCAGGCGAACCCCAACGCGCGCTTTGCGTTCACGACCGGCGGCACGCCCGTCAACGCCGTCCGCGTGCAGGGAGATCGCACGACCAGCTCCGCGTCAGGCGCGGTCAACTTGTTCTTTGGGTCGATGCTGGGGACAGAGCAGTTCGAGCCCAGGCTGACCGCGACCTCGACCGTCCTCGACCGCGACATCGCGATCGTCATCGACCGCTCCGGCTCGATGGGCCTGGACATCAGCACGTCGTACGACGGCAACGGGCAGAACTGCGGCCCGCTGGACGCACGGACCCGCTTCGTCGCCCTCGCCGGCGCCGTCAACTCTTTTCTTGACGAGCTTGACCTGACGATCCCCGAAGAACAGGTCGCCCTCGTCAGCTACAGCAGCAGCTTCAGCACGCGTTGCGGCAAGAAGAACCTGACGTATGCAACAGCCTCGATCGACCGAACCTTAACGTTCAACTACAAGCAGATCACGAAGTCGATGGACGACTTCATCAAAAACGGGATTGGCGGCAGCACGGCGATTGGCGAGGGGCTTCGGCAGGGCGTCTCGGCGCTCGCCAGCGCCAGGCCCTACGCCGTCAAGACGATCATCCTGATGACCGACGGCCGTCACAACTCGGGCGTGTCCCCCGAGTCGATGATCCCTTCGGCGCGGGCCGCGGGCGTCACGGTCCACACCATTACTTTCAGCCCCGCCGCAGACATTGGACGGATGCAGGCAATCGCGACGTCGGGCGGCGGCCGAAGCTTCCACGCCGACACATCGGGCGACCTGTCCAACGCGTTCCGCGAAATCGCCCGCACCCTGCCGGTGCTCGTCACCGATTGACTCTATGACCTGCACAAGCAGAATCGCCAAGAACCAAACACGAGCGACCGAGGTGTTGGGCGCCAGTCACTCGTCGTTGGGCCGCCACGGTCACCGCCGCCGGCGGCGCCTCGGCGCGACGACGGTCGAATGTGCGCTCGTGGCGCCGGCGTTTTTCCTCGTCATCCTATCGATGTTCGAGTTCACGCGCCTCAATGTGCTCCGGCACACGGCCGACAACGCCGCCTACGAAGCGGCCCGCGTGGCGATCGTGCCCGGGGCGACGACGGCCCAAGCCCGGGCCGAGGCGAATCGCTTACTGTCGATCGTCGGCGCGAGGGGCACTCAGGTCAATTTCACGCCGGCGACGATTACCCCGGAAACCGATTCGGTGTCGGTCAACGTCACGATCCCGCTCGACAGCAACGGCTGGGTCGTCCCGCGTTTTACGCGGGGCAAGACATTGAGCTCGACCTCGACGATGCGGACCGAGCGCGTGCGGTCTCGGTGAGCGGGGAACCGCCAAGACGCCAAGAGCGCCAGGGGTCGCCAAGACGGCTTTTTGACAGGATCGACGGAATTAAAGGGACCGAGAGGTGGCAGCCGCCAGCGCTGCGGCCCTCTTTCATCCTGGACATCCTGTCGTTCCTGTCAAAACCTCTCAGCCCTAAGCGCTCGTGGCGTCTTGGTGGTTCCCGGCTGGACGACGCAGGCCGTCTGGCCCAGACTCAGGGACGTTTCGCGCCTCGCCCGAGTCCTACCGCCCTGCCCCGCCCGTGCCCTGCGACGCTGTCTCCGCCGACATCACCGGCCAGTTGGTCGTCCTGGGAACCGGCACCAGCGTCGGCGTCCCGTCGATCGGCTGCGGCTGCCCGGTCTGCACCAGCCTTAACCCTAAGAACAAGCGGACCCGCTGCAGCGTGATTCTGGGGCTCCCCGAGGGGAACCTCCTCATCGATACGGCGCCCGATATGCGCCAGCAGTTGCTTCGCGAGGGGATCGGTCTGGTGCACGCGGTGCTCTACACGCACGAGCACGCCGACCACCTTTTCGGCCTGGACGACCTGCGGCTGATGCAGTTCTACCTGGGGGGGCCGGTGCCGCTCTACTGCGAGGAGTGGACCGAACAGCGGATCCGTAAGTCGTACGACTACGCGTTCGAGCGACGGCGGAATACGCACGCCGGCGCGGTCCCCGAGCTGCGGTTCGAGCGGATCGGCCCCGCGGACGGCGGCTGGCCTGCGATCGACGTGCTCGGCGCTCGCATCACGGCCGTACGACAGCATCACGGGCCGAACTTCAGTACGCTGGGGTTCCGCATGGGCAACGTCGCCTACTGCACCGACGTCAACGCGATGCCCGACGCGAGTAAGGAGCTGCTCCAGGGGCTCGACGTGCTGATCCTCGACGCCCTCCGCGAGAAGGGGCATTCGACGCACCTGAGTCTCCCCCAAGCGATCTCGCTCGCCGAGGAGCTGGAGGCTAAGCAGGTCTATTTTACGCACATGTCGCACGACTTGGAGCACGAAGCGACCTGCGCTGGACTCCCCGAGGGAATGGAGTTGGCGTACGACGGGCTGCGGGTCCCGCTGACGTAGATCGCGCCCGAATGCTTGAGCAGCAAGCGGCGTTCGTTTAGGCTGAAAGGGCTCTGCAAACGCTTGCAGCTCCGGCTGTTGGCGGGGCCCGGCGCCCCGATCTCATCGCTCTGGCGGCTCTTCCGATATGTGTTCCCCTTTTGCTATGGCCGGCGGCGTCGTTGCGGCAGCGACGCTTGCGGTCGCCTCGCTGTCCCTGGGACAGGCGCAACCCAATCTGTTGCGAAACCCAAGCTTCGAGTCGGGAGCCTCTCCATGGCTTGTCGGTGGGCCGGCTCAAGTGCAGGCGGCCGACTGGGCCGCCGGCGCCGGGCAACGCGGCGTCTGGCTGCGCGGCTTTGAGGCGGGGTCCGCTGCCGTATCACAAGCCGTCACGGCGCCCTCCGCAGGCGACTACGCGCTGCTCTACAAGTCGAAGGTCGAAGCGAATTACTTCGCGGCCGCGGACAGCCTGAAGGTCGATCTCACGGGGCCATCGACCTCCGTCGGCCGCGCCTACAGCGCCGCCGATGTTGGCGATTATCGTACTGACGTCTTAAAGCTGCCGGGCGTGCAGGCTGGCCAGCAACTGACGGTTGGCGCCTACGCCGCGCACCTCGGCGGGACGGGCCCGTTGCGGTCGGCGTTCGTCGATAGCTTTTACCTCGGCAAATCGACCAACCTGCGGAGCACGCCGCTGTTCGACGGTGAGCGCCGTGATTTCGACAACCAGGGCGCCCTGCTCAACAACTTCGGCGGCGGCTTCAGCGCCGGCAGCACGAGCGGCATTACGCGTCAATCGAGCGTGGTCCGCAGCGGCACGGCCGCCTACCGCGTCGATCTGGGGAGCATGAGCGCGGGCCAGTCGAAGTTCTTCCAGACCTTCGCCACCGAACTGAAAGGCGCGAGCCAACGCAACTCCCGCGACCTGGGGTATTTCGACTCGTTCGAGACCTATGTCCGCAACGACACGGGCTCACCGATGACGATGACGCTCGAACTGAAGGATTATCGCGACTCGATCGCCAACTCCGCCACCAAAGACTTTGTCGTTCCGGCCGGCGGAGGATGGGCGCCGATCAGCACATCGCTCAACCTGGCCGACGGTTGGAGCGTTACCGGCTCGCCGCAGCTCGACCAGATGTACGCGATGTCCTTTTCGGTGCGGCCCCAACAGGGATTCTCGTCCGGCGCGATCTATCTCGACGACGCGCGCCTGGTGGAGCCGGGGGCCGCGATCGACCCGCTGACGGCCCCCATCTACGACGTGGCCGAGGCGCTTGCCCAGCGGACTTTTCATGGGCTCTGGGGCCAGCGGAGCCGGCAGTCGGGCTACGTTCCCAACACGTCGACCGACGCCGACACGGGAGCTCTCAATACGACGTCGGGACTGGTCTGGGCGCTTCCCTCCGCGGTGCGTCGCGGCTGGGTGTCGCAGAGTGAGGCCGACGCCTACATGTCGCAACTCAGTAGTTCGCTCGTCCACACGATGCAAGGGACGTCGTACGTCCCCAGCCGATTCGTCGGCCTCGCGACGGGCGACGCCTCTACCGAAGAGAGTTCGATCGACGCGGCGTTTCTGGCCCTGGGCATGCAGCTCTACAAGGAGCAGCCCGGCGTCGCGCCCGCGGTGAAGCAGCAGGTAAATGACACGGTCAATCAATTCAACTTCGCCGCCTTCGAGGCCAGCGACGGCTGGCGACTGGCTTACTCCGCCAGCGACGGGTTCTCATCCTTCCGTTACAAGGGTTACACGGGCGAGGGCAAGACGATCTCGCTCGCCGCGGAGCTTGCCGACACCCACCACGTCGATCTCGAGGACCAGTGGCACTCCGATACGTTCCGCACGCTCGACTCGCTCGCCGACGGCGACAATGACATCGTTACCTACGGCGGAACCGACCACCGGGCGCCCTTCTCGCAGGCGCTGGTGAACCTGTTTGTCGACGTGTCGGACCGCGGCGACGATACCTACCCCAACGCCACGCTCCGCACCAATAGCTGGCAGAACTTCAAGGACTTCGAGGTCGATTCGGGCGAGTACCTGGCGCAGCTCGATCGCCCCTACTTCTACCAGCCCGACGCTGCGCGGGGTGGCCCGCCGTCGGGGTACAAGGCCTACAGCCTTTACAACCTGCAGCCCGCAGGGGGGGTCACCAACGAAGACCTCTTCATGCCCTGGAGCGCTACGCTCGCCTTACTTTCCGGCGACCCCAACGCCGAGTACGCGTTGCGTTTCCTCTTGCAGAGCGACCTGCACGGGCCGCTGGGGATGGCCGACGGCGCCCGCTGGACGACCGGCGCCGACGGTCCGTCGATCGTCAACGCGCTGCAGGACAACTGGAACTTGGCGTTGTCGCTGATGGCGCTAATGCGCTACATCGACGGCCCCGACAGCGCGGCCCGTTTCGTCGCCGACCTGCCGGGCGTCAGCGACGCTTTGGACAACCTCTTCTTCGAGCAACTGCCGGGCGACTACAACCGAGACGGCGTCATTGACCAGGCCGACTACGTGGTGTGGCGCCAGACGCTCGGCGGTGGGGACCTTTCAGCGGACGGCAATCGCGACGGCGTCATCGACGCCGCCGACTACACGGTCTGGCGCGACCGGCTCGCGCTGGCCATGGCGACGGCGACCGCGACACCGGAACCGACGAGCGTCGCCCTCGTGCTGGCGGCCGTGTTTGCCTTCACGTCTCAACGCAAAAGAACCGGGGGCTAACGCCCTGCGGCTGATTCTTGATCAGCCGGCACGCGTTAGCGTCCGGTTCTTCGCGGACGGTTGACGGTCGACCGTCGATCACCGCGCCACGGCCAGCTTGCTGGCCAAGAGCATGCGGATGTAATCGACTGTAATCGCCATCGTCTCTTTGTTGTAGTGATCCTCAAGGTCGAAGACCGGCCGGTCCGAATCGCTCAGTTCCTCACCGATCTCTTTGGTCTCCTTGTCGGCGTCGAGCTCCTTCCGCTCGGCGAGGAACTCTTCGAGGTTAAGCGTGATGACGGTGCGGTCCTTCTGGGTCTCGTACTTGTCGATGTGGCGGATGTCGTCGCTAAAGTCCTTCGACGCCGTGACGCGCTCGTCCGAGAACTTCTGCAGCTGGTTGGAGATCTCCGAACCCGACATGCCGTGGAAGTCGTGCCGCAGCGGACGGACCCGATCGAAGGCGAGGGCGAAGTCCATCTCCGCTTCGGTGATTCCCTTGAGGTGATCCGTCAGCGACGGGATCTTCACGTCGGCAAGGACGCCACGGTTCTGGGTGCTGTCGCCCCCGGGGCGGTAGA
Source organism: Pirellulales bacterium (assembly GCA_041741515.1). Classification (GTDB taxonomy): domain Bacteria; phylum Planctomycetota; class Planctomycetia; order Pirellulales; family Lacipirellulaceae; genus Botrimarina. The sequence continues at coordinate 2,205 of JBGSJY010000617.1, read as the reverse complement.
ACTGCTGGATCGTCAGCTTCAGCGCGCCGAGGGTCGAGTTACCCAGGAGACGCTCTCCGAGGTCGAACAGCTGCTGCACGGTCCCTTTGCCGTGCGAGGACTCGTCACCAACGATGATGCCGCGGCCATAGTCCTGGATGGCGCCGGCGAAGATCTCGCTCGCCGAGGCGCTGAACCGGTTGGACAACACCACGAGCGGGCCGTCCCACATCATGCCGGGCATTTCGTCCGAGTAGGGCGTGACGCGTCCATCGGTCCCCTTCACCTGCACAACCGGGCCCTGGTCGATAAAGAGGCCCGTCAGGCTCACCGCCTCGGTCAGCGAACCGCCGCCGTTGAAGCGGAGATCAAACACGACCGCGTCGATCGGCCGGCCGGCCTCGCGCTCGGCCTCGAACCCCTGGAGCAAACGGCGGACATCGCGGGTGGCGCTCTTGAAGTCGGGAATCCCGGCGCGGGCGCCGTCCATGTCCATGTAGAAGCTCGGCAGGTCGATGACGCCGATGCGGTAAGGCTGGCCGCTGGCTTTCTCGCCAGTCTCGATGATCGTGCTGCGGGCCTCTTGGTTCTTCAGCTCGATGCGGTCGCGGGTGATGAGGTACTCGACGATCTTGTTGGGGTTCTCGACCGGCTTCACCTGCAAACGCACCAAGCGGCCGCGTTTGCCGCGGATCAGCTTCACGACGTCATTGAGCTTCATGTCGACGATGTCTTCCATCGGGCCGTCGGAATCCTGACCCACGCCGATGATGGTGTCGCCCTTCTTTAGCGAGCCCTCGTTGTCGGCGGCGCCGCCGGCGATGATCTCGGCGACCTCGGTGTAACCATCGACACTCTTGAGCGACGCGCCGATGCCGTCGAGCTCGAGCCGCATCTGGATATTGAAGTTGTCGAGCGTCTCGGGCGACATGTAGCTGGAGTGCGGATCGAAGCTTCCCGTCATCGCCGTGACGTAGAGCTCCAGCAGCTCGTCGCTAGAAGTCTGGTCCCAGCGCTTGCGGAGCGAGCTGTAGCGCTTCTGGAGACGCTCCTTGGCCTCGGCCAGCTTGGGGCCCGCGTCCTCGGGGAACTTCACCCGATCGCCCACCTTCCAGCCGCTGTTTTGCGCGGCGCCATCGGGCGTTTCGAGAAGCTCGGGCTCGGCCTCGGTGAGCTTGATCATCAGGTCGAACTTGACGCGCTTCCGCCAGCGCTCATCGGCCTCCTCGGGCGTCTTGGCGTAGGTGGCCGTGTCGGCGTCGGTGACCATGGTCTCGTTGACCGTGAAGTCGTGGTCGGCGTTGACCCACTTCAGGGCGCTCGCGGCGCGTTCCTCGACCCGCGCGAGGAAGACCGAAAAGACCTGGTAGGGGAAGTCGATCTTGCTCTGACGGAACTGGTCGTCGAGCTTGTCGCGGTCCTTAGCGAACGCGTCGATGTCGGACTGGTAGAAGTAGAGCTTGAGCGGGTCGAGCGTCTCGAGGAACGCGTCGAAGCACCGCTTGGACATCTCGTCGTCGACAGCGTGCTTCGAGATATGCCGCCGCTCGAGCTCGCGACGCACGAGCATCACGATCGTGCTGTCGGTGCGGGTAGGCGGCTCGGGCCGCGCCAAAGCCGGCGCCGTGAGGACCGCGAGCAACAACGCGATCACTCCCGCGCGGCCCATCTCGCCGAGGCGGATTGCACGCGGCCAGCGGGGCTCGACAGCCGCCGCGGATGTGAACAGAAAAAGTCCGCGCGGGCGGCGAGAAAGTTCAGTCATACCGTAGAACTCGAAGGTTTCGAGCAGCTGGGTCGGAATAGGATGGCGCCTAAGCGTTATGCCACAAAACGATCAGGCAAAGGCGATAAGGCCCAAAGCGATAAGGAGAGTTTCGGCGTCAATCGCCGCGGGGCATCACCGTGGTTCGGGACCACGCCGCGGATGCCCGCCGCTGACGGTCAACCTCCTAATCGCCTTAAGCCATATTCAGCTAACGACTTGCAGCTTATCGGGGAGATACAAACGGGGCAAGATCGCGTAATTGTAACGATCGGGCGCCGGAGTGACGCCTGCCTTATCCCCGCGATACGTCGCCGAGCGGTCGCTGGTTCTTCATTGCATCGTCTCGGGCGTCGGCTCGCTGCGACGCTCGTCGCGTCGTAAGAGCCGCATCAGGCGCCGCGAGTGGACCTCCACGGACACCGCCGGGGGGGCCGGCGCGTCGGCCGCCTCGACCCGTT
>JBGSJY010000616.1:0-12242 GCA_041741515.1 Pirellulales bacterium | reverse complement strand
CGGTTGGCACGCCGTCCGCGGCGGCCTCTTCCGCTGCGGCCGGGTCGGTCGCGGCGGCGTCGGCGTTCTCGCGGCTCGTTTGGGCTTCTTCCCAGAGGGGCTGAATCGTCGTGAACCAGGTCGAGAGGTCCTCGAGATGCGTGCCGTCCATCGAGGTGATATGCACCTCTTCTCGCGACATCACGTCTTCGGGGGTCTCCTTCCGCTGGTCTTCGGGGCGGGGGTCCTTCGGGACGGCGGCGTTGATCGCGGCCCACAACTCGGGCCACAAGAGCCGGCCGTCGACGTTGCTCGCGAGGTTGGCGCCCATCTGGGAGATGTCGTCGAACTTCGTCTTCAGCTCAGTGTTCGCCGCTTCCTGGGCGCTGGTAAATTGCTTAGTAGAGTCCGCCTGGCTCAACGCCGGCTTCCAGTCCTTCTCGACGTTCGCCGTCTGGTACGCGCCGACATAGTTGCTGTAGTTAAACGCCAGGCCCGCCATCAGCGCCGCCGCCGCCGCGACCGCCCAGGGCTTCTTCGCCCGGATGACCCGCTGCATGACGATGTCTTCGGGCAGCAGATTGGTCGACATCTGCGCCTTGCCCAGCGCCTGGACGCATAAGCCGTAGGCGACCGGGAAGCTGAGGTGGTTCTGCTGGAACGCGGGCTGCGCCGTGACGCTGCCGCCGGCGAGGTTCTCGAACTCCTCGGCCAGCTTGACCGGGATGTCGAGGTTTTGGGCGAGATAGCGCTGCAGGCCGGGCAGCTTCATCGCGTTGCCGACCGCGACCACTTCCGTTAGGTCGCGGGCCCATTTGTTGTTGCTGGTGCAGAAGCCAATCGACCGCTGGATTTCAGCCACCAAGTCGCTGAACACGGGCCGCATCGCCTGGAAGACCGCCTTGGGGTCCTCGGCCTTGGCGGCGTTCTTCTTGAGGTGCTCGGCTTTGGCAAAAGTGAGCTTCAGTTCCTTGGTCAGCGACTTCGTGAAGTGACTGCCGCCGATCTGGATGCTGCGCTGCCAGACGCGGAATCCGTTGGTGACCACCAGGTCGGTCGTGTCGACGCCGATCGAGAGAATGGCGATCGACTTGGGCGGGTTCTCGGCGTCGTACGGCTGGGCGACGATATCGCCGAGGCGGTCGAACGAGGCGTAGTTGTAGAGCGCCAGCGGCGTGAGCTGGATGAAGTCAATCTCCACCCCCGCGCGCCGCAGCGGCTCGAGCGACCGCGCGACCTGGTCGCGCTTCATCGCGAACAGGCCGATCTCGGTCTCGAGAGCGTAGCCCTCTTCCTGATTGCCGCCGGCCAGGGCCTGGTAGTCCCAGACAACGTCTTCCAGCAAGAAGGGGATCTGCTGCCGGGCCTCGTACTTGACGATGTCCGGGATTTTTTTCGCCTCCACCGGAGGCAGCTTGATGAACCGCGCGAGGCCGGCCTGGCCCGGGACGCTCATCGCGACGCGGTCCCCCTTCAGGTCGTTGCGTTCGAGGAACGTCGCGATCGCTTCGCGGACGATCTCCTCGGGCTCGGCGTCGGGCTGGCTCAGCAGCTTGGGGTACTCGACAAAGTCGAACGCCTCGACGACCAGACGGCCTTCGTCCGATTCGTGCGGTCGGCAGCGCAGCGCCTTTAGCGCGCTCTGGCCGATGTCGATGCCCCAGGCGGCTCCGGATTTCGCCATCGCTCGTTTTGCCTCGCTAGAGAGGCGCCTTCTGCGTTTAGGAAGCGGAACGGAATAGGACGCGGCGGCTACGCCGAACACGTCACGAGTTCGTTGTACTAGAGGAGCCTAAAAGCAGGCCGAACGGAGACGAGCGACCCTTGCCCCGACGACGGGGAGGGCGCACACGGCAGATCGGCCTCTTTCTGTCCACACCTATTCTAATCGGAGATGCGGCTCTGTGTAGCAATCCGCCAAAACCGGGCGTCCCCGCCTCTCGGCCACCCGAAAATCCGGCTTCTCCGGTCTAGTCGGCCGCAGGGACGGCTCGTTTCGGCGACTTCCTTGCGCGTTGGCTGCGGCGGATGGGTAGTCCATCGGGGGGCCATCCTGCTAAGATCGCCGATGTGGCCAACAGCCGAATTAACGCCGTCGACGTCGGCCCCGTCTCTCCCTCCCGCTTTGCGCTGATCGCCCCCGCTATGGTCGTGACGATCGACGGTCCGGCGGGCGCAGGAAAAAGCAGCGCCGCCCGCGAATTGGCCCGCCGCCTGGGCTTCCGCTTCCTCGACACCGGCTCGATGTACCGGGCGGTCACCCTCGCCGCCACCGAGCGCGGGATCGACCTGGACGACTCCGACGCCCTGGTCCGGGTAGCCGAGGACGTCGAGATCTGGCTCGATGAGGACCGCGTGCTGCTCGACGGTCGCGACGTAACCCGGGCGATCCGCACGCTGGAGATCACGTCGGCCACGAAATTCGCCGCGGACTGCCCCCGCGTCCGGTCGCGGCTGGTCGACCAGCAGCGCCGCATCGCGGAGGGGCTGGACGTCGTCACCGAGGGTCGGGACCAGTCAACGGTTGTGTTCCCTGACGCCGAGTGCAAGATTTTTTTGACCGCCGGCGAGCAGGTCCGGGCCGAACGGCGTTATCTCGACCTCGTCGGCCGCGGCGAGCGGGTGACCCTCGAAGAAGTCCTTGATAAGCAGCGGATCCGAGACCAGGGCGACTGCACGCGAGCCGTCGGCAAGCTCTACAAGGCCGACGACGCCATCGAGGTCTCGACCGACGGCCTTTCACGCGAAGAAGTGGTGGACCGCTTGATGGAGATTGTCGAGCAGTGTCGCCGGGGATCGGCAGAATAGGTGAGCCGTCGATGACCCGCGACGACGCTCCGGCCGCGCCCCCGACCTACCGTCGCGGGCCGCTAAAGGCCTCTTGGTACTGGCTCACTAGCACGGCGATCTGGTTTACCGCCAAAGTCCTCTACCGCCTGCGGTACGAGGGCGCCGAAAAGGTTCCGATGGAGGGGCCGCTGGTCCTCCTCGGCAACCACACCAGCCACTTTGACCCCCCCCTGGTCGGCGGTTCGCTGCGACGGCAGCTCAGCTACCTGGCCCGCGACACCCTGTTCGTCGGCCCGCTGGGGTGGTTGATCCGCTCGTACGACGCGGTGCCGGTCGATCGCGACGGCTCGGGCATCGCCGGCATCAAGGCGACGCTCAAGCGGCTTAAGGCTGGCGGCGCGATGCTCCTCTTTCCCGAGGGGACCCGCTCGGATGACGGCCAGATGAAGGCCTTCAAGCCGGGCTTCGTCTCCCTGGTGCGCCGTGGCAAGGCGACGATCCAGCCGATCGGCTTCGACGGGCCGTTCGCGATCTGGCCCAAAGGCGCTAAGCGTCCCCGGCTCTTCGGCAAGGTGGCGATCCACTACGGCGAGCCGATCCCCTACGCCGAGGTCGCGTCGCTGAGCGACGACGAGCTGGTGAAATTGGCCCACGACCGCGTGGCGGAGTGCGTCGCCAGAGCGCGGGACCTCAATCGCGTTTAGCCCACCTTCCGCATTTGGCCCCCGGTCAATGACCGGGGGCTCATTGACCGGGGGCTAATTGCGATGGGGCGACATCTCACTTGCGGCGTGATCTCCCGCCGACTTGCCGTTGCCGCGGCGCCGCAAAACCGTTACGATGCGAGGCTTGTACCCGCTCCCGAGGGCCCGGCCGTGTGTGTCGGGGCCAATCCCTGGGGCGATTTTTGTTCCTCTCACCCCCTGTGCCGCCGCTCGCGTAGTCTCCTCGCGGCGTCGGGAGCGCCTCTCTGGCGCCCCGATCTCAGTCGGCCCCCCCTGCCCCGGGGTCGCCCCGCCAACGAGTCGAGCCGCCCGCATCGCCGGCGCCCATCAAGGAATTCATGGTCAACCGCAACCTCCTCAACCAGTACGACGTCTCGGACGACGACCTCATCGCCGTGATGGGCGACCAGGAGCTCATCGATGAGACAGCCTGGCTTGAGGGCGAAGACGTCTCGATCAACCAGATTGTCGAAGGCCGCGTCATCCGCATCGACAACGAGTTCGTCGTCGTCGATGTCGGCTACAAGAGCGAAGGCCTGATCCCGCTCTCGGAGTGGGAGCCGGAAGTCGAAGAGGACCCGTACGGCAACGATCCCGAGGCGACGGACTTTGAGCCCGCCATCGTCCCCGAGCCGGAAGAGCCGCCGAAGCCCGGCGACATCATCCGCGTGCTGGTCGAGGACGTCGAAGACGTCGCCGGCCGCCACGACGAGCGTGGCATGCTGGTCCTCTCCAAGCGCAAGGCCGAGCGGATTGAGCAGTGGATGGGCGTCATGTCCGACGTCCACGAGGGCGACGTCGTCACCGGCACCGTGATCCGCAAGATCAAGGGCGGTCTGCTGGTCGATATCGGCGTGAACGTCTTCTTGCCGGCCTCGCAGGTCGATATCCGCCGTCCGCACGATATCGGCGAGTACATCGGCAAAGAGATCAAGTGCATGGTGCTCAAGATCGACGAGGAGCGCCGCAACATCGTCGTCAGCCGCCGCAGCCTGATCGAGCAAGAGCGCGCCACCAAGAAGGCCGAGCTGCTCAAGACGCTCTCCGTGGGCGACATCCGTAAGGGCATCGTCAAGAACATCGCCGACTTCGGCGCGTTCGTGGACCTGGGCGGCATCGACGGCCTGCTGCACATCACCGACATGAGCTGGGGCCGCATCAACCACCCCAGCGAGATGGTGAAGATCGAGGACGACCTTGAGGTGATGGTCCTCCACATCGACTACGAGCGCGAGAAGATCGCCCTGGGCCTGAAGCAGAAGTCGCCCAGCCCGTGGGAGAAGGTCCCGGCCACCTACCCGGTCGGCACCCGTGTGAAGGGCCACGTCGTCAACGTCATGAGCTACGGCGCGTTCGTCAAGCTCGAGGACGGCATCGAAGGCCTGGTGCATATCTCCGAGATGAGCTGGACCAAGCGCATCAGCCACCCCAGCGAGCTGGTGCAGGTCGATGACGAGGTCGAGGTCGTGGTCCTGGGCATCAACCAGGAGAAGCAAGAGATCTCGCTCGGCATGAAGCAGACCCAGGACAACCCCTGGGACCGCGTGGCCGACCGCTACCCGCCCGGCGCCGACGTCGAGGGCCGCGTCCGGAACCTCACCAACTACGGCGCGTTCATCGAGATCGAAGAGGGCATCGACGGCCTGCTCCACGTGTCCGACATGAGCTGGACCCGCAAGGTCAGCCACCCCAGCGAGGTCGTCGAGAAGGGCCAACTGCTGAAGTGCAAGATCCTCTCGGTCGACACCGAGCGGCGCCGGATCGCGCTGGGCATGAAGCAGCTCGACGAGGACCCGTGGTCCAGCGACATCCCCAACCGCTTCCAGCCCGGCGATTTGGTGAAGGGCCAAGTCACGAAGATCACCAACTTCGGTGTCTTCATCGGCCTGGAAGACGGCCTCGAGGGGCTGCTCCACGTCTCGGAGCTTTCGGATCAGAAGATCGAGAATCCCGAAGAGATCTGCAAAGTCGGTGACGAGATGGAGGTCAAGATCCTCCGCGTCGATATCGACGAGCGCAAGATCGGCCTCAGCCGCAAGCGGGTCGATTGGGCCGAGGAAGAAGCCGGCGCCGAGGGCGAGGGCGAATCCGAAGCGATGGCGACGGCGTCGGCCTCGAACGAGAACCTCAAGGGCGGCATCGGCTCGGGCGACGGCCCGTTGTTCAAGGCGCCCAGCTCCGACACCGGTGCTGCTACGGAATCTGGTTCGGACGAGTAAGTTCGTCACAACCGGCACAATGGCGACATCAACGACGCCACGCTTCCACAGGGAAGCGTGGCGTCGTGCTTTTGTGTGAACAACAGAGGACACCATTACGTCTCAGACACGGCCGGTAGCCAGCGGCCGCACTACACCGCAGCCCGCTGGCTTCCGCCCGCGGCTAAGGCCAATCGACGCAGAGACTTGGCGAGTCGCTTCTTCCTCCCGCACCGCAAATCCGCCCCGATCGGGATACCCGTACAAACGGCGTTTCCGGCGCCGCTTGCCTACTCGTGAAGCCTTCACGGTGGTGGGTCGATAGCAGTCGGTAGCCCCCGCTTCGCCCCGCGGCGAATCGCCCCCGGTCTACCCCGGCCCAGCCCGTCCCGGCGCGCCACGCCAAGCCAGTCGACGACCTATGCCCACCGCCGCCAAGAAACGCACCGCCGCCGACTCCGCCGTCCAGACGCCGCTGGAAACCTACCTGCGGGAGATCAACGAGACGCGGCTGCTCACCGCGGCGGAGGAGAAGGAGCTCGCCGTCAACATCGGCAACGGGGACCTCGCGTCCCGCGACCGGATGGTCCGCGCCAACCTGCGGCTGGTCGTGAACATCGCCCGCGGCTACGCCGGCAAGGGGCTGGGCCTGCAAGACTTGATCGAAGAGGGCAACCTCGGCCTGCTCCGCGCCGTCGAGGGATTCGACCCGGCCGTCGGCACGCGGTTCAGCACCTACGCCAGTTACTGGATCAAGCAGTCGATCAAGCGCGCCCTGATCAACACGGGCAAGACGATCCGGATCCCGGCCTACATGGTCGAGCTGCTCAGCAAGTGGCGCCGCGCCTCGGCCCGGCTCACCGAAGAGCTCGACCGCACGCCGACGCCTGAAGAGATTGCCCGCGTGCTGGGGCTGCCGAAGAAGAAGCTGCCGATCATCAAGAAGGCGATCAAGATCTACAACGCCACGCCGCAGACCGACCAGACCGAGGCGGGCTGGACGCTGGGTGATATGGTCATGGACGAGGCGCAGCTCTCCCCCGACGAGCGGATGGTCGAGAGCGACTCGCTGCGCCACGTGCTGAAGATGCTCGAGCGGATGGACGAGCGTGAGGCGACGATCCTCCGCCTCCGCTTCGGCCTGGGCGGCGTGGAGCCCAAGACGCTCAAGGAAATCGGCGAGCAGCTGGGGCTCACCCGCGAGCGTGTCCGCCAGATCGAGACCGAGGCCCTGGCGAAGATGGCCGCCAGCCTCGACGACCCCCGCGACGCTGAGCGGCTCTTCGGTCCGTTCGACGACGACAGCGCCGATTGAATCGGTCGTGACGATGCGACCGGGTGGCGGGGCGCCGCTGAAACTTCGGACGCGGCAGGACGGCCGTGGGATCGGCCTAGGCTTGTTTTGGTCCCGCGAATCCCCGCGGGCGTAGCCGCCGACCCGTGTCTCCCCCATGTTCCGGAACCGTCTAGGCAGTATCCGAACGCAAGTCCAACTGCTCGCCGCCCTCTCGGCGGCGACCGCGTTGGCGGTCGCCTGCGCCGCGTTCGCGATCAATGACATGCGGATGCTCGCCTGGACCAAGCAGCAGCAGCTGTACCGCTACGCCGCGGTGGTGGCCCGCAACGTGGGCGACTCGCTCGCCGAAGGGGACTGGGAGACCGCGGATTCGCACCTCGAAGCCCTTAAACTCGAGCCGACCGTCACCTCTGCGTGTCTCTACAGCGCGGTGGGGGAGGTGGTCGCTGAGTACCTCCGCGACGAGATGATCGATGGCGTCTTCCCCGAACAGTCCGACGAGGCCTGGCTGGAGGAGTCAAGCGACAATGGGGTCCAGCTCTTCCAGCCGATCCACCGCCGCGGGCTGCGCGTGGGGTCCCTCTTCGTGCAATCGACGGGCGACGACATCCGCGAGCAACAAGCCAACTACCCGCTGATCGTCGGGGTCGTCTTTCTCATCTCGCTGGGGGTCGCGGCCGCGTTCGCCTCGCGGATGCTGCGACGGATCCTCGGGCCGATCGACGCGTTGGTCGACGCCGCCGAGCGTGTGTCGACCGAAGGGGACTACTCGGTCCGCGTCGGCGAGCGACCCGCCGGCCAGCTCGGCAAGCTATGTGTCGCCTTCGATGCGATGCTGCAGCGCGTTGAATCCGCCGACCGCAACCTCCAAGAGGCCCACGACAAACTCAACTCTCGCGTCCTCGAGCGGACCCGCGAGCTGCACCGCGAAGTGCTCGAACGGCGTCACGCCGAATCGATCGCGTCGGGCCAGTCGCGCGTTCTCCAGCTGCTGGTCGGCGGCGCGCCGCTTGCCGACGTGCTGACGGCGCTGGTCTCGGAGGTGGAGAAGCACCTCGGCAACATCACCGCGGCCGTTTCGGTCGTGGAATCCGGCGAAGAGTGGTTTGGCGAGCCGATCGGCGTCAAGCTGAGTGGCCAACAGCGCGAGGGGTTGCGGCAACTCCCGATCAGCAAGATGGGCGCCGCCCCCGCCCGGGCGGCCGCTTCGCTCGAGCCCCAATTCGACCTGCGCAGCGGCGACCAAACCGTGGTGGACGCCTCGGGCTTCGAGTCTACCGCCCACGGCGGCGCGTGCTGGGCCGTCCCGTGCATCACCGCCGATGGGCGGCTGCTCGCGGTCCTATCGCTCTTCTACCGGCACAGCCGCGCGCCGAACGACGAAGAGCTGAGCGTTGTGTTGTCGGCCTGCTCGCTGGTGACGCTCGCGATCAAGCAGCGCTGCGGCGAGGACGCCACCCGGCTGGCGATGCACAAGGCGACCGAAGCGAACCGCGCCAAGAGCGAGTTCCTCGCCAACATGAGCCACGAGATCCGCACGCCGCTCAACGCGATCCTCGGCTTCGCCGATCTTCTGCTGGGAGACTCGTCAGACCTCGACGCCGAGCGCCGTGAGCAGTTGCAGACCATCTCCTCAAGCGGCAAGCACTTGCTCACGCTCATCAACGACGTGCTCGACCTGTCGAAGGTCGAGGCGTCGCAATCGCAGTTCACCCAGGAGACGACCGATCCCAATCGCGTACTGGTCGAGGTGATGTCGCTCCTCCGTGTAAAGGCGGTCCAGAAGGGGATCACGCTCGACTACGAGTGGCGGACCCCCGCGCCCGAGGCGATCGTCACCGACGAGCCGCGGCTGCGGCAGATCCTGGTGAATCTGGTCGGCAACGCGGTGAAGTTCACCGAGCTGGGCGGAGTTCGGGTCGTCGCCGCGATTGAAAACGCCGACTCCGACGAGCCCATGCTGCGTATCGATGTCCTCGACACCGGCATTGGCATCCCCGCCGACAAGCTCGAGGACGTCTTCCGACCGTTCGTCCAGGCCGACGCGTCGGTGACGCGGAAGTTTGGCGGCACGGGGCTGGGTCTGGCGATCTGCCGGCGCATCGCCGAAGCGATGAAAGGCTCGGTTACCGTCACGAGCAAGGTCGGACAGGGGAGCTGCTTCACCCTGCGGCTACCGACCGGCAACCTCGTCGGCGTTGCGACCAACTCGCGCCCTGTATGCGACGGCCTGCAGGCCCACACCGCGGCGGCTGGAAGGGAGACCGACGGGGCGCCGGCCGCGACGACGGGACTCAAGGGGATGCGGGTGCTTGTCGTCGAGGATGGCGAGACCAACCGCCGCCTGATCAGCCTGGTCCTCCGCCGCGCGGGCGTCGAGGTCGAGATGGCCAACAATGGCCAAGAAGGCGTCGATGCGGCTCTCGCTTGCGAGTTCGACGCCATCCTGATGGATATGCAAATGCCGGTGATGGACGGCTACACCGCCGCCAGCCGGCTCCGGACGGCGGGCTTCGCCGGGCCGATCATCGCCCTCACCGCGCACGCCATGAAGGGCGACGAAGAGCGTTGCCTCGAAGCGGGATGCAGCGATTACCTGACCAAACCGATCGAAGCGCCGCGGCTGCTGGCGAAGCTCGCCTCCGTGCGTGGCGAAGTCGCCCCCGAGGAAGTCGAAGGCGCCGATGACGCGGTCACCAGCGACGCCCTCATCGCCAGCGCCTTGCCGACCGACGACGAGGAGTTTTACGAGGTCGCCGAGAGTTTCTTGGCGAAGTACTCGGACGAGCTCGAGGCGATGAGCGACGCGCTCGATGCGGCCGACTGGGAGTCGCTCCGCCGATCAGCGCACTGGCTCAAAGGCTCGGGCGGCACCGCTGGCTACCAGATCGTGTCCGACGCTGCCCGTGATCTCGAGAACTCGCTGAAGGGATCCCCCAACGCCGACGCCGTGCGCCCTAAGGTTGCTCAGCTCCGCAAGCTGCGACGTCACTTGGTTGTCGATCTCGTCCCCATTCACGTTCAATAGGCCGTCACGTTCCGCCCATGTCGTCTACCGCGCTGCTACCCCCTGAAACGACTTACAAGGCCGAATCTCCCACGGCCGCGAAGTGCGCTCGGGTGATGATCGTCGATGACGAGCCGCTCAATGTCACGGTCGTACGCAAGTTCTTGCAGCGGTCAGGCTACCAGAACTTCGATGAGATCACCGACGCCACCCAGGCGCTCGGACACATCTACGCCAGCGCGCCGGACATCCTCCTCCTGGACCTGATGATGCCGCAGGTGAGCGGGCTCGAGATCCTTGAGGCGGTCCGGGCCGACCCGGCGCTGGCCCGCCTGCCGGTGCTGATCCTCACCGCGAGTTGCGATCCCGCGACCAAGATCGAAGCGCTCAATCTAGGGGCCACCGACTTCCTCTCGAAGCCCGTCGACCCGACCGAGTTGATCCCCCGCGTCCGCAACGCCCTGCTCGTGAAGGGCCGTGAGGACGCGCTCGAAGAGCTCGTCACCCAGCGGACGGCAGAGCTCGAACGGTCACGCCGCGAAGTGATCCACTGCTTGGCCCGCGCCGCCGAGTTCCGCGACAACGAGACCGGCCGTCACGTGATCCGTGTCGGTAAGTACGCCGGCATCCTCGCTCGGGAGATGGGCTTCAGGGACCGCGACGCCCAGCAGATCGAGGTCGCCGCCACGCTGCACGACATCGGCAAGATCGGGATCCCCGACGCCATTCTCCTTAAACCGGGCAAGCTCGATCCCGAAGAGTTCGAGCTGATGCAGAAGCACAGCGCCTACGGGAGGAAGATCGTTCACGCGATGGACGCCGTCGAGTTCTCGTCGTTCGTCGGCCACGCCGAACTCGGGTCCACGCTGCTGGGTGACTGCACCTCGCCCGTATTGCAGATGGCCAGTCGCATCTCGCTCACGCATCACGAGCGGTGGAACGGCGCGGGTTACCCGCTCGGGTTGGCGGGAGCGGACATCCCGATCGAAGGGCGGATCACAGCGGTGGCCGACGTGTTCGATGCGCTAAGCAGCCGGCGACCTTACAAAGCGGCCTTCCCGATGGCCAAATGCGTGGAAATCCTCGAAGAAGGGCGCGGCGAGCACTTCGACCCCGCCGTGCTCGACGCCTTCCACACGCAACGCGACGCGATCGTCCGCGTGCAGATCGAGTACGCCGACAACGAGTGACCTTTCCATCGCTACCAAACCCGTCACCACCGGCGCGGCCGTTACAGCGGTTGGCATGACGGCCTCGCGACGATACCCCCCGACCGCCTATGCCGTCTGGGACGGCAGCGAAGGCGCCACCGCCTGTGCCGTCCCTGTGCCCGAGCCGGCGACACTTTGGCTGCTGAGTGGCGCCGCCGCTTGCGCGTGAGTCGCGTGTCAGAGCGCCGGTCCCGCTGAAATCACCGCGTCGCGCCGTGTGTAGTCCAGCGGCTTGGTGCGGCGCTGCGACAGGTCGATTGCGTCTTGGTAGGCACAAGCCGGCGACGCGCCTTCCGCCAAGAAGACATTGTTGTAGTCGAGGAGCGTGCCAGTCTCGAACTGGACGTTTCGGAGCGCGAGCATGTAATCGACCGCCGCCTGGTGATACAGGATCTCGGTGTCGAGCACGCGCCGTTGGGCCTCGAGCTTGAGGTCCACCGAGGTCTCGCCAGCGATCTCGAGCTTCGAGAGGGCCTCGATCTGTCGTTCGGCGGCCTGAAAACGGTTGTATTGCGCCTGCACGACGCCGAACGCGCGCTGGGCGTCCATGATCGAGTTGCTCAGGCCGTAAACAACGTCACGTTTCTGTTCCTTGAGAATGGCCCGCGACCGCGCCAGCGAGTGCTCCGTGTTCCGCACCGCGGTGTGCGCGCGACGGAAGCCGAGCGGGACCTGCATCTCCACGCCGAGCTGCCACTCCTGGTAGTCGCCGCTGGTCAGGTCGCCGTAGGCGCTGGAAAACGGTGCATTGGACTGCGAAACCAGGTCTTCGCCGAAACCCCGCCAGCGGTACCGGCCGACCACGTCGAGGTCCGGCATCAGCAGGTTGCGGCCGGCAATGAGTTCGAGTTCGAGCTCCTTGATCCGCCAACGCTGCGCCCGCAGCTCGGGGCGGGCCTCGACGGCGGTGTTCGCCAGGCGGTTCCAGTCGAACGACACCGGCGCCACAAGCGGCTCGTCGCTGGGACGCAGCACGGCGCCACCGTTGATTGGCATGCCGACAATCAGCCGGAGACGCCGCTCCGCCAGCCGGAC
>JBGSJY010000615.1:0-3251 GCA_041741515.1 Pirellulales bacterium | reverse complement strand
AGCTTGCGGACGGCCTTGGCTTCGATCTGGCGGATGCGTTCGCGGGTCACTTTGAAGATGTGGCCCACTTCCTCCAGCGTGTAGCTGTAGCCGTCGCCCAGGCCGTAGCGGAGCTTGATGATCTCGCGCTCGCGGTAGCTGAGCGTCTTGAGGACGTCGGTGATGCGGCCGCGGAGCATCTCTTGAGCGGCGCCGTTGGCGGGGCTCTCGGCGCCGTTGTCGGGCAGCAGGTCGCCGAACTGGCTGTCCTCGCTGTTGCCAACGGGGCGGTCGAGGCTGATCGGGTAGCGGCTCATCGCCAGGACGCGACGCGCCTCGTCGATCGTGCAGTCGGCCGCCTTGGCGGTCTCTTCGAGCGTCGGCTCGCGGCCGAGCTTCTGCAGCAGCGCCCGTGAGACGTTCCGCACGCGGCTCATGGTCTCGACCATGTGCACAGGAATCCGGATGGTGCGGCTCTGGTCGGCGACCGCTCGGGTGATGGCCTGGCGGATCCACCACGTGGCGTACGTGCAGAACTTGAAGCCGCGGCGGTACTCGAACTTATCGACCGCCCGCATCAGGCCGGCGTTGCCTTCCTGGATCAGGTCGAGGAACGACAGGCCGCGGTTGCGGTACTTCTTGGCGATCGAGACCACCAGACGCAGGTTCCCCTCCGAGAGGCCCCGCTTGGCGCGCTGGTACTCGGTGTGGACGCGGCGCAACTGGCGGACGCGGTTCCGCAGGCTGGTGGGGGTCTCTTGCAGCGAACGGAGGATCGTGCGGTACTCCTGGATGACCGGCTTGCGCTCGGACATCGGCCGACGGTCTTTCTTCATCTGGTCCATCTGCGAGCGGAGCTGCTCGACGCGGCGGTGGAACTTCCGCAGCTCGTTGATCATCGGCTCGATCCGCTGCGTGCGGAGGCCGAGCTCTTCGATCAGCTTCACCGCGCGGCAACGCCGGCGGCCCAGCCGCTTCCAAGCCTCTTGGCGGGCCTTCATGCTGGCCGACTTGCTGGTCGCCAGGCGGTAGTCGTCCGCGTTCTGGTCGAGCAGCACCTGCAGGGTTTTGAGGTTGTGCGGCAGGCGGCCGAGGATCTGGTCCTTCTCAAGCCGGTCGGTGACGCTCACCTGGACGGTGCGGTCGAACGGCAGCTCGTTCTTGTGGACCCGGTCGAGCGTGCGGTAAGCCGCCCGCATCACGTAGTCGCACGCCAGCAGCTTGCGGCGGAACGCGGTGCGCGTGACCTCGATGCGGCGGGCCAGGCAGATCTCTTCCTTGCGGGTGAGCAAGGGGATCTCGCCCATCTGCGTGAGGTACATGCGGACCGGGTCATCCGACCACGAGTCATTCGCTTCGCCGTCGAAGAGGCCGGTGCCGTCTTCTTCGTCGTCGGGTTCGTCGTCGCGGTGGGCGCCGGCGGTGACGGCCGAACGCAGCGACGCTTCGTCGTCGCCCGAGTCCTCGTCACGGGCCGAATGGCGGCCTCCCATCTCGGGGTCTACCGCCTCGTCCAGGTCGTTGTCTAGCAGTGCGTCGTACAAAGCTCTGCGCTCCTAACGCGTTCGAAGATGTCCGGCCGCCCCTGCGGGGCTTTGCCTGCGGCGGGCCGGTATGAGTTCAGGTCCGGGGACACCCCGGGAAACGGGAAGAGAGGCGCCGTGATAAGCATTCCGCAATGGGGGCCGATTCCGCCCGCTCAGCTACGGATGCTCATCACTGCCACCGATGTCGCGTCTGGTCGCTCTGGGGACGATCAACCCGAAGGCTGGTCGCGACGAGAGGGTTACGCGGCCGCGGTGGGCGTTGCTCTCCAAAAAAACCGAAACCTCAAGGATCAGGGCCTTGCTCGCGGCGCCAGCTCGTTCACGCCGGCCGCACGCGTCGGGCCCTGAGGGCTTTCGGTTGACCGCGGGGCGACTTCGGCACGCCTGGCATCCCCGAGGGGGTTCGGCCGGCTGCTTGGCGCCTTCGCGGGTTGTCTTTGTCTATTTGCTTCGTCCTCGCGCCTTCTTGAATGACACTCACCCCAATCGACAGGCATCGCAGCAGACGGGTAGGGAAGTCTAACACCAACGCGTGTCGAGGCTTATGTCCGCGGGCAAATGGCAAGGGATTGCCACTGCGGCGACCTTGCCTGCTACGCAGACGGTTTGCTTTCGATAGGACTTGGGGGACAGGTACTGAAGGACAGGACCGAGCTGCAAGGGGACCGAGCTAGCAGCGGAAGGCTCGCCGGCAGACAGGCCACTCGCACGACACTGCCCCACCACCTGCTACCCCACCACCTCAAGCCCAACCGATCTAGTCCAGTCGATTGCTTCTCACCGCCTCCAACCAAATGCAACGCTCACAATCAAACAACACAGATGATCAACCCCTCGAAGCAGGCTCCAACATCCTTCTCGGCGTTAATTCTTCCCCGACCGGTATCTCCTGACCAGCCCACTCGGAGACCCATCCGTAAAACCCATCCGTAGGGAATCCAGACTTCCGCGATTGCGCTTACTCGTTGCCTCTATCCGATTTGGCTTAATCCCAGTGGGCTTCATCCGAAGTCAGCAAGAGCTAACCTTGGCTGAGCGAAACTGTTTCGTTTCCGGCGGGAGAGGATCGGGTTGCAGCGACTCTCGTCTCGGCGGGCTCGAGTTGCAGCGCGGGGAGCGTTGGCTTAGGCGGGGTTGTCTCGCTCGCGATCGGAAGCTGGGACGGCGCTCGCCTTCACCATCAATCCTCGGAGTGGCAGTCCTGGGAGTGTCAGTCCTCGGAGTATCGGCTCGCGTCGTCGCCTCCTCACTTCGCGGCCGCTCCCTGGGGGAGGTTCGCTGCGATCGGCTCCTTCGACCGCCTAATTTTATTCGCGGGCCGTCACGGGTCTACCCTCGGGGACGGAAAACCGTGGCGATTCGTGCTCCGCGGGGCGTGGGTTGCTGCCCGAGTCGCTGGCGCCGACAATGCCTCAATCGTGTCCCGATCGGTTGAAACCCGCCCCCGTCGATCCCCATCGCCGCCCGTTAGTCCGCCGCCCCTCATCAAGCAGCCCCTTCACTACGCCTCCCGTCGAGCCACGTCTGTGAGCACCCGCTACCTCCTTCCCTGCAGTGGCTGCGGCAAGTCGGTCCCCGTCAGCGCCAGCCAAGCCGGCGGCACGGCCGTCTGCGATTGCGGCGCCCGCCTAGAAGTCCCGCGCCTCGGGGAGATGCGTAGCATGCCGGTCGAAGACGACGCTGCCGTCGAGTCGGCCGGCTGGAGCTTCCGCAACGGCGTCCTCA
>JBGSJY010000614.1:0-2190 GCA_041741515.1 Pirellulales bacterium | reverse complement strand
AGCTCCCTCCGGGCCGAGGGCCCGGCCGATGGCGGCGTGGGTTTCCGGCTCTCGCAGCCGGGCCATCAAGCCGATCACCAGTAGCAGGCTCCCCAGCAGAGCGGCCAGGCGAAGGCTGGGCCAATGAGCGGGCCAGCGAAGGGCCCCGCGGCCGGTCCCGTAGCGACCGGCGGGGCGGGTAGAACGGCGCTCAGAAGGGCTGCGAAACCGCACAATTCGCCGGGGAAACCAATTTCTTTGGGGATTGGAGCCGTCCGTAATAGAATACACCACAACGACTTAGGCGTCGCCAACGAGAGGGGCCGGCGCTGAGCCGGGCCGATTTTCTCCGGCCGCGTCACCCGTGATGGGCAATAGCGGACCACTTTCCTAGCGAAATCTTCATCAGAACGACCGCGGCAGGGGGGCAGGACGATGCAAACCCTCGCTGCGGGCAACCGACCACCACAGAGCTGCGGATGGCTCTTAACCGCACCGACTTCCAGTCGCTTGTCGACGAGCACGGCCCGGCCCTCTATCGGCTGGCGTACCGGCTGATCGGCGATGCGCACGACGCGGAGGAGATTGTCCAAGAAACGTTCCGCAGCGCCTGGACCAGCCGCGACCGCTTCGACTCGAGCCGCGGCGAGCGGGCCTGGCTGGCGTCGATTCTGCGTCGGCGCTCGGCCGACCGCTGGCGGCGCGTGGGGCGGACGCTGCCGGCGACCTCCGGCGACCACGTCCTCGACTATTCGATCGAGGACGAGGACCCGCTCGAACAAGGCTACACCGATCGGATGCAGGCCGCGTTGGCGAGGCTTCCGGAAGAGATGCGCGAAGCGCTGCTGATGGTGATCGTCGGCGAGCTGACGCACCAAGAGACGGCCGACGCGCTCGGCGCGCCGCTGGGGACGATCCTGTCGCGCGTCAGCCGCGGACGGCAACGATTGCGGGAAGAGCTGCTGAAGGGCGAAGGGAGCCATGCGGTTTCGCGGTGATTGCCCTTTTTCTGATAAGAGGCTCTGGCGAGAAGGAAATGAACCACGGATGACACGGATAGCACGGATCTGGAATAACGCCGGAGGCGTTCTCAGAAATCCGTGATATCCGTGTAATCCGTGGTCAAAACTGCGATAAGCGAAGCGATACCCGAGCGAATCAACAGCAACGAACGACGGCAAGACAGACCCTGCTGGGGGCATGAGCCCTCTTGAGTGAGCCACCCTGAATTGACACCCGCGTAGGCGGACCACCATCGCCCACATGCCGTCGGAGACGGCGCCCCTTCACGCAAGACCCCGAGCGCCGTTATGGCCTTTGATCCGTTCTACTCGTCGAGCCCGTCCGATAGTGGCTTATTGGACGGGGGCCTATTGGATGGGGTCGATGCGTCCTATGTCGCCGGCAAGGCCATGCCGCGGCGGGAGTCGAGTACGACCAACGTGCCGGGCCGCGACGAGTACGTCGCCCCCGTCGCCGGTCCGGTCGATGCCGACGCTCCCGAGGACTCGCTCCGTGAGGTGCCGCTCCCCGAGGGTTTCATGTCGCGGCTGCGTGGCTTTGTGAACGAGCTGTGACGACGCGATGACTCGGGCGGGAGGCCCGTGCAATTGGTGAATGGGTTCATGGGCGAATAGGCAGCCTGTACCGCTTGGGAAGGCGGGCCGACGCTCGCCCCCGGCGTTCTCCCCCGGACGACCGCCGACTGACAGTGGCCGGCATGTTCGACGGCGTGCACAATAGGGACGTGAGCTTCTCGTCGCCCCGTAACGCCGACCTTCTCTCTCGCCCGTCGGGCGCCCTGCGTCGATCGCCGGATGCGCTGTGTCGATTGACGGGGCCGCTGGCCGCCGGCATCCTGCTGTTAGCCGCCGACGCTGGGGCCGCGACCGCCGCTCCCGCCGAAGACATCGCGGCACGATTCGTCGCGCAACTCCGCGCCGAAGGTCACGGCGACTTGGTGGCCGACTATCTGGAGCGAGCCCAGGACGATCCGCTGGTGTCGGCGGCGTTCAAGCAGCGGATTCCGCTGCTGCGGCTTGAAGCGCTTGTCGATCAGGCTTCGTCGCTGACCGATCCGTCCGAACGCGCCCGCGCGCTGGCCGCCGTCGAGCCCCAACTACGCAAGCTGTCCGCCGACGCGAAAGAGGGCGGCGGCGGCGCGATGCAAATCAGGACGGACGTCGCCGACCGTTTGGCGGTCGCCGCGGC
>JBGSJY010000613.1:0-3737 GCA_041741515.1 Pirellulales bacterium | reverse complement strand
GTCGGCGGCGAGGGCCTCTCCCTCACGGCGGCGCATTTCGTCGAGCGCTTCCAGAGCGGCGAGGATCGCCTGCTCGATCGCCGGCCAGTCGGCCTCAGGGTCGGCGCTGGAGGCGTCGGGCGTGCTGATCACGCCGGGGAGCGTCAGCAGCTTGTCGATCGGCACCTGGGTATGAACGCCGCCGAGCTTCGTCAGTTGCTCCTGGTAGTTCAGCAGCACGTCGTTGTTGATGCGGTAATCCCCGGCGTGCGAACGGCGTTCGACCCGCACGTTGAGCTGCACCGTGCCGCGGCGAACGCGGTCGCGCACCAAGCGTTCGACCTCGGGCTCGAGGCTGTGGTACCCGTCGCTCGAGCGGTAGCTGATCTTAAGGTGCCGGTTATTGATGCTCCGCACCTCGGCGACGACCACGATCGTCGGCGATTCGGCGCGCCCCTCGCCGAAGCCGGTCATACTTAGCAGCATCGACGATTTCTCCCTGGCGCTTCGATCGCCTGTAGTAACGACGCGCGCCCTTACTCGTCAGCGGCTTCTTCGGCGGCTTCGGTCGTCGCCGCGGCCGTCTCGGCGTCATTCCCGCCGGCGTCCTTCCCGTCGGCCCCATTCCCGTCGGCCCCATTCCCGTCGGCCCCATTCCCGTCGGCCTTGAGGCCCGGCTCGTCGGCCCCCCCCTCGTCGACCGCCGTGACCGCTCCCGCGAGGTCGGCGTCCGAAGCGCCGAAGGCGTCGCCGCGGTGAGCGGCCCAGAACGAGGCCAAAACGCAGAGCACGATCCAGATCGAGACCGCAACGACCGTGATCTTCGTGAACGTGTCGCCTGCCTTGGCGCCGAACGCGCTCGAACCGCCCGGGCCACCCAGCGCGCCCGCCAAACCGCCGCCGCGGCCGCGTTGCACCAGCACCAGCAGGATGATGAAGATCGCCATCACCGCCAGCACGAGCTGAACGAGCACGGGCGGGATGAACTGTAGAAAGGTGGACATACTAGAGGGGATAGGGGTTAGGTACGGGGGACGAGGGACAGGCTTGAGTCCTGAGACCGCTTCGCTTGTGAGGCTTGAGGATCGGCGTCGGTGACTCAAGTCTCACGAGCACTAGCGCCCTCAAGCCTCAGGCCTTTCCCGCGTCCCTAGCCCCTCGTCCCTCAGCTGTTCTCACTTTGCCTTGGCGATGCCGAGGAAGTCTTCCGCCTTGAGGGCGGCGCCGCCGATCAGGCCGCCGTCGACGTTGGGCTTCGCCAGCAGCTCGGCCGCGTTGCCCGGCTTCATGCTGCCGCCGTAGAGGATGCGGACGTTCTCAGCGATGTCGGCAGTGTAACGCTCGGTCAGCAAGCGGCGAAGGTCAGCGTGGACTTCTTCGGCCTGCTCGGGGCTGGCGACCTTGCCGGTGCCGATCGCCCAGACGGGCTCATAAGCGATGACCACCCGCGGAATGTCGGAGACGGTGACGCCGTCGAGCGACCCCTCGAACTGGGTCTTGATCACCTCAGCCGTCTTCCCCGCCTCGCGCTCGCCGAGCAGCTCGCCGACACAGACGATCGGCGCGAGACCGATCGCGAGCGCCTTGATCGTCTTCTTGGAGACGTCCGCGTCGGACTCTCCGAAGACGTGGCGGCGTTCGCTGTGGCCGAGGATCACGTACTCGGCCCCGACGTCGGCGAGCATCGCCATCGACGTCTCGCCGGTGTAGGCGCCATTGTCCTCGAAGTAGGCGTTTTGAGCGCCCAGTGCGACGGGGCTCCCGGCGAGGGCCTCGCTGACGGCCGTCAGGTAAATCGCCGGCGGACAGACCACGAGGTCCACGCCATCGACTTCCGCAGCGCCAGCCGCCACGCCCTTCGCGAGCGCAACCGCCGCGGCGCGGTCGGTGTTCATCTTCCAGTTGCCGGCGATCAGTGTCTTTCGCATGGAACTCTCTCGCACTTCTTTTTTAGCCGCAGATGATCGCAGATGGACGCGGATGCCGTTTCCGCCGCTCTATCCAGCGATCAAGTCAGCCGGTTCTATGAAAATTATTCAGCCAGCTAATCGCTACGAAACTTATCTGAAATCTCACTTCGCCAATCGATGTCGCGTCGCCCCGATGTTCGACATCCGCGTTTATCAGCGTTCATCTGTGGCTAAATTGCCTTGCCTATCGCTTCGGCGACCTTCTTAATCTGCTGGCACAACTCGGCGTACTGCTCGGGTAGCAGCGCCTGGGGGCCGTCGCTCATTGCGTCTTCGGGGCAGTTGTGAACTTCGATGTGGACGCCGTCCGCGCCGGCCGCGACGCCCGCCAGGGCGCACGCCGGGATCAGCTCGGGGCGGCCCGTGGCGTGGCTCGGGTCGACGATCACCGGTAGGTGCGACATCGCGTGGACCTGCGGCACCGCCGCCACGTCGAACATGTTACGGCACGCGTTATCAAAGCCCTTCACGCCGCGCTCGCAGAGCACGACGTTCGAGTTCCCCTGCGAGAGGATGTACTCGGCGGACATCATCATGTCCTTGACGGTCGCCGCCATACCGCGCTTCAGCAGCACGGGCTTGTTCGTCCTGCCGACCTCGGTGAGCAGCACGAAGTTTTGCATGTTCCGCGCGCCGAGCTGGATCATGTCGCTCCACTCAGCCACGAGTTCAACGTGCCGCGGGTCGATCGCCTCGGTGACGACCGGCAGCCCGTGCTTGTCGCCGACGCGGCGGAGAACCTTGAGGCCCTCATCGCCGAGCCCCTGGAACGAGTAGGGGCTCGTGCGCGGCTTGTAAGCGCCGCCGCGGAGGACCGTCGCCCCGGCCGCCTTGATCTTGCCGGCGATTTCGTCGAGGCGATCCTCGGACTCGATCGCACAGGGACCGGCGATCATTCCGATATGCCCGCCGCCGAACTTGGCCGCTGTCTTGCCCTGGCCGACCGAGATGATCGAAGGCTCGGGATGGGCGGTCTTGCTGGCGAGCTTGAACTCGGGCAGTACGGGCACGACCTCCGCCACGCCCGGGATCGCCGCCAGCGGCGCCGAGCGAATGATCTCTTCGTCACCGATAACGCCGATCACCGTGCGATAGGTGCCGCGGCTAATGTGCGGCTTCAGGCCGAGCTTCTCGACACGCTCGACGACATGGTCGATCAGCGCGTCGGTCGCGGTTTCCCGCAGGATGATGAGCATGATAGGGGGGTGGTGACTGCGGACGTGCAAGGGGGGCTTTCATTCGGGCGTGAGCCGCGTCGTCCCCCACCGCGGCGCAGCTGGTACCCGCTTACGGCCGCGGTCGAGGACGACCCGGCTCGCGAGAGCCCAGCACTTTAACCCAGCACCTTGGCCCGCGCGTAGGACCCCAGCACGCGAAGCTGCAAGCATTTTTTCTCTAGCGACCCCACCGCCCGCCGGACGCGGAGGTCGGCCTGGTGCCCCACGAGCTCGACAAAGAACAGGTAACGCCCCCCCGAAAGGTCCTCGGTCCGGCTCCCGGGGATCGGAAAAGACTCGATCCAGGTCAGGTTCAGCTTCTGCCGCTTGAAGATCGCCATCCCGTCCGCCAGGGCCCCCGGCTCGTGGGCGAGCTCGAACATCAGGGCCGTTTTGTCGTCCGCCGACTTCGGCGCGCCGGTCGGATAGGTGCTCACCGGGCCGATGACGGCGAACCGCGTGACGTTGTCTTTCTGGTCCTCGATGTGCCGGGCCAGCACCTCCAGGCCGTGACGGCGGCCCGCTTGCTCGCTGGCGATCGCCGCGACGCTCGGGTCCTCGGCCGCCAGCC
>JBGSJY010000612.1:0-14657 GCA_041741515.1 Pirellulales bacterium | reverse complement strand
CTGGCGCTCTCGATCCTCAAGCTGGACACCACCCTCCGTGAGACTCTCCGCGGGAAACGGCTCCGCGCCGGGTGGAACAACAACACCCTTCAAGCCATTCTTACCGGGATCGCTGCGTGATTAGATGCGATTGCCCTGTCGAGCGGGTCCATCTTCTCGGCAGCCTTCTCGCCACGGGCCATCAATTCGGCGTCGTTGACGATCTCCCCGAAGCGCCGGTTCTCTGAGGTCTCGTTGTAGCGCGGACCTAGCAGCCGATCCCAAACGGCGTAGAGGTTCCCCCGCTGCTGAGTCTCGATCGAGTTCCCGCCACGGTCGCCTCTGGGGAACACTACGGCCGCGTACAGTGATCCGGCGTGGCAGGGCTGGTGGACGTCGGCAACGAGGTGGCCGAGCCAGCAGAGGGCAAGGGCGCGGTCTGGGGGCGGTTCCGTAGGGTCGCCCATGACTCGCTGGCAGAGGGCGATTGCTTGCGAGGCGTGGAGGTCCTTCGAGTCGAGATCCGCGAGGCGCGGCAGGCGGGTGACGTGGTTCGGCAGCTGGACTTCGCGGCGGTCGCCAATGACGAGCGTCACGGCATCTTCCCAATGCCAGTTCGGCCGGTTGTAGTCCGGCTGCCGCCGTGCCACGTCGGGCCAGTAGCCGGCGCGACCTGCCCGCCACCGGTCGGCATCGGTGACATTGCCCGGAACCTTGAAGTCTTCAGCGAAACGCGGGTGGTGCGTCAGCAAATCCTGGAAGGCGACCTTCTCGGCATCGTCCAGGAGGTGATAGGCGAGCAGGCCAATCAGGTGATGGCCGCCTTCGCTCCAGGCGTGGGCGACGGTGGGGCAGAGCAGAACGGCGACAGCGAGCAAGCGGATCATTGCCGCAGTATGGGCAGCAACCGGCGGGCTTGCCACCACAGGCCGAGATCACCTCAGTGATTCGCCACCCAGTCCCTTACGGCTGCGTTCACCGCTTCCGATCGGTTCAATCGGTTGGCCGTCGCTCTCAGGGCCAGCGCTGTGGCCAGCGACTTCGGTAGCTTGACGGAGACGGTGACGGTTGGCTCGCCATGCTTCCTGAGCCGCGAGCCGGTGTCGGGATTTTCAGCGGTGGGCATCATCGTTCTCCATCCGGGTTAGTCACTCGATCGTTCCAAGCACTGGCGACCCCGCCTCAAAGAACGCCACCCGCTCAACCGGCACCCACGTCACCAAGCCAACGGCCGCCAAGTCGATCAACGCGGTGACGACAACCAGCTCGGACAGCCCGACCCGATGGGCGATCTTCTCGACCGGAGCGCCGACGCCCCATTCCGCTTCGAGGTCGCGCACCACCTCGGCAATGGTGAAGTGGTCGGCAGAGAGGGCGGCGAATCGTTGGAGCGGCGTCACGATCGCCGAAGGATACGCCCGTACACTGGAGTTTGCCAGCCGCTAGATCGTGGGTGACGACCGGGGCGACGGCCCTAGCGGTTGGGGCACCGCCGCCTGTTAAGCGATTCCAGAGAGTGAACCGCTGTGCGAAGGGTTCGGGAGGTCCCATGGCGTAGAGATTTTCTTCTGCGGGCTGCTGCGACTAGATGCAATCCCTTAGAAAACAAGCTGAAAGGGTCGAAGGTTGCGTCGTTGGCTCCAGGAAAACGCGTACTTTGATGTATAGCGACCGCGGGCCGTATGGCCCGCCTGAGGGCATGCCACGCGGACCATCGGCTTGCCGCTATTTGGGCAGAATGCCTCCGCAACTCTTGACCGTCGCGGATGATTGCCGCGAGCAAAGCGAAGCGGAGGTGTCCCACGCGCCCAGTGAACACCGCCGGCTAACGACGCCCGTTCGGCGGGGTGAACGATGCGGTAGCTCTTGACCACCGCAGATAATCGAATCGGCGGCCCTCTTGGTGCGGGCCGCGTGACAATATCACTACCGCGCCCGCTGCGCTCCGAGACCCGCCAGGGTTGCACCAACCGGAGTCCAGTGGGGCGCCTTTGCAGGCAGACTGAATGGATCAGCGAATTAAAGTTCACGTGCTCCCGTACAAGGACCGCAAGAACCTGATGATGCGGTACTTTTGCCCGGTGAAGCGGAAGCAAGTTGCCTTGTCCACCGGGACGACGGACGAGCGGGAGGCGCTGAAAAAGGCTGCAAAGTGGGAGGCAGAGTTGCAGGAGGGCCGGTATGTTCAGCCCAACCGCCTGAGCTGGGAAGCCTTCGTTGACTTGTTCCACGATCACCACCTGGCCGATCTGTCACCTAGTACCGCGGCAACCTACAGCTCCTCGCTCAAGGCCTATCAGCGGGTTTGCAGGCCGCGAGGGATTGCCGACGTGACGACGGTGCAGGTTTCGGAGTTCAAGGCCTCGTTGCGGCGGGAAGGTCTGAAGCCGGCTTCTGTGGCGTGCTACCTTCGCCACGTCAAAGCGGCTTTCAGGTGGGCCAAGTCGCAAGGGTACCTTGCGGAAGTGCCGGACTGCCGGCCGCCTAAGGGGTCCGCCGGCGCTGAGACCATGAAAGGGCGACCGGTCACTGGTGATGAGTTTGACCGCATGATCGCGGCTGTCCCGAAGGTCATAAAGAACCCCGAAGACGTTGCGGCTTGGACGTTCTACTTGAAGGCGCTACGGGCCTCTGGTTTGCGTTTGGGCGAATCGCTGACCATGACGTGGGATGAGCGAACGGATGCCATAAGCGTGGACATGGGGGGCCCTGTGCCGATGCTGCGAATCCCTGGCTCAGTCGAGAAGGGGAAGCGCAACCGGGTAGCGCCAATCCCTCCTGAGCTGGTGGAACTGCTAGAGACGGTACCGGCCGACAAGCGGCAGGGCAGGGTCTTCTCAGTCCGTTGGACGCTGAACACCGTCTCGCGGAAGATCAGTGCAATAGGTAAGGCCGCTGGCGTGCAGGTGGGGGACACCAAGTCCGCCAGTGCTCACGACTTGCGGCGAGCGTTTGGGACGCAGTGGTCTCGCGACCTGTTACCTGGGCGGCTCAAGACGCTGATGCGCCACAAAGACATCGCGACGACGATGCGGTACTACGTCGAGGAAGACGCGAAGGAACTGGCCGAAGCGATGCGGCAGGTAACACTCCGGGTAACAGGGCCCAAAACTGAGTCCGTAGAAACGAGCGAAGCCGCAGCTGCAAACTCTTTTGCAGCAACGGCTTCGGGCTGATGCTCCCTCTAGGACTCGAACCTAGAACCCATTGATTAAGAGTCAATTGCTCTGCCGATTGAGCTAAGGGAGCGGCCAGGGCTTTCGCCCTGAGCACCGTAGGGTACCGGCTCTTGACCGGGACCGCAACGGGGTTGCGAAGGTTCGCCGGGTCACCCTCTCGGGACTTTCTGGCGGATTTTTCAGATTGCCGAAAAAAGTGGGCATGCCTACTCTGGAAGGCAGACCTTCCGCCCCGTAGACAACCTGTCGAATAGCGGATCGTTGCTTCGGCCTCTACCGCGTTTGCCATGCCTGCCCGCTCCACCCGCCGCCGCTTCGCTCTGCGATCGCTCGCGGCTGCGCTGGCGGTGGGTTACGCGTTGCTGGCGGCGGTGGGTGACGGGCTCCACGGGCTGGTTTGCCTCGACACGTGCTGCGGCGGAGCGGCTTGCTGTGGCGGGGCGGAGGAAGATTCTTGCCTCTTCTGCCACCACGAGGACGGGAGCCACCGAACGGATCAGCCGAGCGCTTCTTCTGACCTCCCAGCGGACTCCCAGCTCCCTCAGCCGCACGACGCTGACTGCGACGTGTGCCGACTCTTGGCCCAGTTGAAGACGGCGACGGCAACGGTTGAGATCCCGGTTGTGGTCGTTTGGGCGTCAGCCCCGTCGCGTCCCGAATCGGACCCGAAGGCGCCCTCGCTCTCTCTCCCCGCGACTTCCGCTCGCGGCCCGCCGATCGCCTAGCGCGATCGTCACGTCGGTTCTCGCCTGCTAGTCGCTTCGCTGCGCTGGCGCGCCCGTCGTGTTTCTTTCCGCGCCGAACCTCGCCTGGCATTAGCGACGGCATTGGTCGGCAAGCCTGGTTGATCGTACGACCCGCCCCCGCGCGCCGCCTCGGCGTGCTCGGGCGTCTCGGTGCGGCGCCCGGCGTTCTCAGCGCGTCCCCTAAGGTCGCATGATGTCTCTTAAGCGAAACGGTTTTACGCTTGTCGAACTGCTGGTGGTGATCGCCATCATCGGGGTGCTCGTGGCGATGCTTCTGCCTGCCATCCAGGCGGCGCGGGGCAGCGCGCGGCGCAGCCAGTGTGCGAACAACCTCCGGCAGATCGGCCTAGCCGTACATGGCTATGTCGGCGTGCACCGCGGGCAGTTCCCCTTCATATCGGGGCACGAGCACGGGCATGATGAGGAGGAAGAGGCAGATGCGCACGAAGACCAGCGCGATATCTCCTGGATCCGGACCCTGGCGCCGTACCTGGAAGGGGTCGATTCGATCCGTCTCTGCCCCGAACACCACGCCCGCGTCGAGCAGTCGATGGTGAGCCGCAAGGACGCTGCCGGCAACGTGATCGAGACCGCGCTGGTGATGACGCGTGACGAGTACGACCGCGCGAAGGCGACGGGCGCGCTCGATCCGAACGTTGAGGTGCGCGTCATCGACACCAGTTACGCCTTGAACGGCTACCTGAGCCGCAAGGACCGCCCGCCGGTCGGCGCGCCGCCGCCGGTGATCGCAGCCCATAATGCCGAGCAGTACGGCAAGGTCGACAACATGAACCGCTTGCAAGAGACGTATAAGACGCTGCTGGCGGTTGAGGGTTCGGAGTTCTCGCTGGCCGTCAATTACGACCACGTCCATTCGTACGACTGGTTCAGCGCAGAGAACCTGGCGGCGAATGGTCCAGGCCAGCGCGAGGTCTGGAACGCGGTGACGGCCGAGCTCGTCGTCGATCGGCACCAGGGCAAGACGGCGAACTATCTGTACGCCGACGGTCACGTCGAGGAGATCTCGGCCGAGCAGATCGGCGCGTGGTGCGACGAGGGATTCAATTTTGCGATCCCGCCCGAGTTTCGTTGATCAACGGCGCTGCTATCAATCGCCGTGGTGGATGCACGGCGTTATCTCTCCGGGAGGGCAATGACCTTCCTGTGGATGGCTTATTTTTGACTTGATCATTGAGGATGCTAACGATGCGATTCACCAAAGCGCTTGCACTAACTGGCCTCGCCTGCGTTGCAGCAGACGCGACCGCTCACAGCGATATTCTGCTGCGTTCGATGGGCGGCAAAGCCGCCATCGGCGCGGCCGACGACTTGTCGGGCGAAGAGGGCGGCCCGTTCTACGACCTCGATGCGAAGACGTTCGAGGCGGTCTTCGTCAATCCCGCCATGCCAACGCCGCCGTTTGGCTACGACTTCGAGCGGACCGAGCCGGGCTTCTTCTCCGCGCCGGGATTGTTGGTGGGCGATGACTTGCCCGCCAACGCCGACATAGGGTTGTCGCTGTCGCCGTTCTCGATCGGCGGCGCTAATGACCTCGCCTTTTACTGGGACGGCACGGGCCAGGTGGATTTCCAGCCCCTTTCGGTCGCGCAGCCGGGCGTGAACTTTACGTTCGCGCCGATGGGGCCGACGCCGTTCGCCACGACGGACGGCAGCGGCGCGGTGGACGATCACCCGCTGTTCGGGCTGACCGGTGGCGCTGCGGATGGCGTGTACCTTGTCAGCCCCGTGGTTTCGGTCGCCGGTCTTACGGACAGCGATCCGTTCTACATGGTCTGGCTCGCGAGCAGCGTGCTGGTCGATGACGAGACCGCCGAAGAATTGGAAGGGGCCCTCGAGCTCTACGAACAGGGCGGTCCCGATCCGATCGTCGGCGGCGTCAACTTCGCGTTCTTTGAGGAAGCGGTCGAGTTTGTCGGCTCGATCCCCGAGCCCTCGTCCGCGCTCCTGGCGATGCTCGCGACCGCCGTGGTTGGCGTGACACGTCGGCCTTGATTCATCGTTGTCGCCGCGTGCTCGGGCCGTCCGAGCACGCGGCGTTCTTCAAATGCGTTCGAGAAGCGGATTGCCGAGCATGAAGCAAGTACTAATCGCCATCGCGACCGTAGCGACCCTCGGTTCCGCGGCCTTGGCCCAGCATTCTGACATCTACCCGTTTAACGACTCAGGGCAGGTTGGCGTCGGCGAATACAGCTACGATCTGAGTGCGATTTTGCCATACCGAACCATGAGCGGACGTTTCAACCAGTTCTACTCGGTAAATAACCCCGGCTTCACCGCGCTGTCGACCGGGGCGACACTGCCGGGCGGCAAAGCCTTGTTCTGGGACTTCCTGCCGATGACGGCGAGGGGGTACACGTCGACGTTGCTCTACTGGGACGGTGTCGGCGATACCGCCAACTTCGGCGCCACGCCGACGCCCGACTATTCGCTCTCGCTGTTCGGCGCGAATGGATCGGCGGCGGCCGACGGCGGCGACTCGATCGTTCCCGGCGCAGCGATCGGAACGACGAGCGGTTCGGGCGCTCTGCACCTGCACCGCTTTTTCTTTTTGGACGACAACGGCGACGGTGACATCATTACGCTGCCGCTGAGCGGCTACTACGCAATCGCCATGCAGCTCCGCATCGATGGGCTCGAGACCTCCGACCCGTTCTTCCTGGTCTGGGGAACGCCCGACTCGGACGCGCTGAAGCAGGCGCAGGTCGCCCTCCCGTGGGTTAACGACCGCGTCGATACCCTCGTCGGCGGGGGGCTGCCGGGCGATTTCAACGACGACGGCGTTGTTGACGCCGCCGACTACACGGTCTACCGCGACAACCAGCGGAACCTTTTCACGGCGGGCGCCTACCCGCAGTGGCGCGAGAACTACGGCGCCGTCGCAACGGCGCCCGCAACGGTCTCGATCCCTGAGCCGGCGGCTTCGGGCCTTATCGCGGTGGCTCTAATTGCGGTTTGGCCGCGATATGGCCGCGACTGGACGGGTCGCCGGCGCCCCGGCCACTACCAAGGCGCCGTGTTCGCTTTCGCCGAATCGTTGACCGCGTCGTAACTCCTATCTACTTTGATAGCAGGGGTTTACCACTCGAATCGGCGATGTGCCGAGGACTTCGGCGCCAAAGAGATCGACATGCGGCTAGGCGGGTTGGGATCGATTCGCTCATGGAGCGCGCTGGTGGCGCTTTCTCTGAGCGCGGGCGCCGTTGCGCAGGTTCCCATCGACGGCTTCCTGCCGATGGTGGGGATCGCGATGACGAGTGAGTTCGATCGCGATAATTTCGACTTCTTCGCCGCTCCCTCTTCCTCGCCCACAAGCGGCCTGCTGGGGCCGGCAAGCCATCGGTACGACCTCGCGCTGCTGGATACGGGCGCTGGCTTCTCGCTGCTCACCAACAAGGCGTTCAACGACTTCCAGCTGGGAAGCGGCCCTTCTGGCGGAAGTGACGGTTATCGCGGCACCGAATCGATTGAGATCGGCGGCGCCACCGGCAACCTGTTTGCGACGGTCAACGATCCGTTCGGGTTGTACGCCAGCGGCCTGCAGGACCGGACGGGAGCCGGTTCCACGCTGGTAATGAATAACGCGGCGCTACAGGGTCAGACCAACACCTCGACGTTGACCTTCCCGGTCGAATCCGATCTGCCCAATGTGCTGGGGTTGCCGTTCGCCAGCCAGTACGCCACGCGGATCCGCAACGACTTGCCGCAAGTGTTCGAGCTCGATGGCAAGACGGTGCGCAGCCCCGCGATCGATTTTCTGCCTCTGGGCAGCGGTGGCAACGGGATCACCCGGAAGGCGCAACTCTTCCTGAACCCTGGTTCGTCGTTCACGAGCCCCCCCGCTTATTTCCCCAATATCCTCGGCCTATCGATGGGTGAGCCGACACAAGAGAACCCACAGTATCCGACGCTCACCCAGGGGGGGCTGTTCGTCAACGCGACCGCCACCAGTGACGGCGTGTCCCTGCCTCAGCAGCAGTACTTCTTCGACACCGGCGCGAGCGTCACGGTTCTATCAACGTTCAATGCGTTGGCGCTCGGCTTCGACGTCACTCTCGACGACCCCGAGTTCACCATCTCGATCATTGGATCGGGCGGTCTCTTGCAAGACGTGCCGGGATTCTTTGTCGATCAGATCACAATACCGGCGTTGGGCGGCAGCATCACAGCGACGCATGTCCCGGTGCTCGTGCTCGACGTCACCAATCCGGCTGACCCCGGCAATACAGTCGGCGGGATCATTGGCACGAATATCCTCGCGGGCAGAAACGTCGTCATCGACCCGAACCCATCGACGGGCGGAGGCGGGCAGACCGCGGGCCTCTATGTTAGCGACCCGGTCACTAGCGCCTTTAACTGGTCGAGCGCCTCGGCATCCGCGGCGTGGTCCACCGGCGGGGCGTGGAGCGCCGCCGCGACGCCAACCTATTTGAGTAAGGCCAATCTGCAAAACGCTGGAGCGGCCAACAAAGAAGCCGTCGTTTCGGGACTGCAGCAGGCGTGGGACGTCACCGTCGGCGGCGCTGTGGGCGCCATGACCGTCCGCATCGCCAGCGGCGGCAAACTGACGACGTTCTCGGGCGTCACCGTCAACGATGGCGGCGTCGTGCAACTCCAAAGCTCGACGCTCGACGCTCAGTACGTCGATGTCCGGGGCGGCACGCTCACGGGCGCCGGGGACATCCGCACCGGCAGCGGCCCGATCACCGGCCAGGTCGAAATCATCGACGGCCTCATCGCGCCCGGAAATGGTGTCGGGCGCCTGACGATCGACGGCCGACTCTCCACGGCGAGCGGCGCCGAGTTCCAGTTTGAGCTCGGCGGCGTGGCGGCCGGCAGCGGCTACGACCAACTCGTCATAACGGGCGACGCGGCGATCGCCGGCACGCTGTCCGTCTCACTGGTCGGACCCTTCGTTCCGGCCGTCGGGAATGTCTTCGAGCTGTTGACGTACGAGAACTTCGGCGGCGCCTTTTCGGCGATCAATCTGCCACAAGGGTACGTCTGGGACATCGACTATACGACGGCCGGCGTGCTACTCGAGGCCACGGGCCTGGGCCTCACGGGCGACTTCAACCAGAACGGGATCGTCGACGCCGCCGACTACACCGTCTGGCGTGACGGCTACGGGGTCACCTACGACGACACCGACTACGTCTTGTGGGCGTCGAACTTCGGAGCGACCCTTTTCGCAAGCACTGCGGCTTCTGTCCCCGAACCCAGGACGATTTTGCTGCTGGCCTTCGTCTTTTCCGCCGCTGTTCTAAGCCACAGATGAACACGGATAAGCACGGATGCGGTCACCACCTCCCGCTCAAGCTGCTGACAGAGCGGATTGGGCGGCGGGTAGCAGCCGCATCGGCGTTCATCGGTGTTCATCAGTGGTTCCTTCTCTTCCTAAGGCAACGCCGCAAGCCGAGCAGTAGCGGGCCTCCGCGTCATGGGACTTGTATCCGCAAGCCTCGCAGAGGCGCGTGTTGCCGCGGCGGCTGCTCATCACTTCCGCCGAGAAGATGCCCGTCGGTACGATGATGATCGCGTAGCCGAAGAGCATGATCAGCGCCGCGGTGAACTTGCCTAGCGGCGTCACCGGAGCGATATCGCCGTAGCCGACGGTGGTCATCGTCACGATCGCCCAGTAGACGCTCGTGGGGATATCGTCGAAACCGCTGCCCGCGTCACGCTCGATCAGGTACATCAGCGTGCCGAGGATGATGATCGAGCAGAAGATGACGGTGAGAAACACCGTGATCTTCGGCCACGTATGCCGCAGCGCCCGGAGGAGGGTGTTCGCTTCGGAGAGGTGCCGGCCCATTTTTAGGACGCGGAAGACCCGCAACAGACGGAGCGTGCGGATGATCGCGAAAGATTGGCCGCCGGCTAGGAAGACGGCCAAGTAGCTAGGCAGGATCGAGACGATGTCCACCAGTCCGAAGAAGCTGAAGACGTAACGCAGTGGCCGATCGACACATGAGAGCCGGGCGACGAACTCGGCGGTGAAGAGCAGGGTGATCCCCCACTCCGCGGCGGAGAGGGAAGGCCCCCACGCCTCACGGATTGAGACGACGCTCTCGAGCATTACCGCCGCGATGCTCAGGAGGATTGCCGCCAAGAGCACGACATCAAACGCCTTGCCGGCGAGCGTCTCCGCCTCGAAAATCACCTCGAACCAGGCGCGCTGCCATTCACGCGGACCCGGGCGCAACCCGGTCTCGAGATAGCCGCTAGGCAGATTTCCTTTCATACCGCGGAGTTTACCGCCGGGAAAACCGCCGTTCCAACCGCAATCAGAGATCGCCGCGAAAGTATCTGCCGCTGTCCATTCGCCCCCGGACTCCCTCGGGAATGACCGAGCTATCTCTGGCGCCGTCGCAGCCGCCGATGAACGCGGATAAACGCCGAGGTCTCAACTGCTACTCAATCAGTAAGGTGCGTCTGCCGACTTGAGTTCATGGTGGTTCACGCATCCGCGTTCATCTGCGTTCATCGGCGGCTAAGACTTCCTTTTTTTGATCGTCGAACGGCTAGACAGCAAATCGCTGACAGAAATCCGGGGCCAACGCCCTGCGGCTGATGAAGGCAGCGGCTACTCCAACAGCACCGCGGCCTCGTCACGCATCGCGTCGCGTTGGCGGGCGACCATGTCACGGTAGGGGCCGCCGCGGGCCATCAGCTGGTCATGGGCGCCGCTCTCGACGATGCGGCCGTCCGCCATGACGATGATCACGTCCGCCGAGGCGATCGTCGATAGCCGGTGGGCGATGACGAACGTCGTCCGCGTATGCATGAGCTCGTCGAGCGATTGCTGGATGAGCTGCTCGCTCTCGCTGTCGAGACTGCTGGTCGCCTCGTCCAGGATCAGGATCTGCGGGTCCGCCAGCAGCGCCCGGGCGATCGACAGCCGCTGCGCCTGCCCGCCGGAGAGCTTGACGCCGCGCTCGCCGATCATCGACTCGTAGCCGTTGTCGAGTTCGGTGATGAAGCTGTGGGCGTTGGCGTGCTTGGCGGCCTCGACGACCTCGTCGTCGGTCGCGTGAGGCCGCCCGTAGGCGATGTTGTCGCGGATCGAGCCGTCGAACAAGAACGTGTCCTGCTGCACGACGCCCAACAGGCCCCGGTACGAGTCGAGCCGCAAGTCGCGCAGGTCGATCCCGTTGAGCCGCACCGCGCCCTCGCTCGGGTCGTAGAACCGGGCCACCAGGTCGGTGACCGTTGTCTTGCCGGCGCCGCTGCGGCCGACCAGCGCGACCACCTGCCCGCCCTTGGCCGAGAGGTTGAACCCACGGATCACCGGTTGCCCCGGCGCGTACTCGAACGAGACATTGTCGAAGCGGATCTCTTCGACCACCTGCGGCGCCTCGATCGCGCCGGGTCTGTCGGGCTTGTCGGTGGGGCTTTGCAGCACCTCGAAGACGCGCTCCATGCCGGCCAGGGACCGCTGCAACTCGCTGAACGAGTTGACGATCTGCCACACCGGGTTGAGCAGCATAAACGTGTACATCTGGAACGCTAGGATATCGCCCAGCGAAGCCTTGCCAGCGATCTGCAGGAAGCCGCCGTACCAGATGATGACGACATTCACGATCGCCAGCAGCATCGCCCAACTGCTCCACAGGACCATTTCGCGCTGTTGGGCGAAGTACTCCTTGCGGGCGATCGTGTGCCGCCCCACGAGATACTCGGCGAGCTCACGCGTCTCGCGTTGGAACGATCGCACCACGCGGATGCCGCCAAAGGTCTCGCTGACGCGGGCGTCGATCTCCGAGTTCTCCTTGCGCATCGAGCGATAGATCGGCCGGATACGACGGGCGACCCACAGGCTGATCACCAACGCCGGTGGGATGACGGTCATCGCCGTGAGGGCGAGCCGCCAGTTGACCGCTAGCAAGATGCCGATCGCGATGACGAGGCGCACGGCCGACACGCCGGGTGAGATGACGGCGAGTTGCAACAGCCCGGTCGTACGGTCGATGTCCCCCGACAGCCGCGAGAGGATGCCGCCCGTCTTCATGTCGGTCAGCTGCCCCAAGGGCAACCGCAGCAGACGGCCGAAGAGGGCCCGCCGAAGAGCTTGGATAACACGCAGGTTCAGTAGCCGCTGCTGGCAGTTCTTCCAGATATCCAGCGTGCGATCGAGCACGACGACTGCTAGCAAGGCGAATCCTACCAAGTGGAGCTTATGGATCTTCTCCGCGCTAGTCAGCTTGTCGGTATCGAGGATGTTGTCGATGACATACCGCATGAACAGCGGCTGCGCTACTTCGAGCGTCGCCACCGCCAGCGCCAGGCCCATCATCAGGGCGACCGCCCCGCGGTGCGGCCAGAGCCACTCGATGTACTGCCGCAGGTACTGCTGCCGCACCTCAGCAGGAGCCCGCTTAGCGTCTGCCTCGTGGTCCGAGGCGCCCGGTGGGTGGTCGGCCTCGACCTTGCCGGCGAGGTAAGCCTGACGGAACCGCTCAAAACGGGAGCGGGACGAACGCAAACGGGGCACGGCAGTGCGGGGCAGAATGGCAGGGCAGGGGGGGGCAGCATTGTGGGACGCGAGAAGTGTAGCGCGGGGCGGCACGCAATCAAGCGTTTCGTTCGGCTAGACGCTGGAGCACGGATTGCAACTCCTCATGAACGTCGAGTTCTCTCGCGGAGTCATCCAGGTATTGCCGGTCGATCAGGGACGCACTTCTCAGCAGAATTCCGGTGATGTCACGGACATGCTTCTCAGAGCCGCCTTCTTTGTAGTAGAGGAGCTTTCCAAGGATGATGTCCTCCGGCGCCGCGACGTAGCAAAGACCGGCGTCGAGCACTTCGCGACGGAGGCGGCGACTGAGTTGCCGTCTTGCCCAGCCCGATTCACCGACGATTATGAAGTCGATTTTGTTCGACGAGGCAGGATGGACGATATTGAACTGGCCGCCACGTTCGACTTCCACGATTGCCGCTGGCGTATACGAGAAAAACTCTGGCTCAGGGAATTCTCGACAAATAATTACGGTGTCAAAGACGTCGATCTGTACGACAATGTCGATGTCGTTTGTGAATCGTGACTCGCCAAGTGTCGTGGTCGCTAGGGCGCCGACAAGTGCGTAGTCGATACCCAGTCGTTCAAGAACCTCAACGGCTCGCCGCAGCATTTGCGACTGCGTCACCGTGCATTCTCCTGAGAATCTCGATCTGAATTTGTTTGTCAGACCAATCGGGGTACTGCGTTCTAACGCCCGACTCGACAAGACGCCGGCCAAGCTCGTGTGACTCTAGAGCTTGTCGGAGTGTTTCTTTAGGGCTCAGTCGCTTCAGGACCTCCACCATGATGGGGTCCATCATTTCAATGTTCCGCGGATCAATCGCCGGCATGAACGACTCTCCAACCTCAAGGCGCTACTTCCCGCAGTAGTCGATCGTCCGGGCGATCTCACTCTTCAGGTCCGCGCGGCGGACGATGCGGTCGATGTAACCGTGCTCCAGCAGGAACTCGCTCGTCTGAAATCCTTCGGGCAGCTCGGTGCGGAGGGTCGCCTTGATCGTCCGGGGACCCGCAAAGCCGATCAGCGCTTTTGGCTCGGCGAAGACGAGGTCGCCCAGCGACGCGAAGCTCGCGGCGACGCCGCCCATCGTCGGGTTGGTGAGCACCGAGATAAACAGGCCGCCCGCATCGCCGTACTTCGCCAGCGCGGCGGAGACCTTGGCCATCTGCATCAGCGAGAGGATCCCCTCGTGCATCCGGGCGCCGCCCCCCGAGCCGCTGACGATCACCACGGGCAGGTTCTGCTCGGTGGCGCGTTCGATGAGCCGGGTCAGCCGCTCGCCGACGACCGAGCCCATGCTTCCCATGATGAAGGCCGAATCCGTGACGCCGAACGCCACGCGGCGGCCGCGGATCATGCCCGCGCCGGTGAGGGCCGCGTCGTTCAGGCCGGTCCGCTTCTGTTCGGCGACGACGCGCTCGGCGTAGGGCTTCTTATCGGCGAAACCTAGCGGGTCGGCCGGCATCAAGTCGCCGTCCCACTCGTCGAAGGTCCCCTCATCGAGCATGAACCGCACGCGATCGCGGGCGCTGAGGTACATGTGCCGGCCGCAGACCGGGCAGACGCTCATCAGCTGCTCGACTTCCTTCCGGAAGACGGTTTCGCCGCAGTCGTCGCAGCGCAACCACAAGCCGCTGGGCACGCCCCGCTTGGGACGCGGGGCCGCGGGGGTGGCGGCAGCCTCGGCGGGCGTCTGGTCGTCAGACATCGTTGAGGCGGGCGGGATCGACTGGCCGATCGACATAGGGCAAGGCGGGCAGGGGGTAGCTATTTCGAAGCGGCTACGGCCCCTTACGGGCCTGAGAGCCGCGTCGGCCCGACCGCGGCAGACCCGGGACGGGACGAGCAATCTCGCAATTGAAACAGGCCCTGGCGCAGCGGGGACCCGCTGGCGCCACCGGCGCGTCCAGGCGCATCTTACCAGTCAGTTAAGGTCGCCACCATGCCGGCAGGCTCATGAGTTTCCCTCCAAAATCGGCCCGAATGCCCCGCCAGACCCGCCTCACGGTCGCTGTTCCCGGGGATTTGTGGCTTCCCACAGCGGTCTGCTCCTACGGCTACTTCCTGCTGGCGCCCAACCGTTGGCGGCCGCAGGAGCTCAGCTGGGAGCGGGTCATCGACGCCGCTGAGTTCGGGCTCCCCGAGGAGCGATTCTGCGCCGTCATCGACCAACCCTGCGGGCGGGGGGCGCCGCTGCGAGTCCGCTGCGACGC
>JBGSJY010000611.1:0-6759 GCA_041741515.1 Pirellulales bacterium | reverse complement strand
GCCGCCCATAAGCTTGGCCTCCCCGCCGTGCAGGTCTGTGCGCGGCTAACGTCCGCGGCCGATGCCGTCGTGGTGCGATTGTGGCGCGCCGCGACCGAGATGCTTTCGCCTGCCGACGCCGACCGGATGGCGAGCGAGTGCGTCCTGGTGGCCCACGGCGGCTACGGACGCCGTCAACTGGCGCCGCACTCGGACATCGACCTGATGGTCCTCCATACGACGGCCGGCGCCGATGTGGCCGAGACACTCTCCCGCCGGCTTACGTCCGAGATGTTCGACGTGGGCCTCGACCTCGGCCACAGCCTCCGCACGCCCGAGCAAGCGGTGCAGCTCGCCAGGCGTGACGCGATGATCGCGACCTCGCTCTTGGAGTCTCGCCACGTCGTCGGCTCGCAGCCGCTCTACGAACGGTTCGCCGAAACCTTCCGCGCCGCCACCCAGCGCCGCGGCGCCGCCGCCTGCGCCGAGTTCGTCGAAGCCCGTCGCGGCGAACGGAACAAATACGGCGAGACGGTTTACCTGCTCGAACCGAACATCAAGCGTTCGCGTGGCGGTCTCCGGGACATCCACCTGCTGCGTTGGCTGTGGTTCGTGCAGCTCGGCGTGAGCGACCTCGACCGCGTCTTTGCCGCCGGCGCGTTGTCGAAGTTCGATCACCATCGGCTCACCTCGGCGCGAGACTTTCTCCTGCGAGTCCGCAACGAGTTGCAGTTCGGCGCGACGCAGGCTAGCGACACGCTCAATCGACACGAGCAG
The DNA here is from genome assembly GCA_041741515.1 of Pirellulales bacterium. GTDB lineage: Bacteria > Planctomycetota > Planctomycetia > Pirellulales > Lacipirellulaceae > Botrimarina. The sequence goes on along the minus strand of JBGSJY010000611.1, from coordinate 6,003 downwards.
CTCCGGCTCGCCGAGGCGCTGGGCTATCAGGGGAACGAAGCGCTGCGACCGGTCGAGCAGTTCATGCGAGACTATTTCCGTCACGCCGGCTTCGTGTGGTTCCTAGCGCGTCGGGTCTCGGACTTAGCGACCCGTCGCCGCACCGTGGCGCGGGCCATCCAGCCGGTGCTGTCGAAGTCGATCACGAGCGACTACCGCGTCGGCTTCGGCGAGATCGCCGCGACCCAGGCGGGCCGCGTGAAGCTCGCTTCGAGCATCGAAGAAGTGCTCCGAATGCTCGACCTGGCGCGTCAGCACGACGCCTGGATCGCCCAAGACACCTGGTACGCCGTTTACCGCAGCGCCCACGACCTGCCGGACGACCTGCCCCCCGCCGCAGCGCAGCGGTTTATGAAGGCGCTTGAGAAACGAGAGGGGCTCGCCGAGTACCTGCGTCGCGCTCACGACCTGACGGTGCTGGAGCGGGTGCTCCCCGCGTTCCGGGAGGTCCGCTGCTTGTTGCAGTTCAATCAGTATCACAAGTTCACGGTCGATGAGCACAGCCTCCGCGCCGTCGAGCTCGCCACCCAGTTCGCCGAGCGGCAAGACACCCTCGGCGCCGCGTGCCGCGAAGTCGAAGACCCAAAGCTGCTCCACCTCGCGCTGCTCCTACACGATGTCGGGAAGGCCCGTGAAGGCGACCACAGCATCGTCGGTGAAGAGATCGCCCGAGAGACCGCCGTACGCCTCGGCTTAAGTGACGAGCAGACCCAACGGCTCGCTCTCTTGGTGCGGCACCACCTCAGCATGTCGCACCTCGCATTCCGCCGCGATACGAGCGATCCAGCGATAATCGCCGACTTCGCCCGACTGGTGGGTTCGCAAGAGACGCTGCGGATGTTGTTCGTACTCACGTGTGCGGACATGGCGGCCGTCGGGCCTGGGGTGCTCAACGATTGGAAGGTCAATGTTCTGGCGGACCTCTACTCGAAGACCGCCGACCGGCTCGATGATCGTGACGTGCCCACGGACGACCGCCGTGGCGCCTTCCGCAAGGGGGTATGGGACCTCCTCAACAAAGCCGAGCAAGAGTCGCCGCTCTTCCGTGAGCTCTTCGAGTCGCTGCCCGAATCGTTCTTGCCGACACGTTCGCACGGGGCATTGGCTGGCGTACTACGACGGCTGTCGCGGGTTATGTCGGGCGAAGCGCCCCCGCCGGATAGCGTTGCCAAACTGGGCGTCGATGCTTGGGGCGGTTACGAGGCCGACGACTCGACGGTCGAGATGGTCGCCGCCGTCGCCAACGGCGCGGGCCGCGGCGTCTTCTCGAGCATGGCGGGCGCGCTCTCGAGCAAGGGGCTCGGCATCCTTTCGGCCGAGACGGCGCTGCTCACCGAAGACGTGCTCCTGCTGCGTTACACGGCCGAGGACCCCAAGGCCGCCAGCAACGCCGCCGAGGCGAACCGCCGCGTGCAGGGGATCGCCACCGCGATGGTCCACTCCGTCGACAGCAACGAGCCGCCCAAGCTGCCGCAGGTCTGGGGCGCCGACAAGGCCCGCGCCGCCCGGGCCCTCTCAGGGATGCCCAACGAGGTGAGGATCGACACGTCGCTGTCGGACGACTGCGCCATCATCGAAGTCTTCACGATCGACCGCGCAGGCCTGCTGTACGACCTCGCCCGCACGCTGCACGAGTGCGGTGTGGTGATCCGCTTCGCGAAGATCGCCACCTCGCTCGACCAGGTGGTCGACGTCTTCTACGTCACCAACCGCGACGGCGGCAAGCCTACCGGTGACGAGCTGCTGGGTGAGGTCAGTCGGCGGTTGATGGATGTGATTGAAGGGGAGGGGTGAGCACGTGTCTTTCGACGAGATCCGAGACCGACTGCGACCGGTTGTCGAGTCGACTCGTACATGGCCGGGGCGGCTCTTCACGTTTGTCGTGCAAGGCTTGATCATCGTCTCGATGGTCGCCTTCGCGATTGAGACGCTGCCGGAGGTTTCGCCCGCTGGGCATCGAGTCTTGGGAGTGTTAGAGACCGTTACCGTTGCCGTGTTCGCCGTGGAGTACCTCTTGCGGCTGTTTGTCGCGAAGCGGCCTCTGAGGTACGCGACCTCGTTCTTCGGTGTCGTCGATTTGTTGGCGATCGCGCCGGCGATACTGGGATTCGCGTTCGATGGACGGACGCTCCGCGGCTTGAGGGTGATCCGCCTGCTTAGTCTCTTCAAACTGGCTCGCTACAACGCCGCTATCCGCAGGCTCCACCTGGCGCTAAAGATTGCTTGGGAAGAGCTGGTGCTGTTTCTCGCCGTAGCTTTGATCCTGTTCTTCGTCGCGGCGGCCGGGATCTACCGGTTTGAGCATGAAGCGCAACCAGAAGCTTTCGCATCGATCTTCCATGCGCTCTGGTGGGCCGTAGTGACGCTCACCACGGTCGGCTACGGCGATGTCTACCCGATCACCGTCGGCGGGCGAGTGTTCACCTTCTTCGTGCTTCTGGTAGGGCTCGGCGTCGTCGCCGCGCCGACAGCAATGGTTGCGAGCGCGCTCACCCGTGCAAGGCAGATCGAGGACGATCGTAGGCCGGAAGCAATAACACACTAGCCGAAGCGACTGCGCCAAGTTTCCGGGCCGTGCGACGTGTGCATCACTCCCACGACGTAGACCCCATTTGGCTGCACTGAATAGACAACGACGTAAGGGAATCGCTTCAGGCAGGTCCCGCGATACCCTCGGTGTACCTTTCCGAAGGCGGTGGGATGGCTCTTAATCAGGTAACAGCAGGCGTCAAGCTCATCGAGAAATCTGTTAGCCAAGCCCGCCTCACGCTCGTCGTACCACTCGCGGGCTCCCACGACGTCCTCAGCGGCCTCAGCTGAGAAGATGAGCCTACTTGTCATCGCCACCTCGGACCCGACGCCAAAACTCCTCCTCGCTGAGGCACATCGACGGGTTCGCTTTCATCTCCGCTAGCCGGCGATCGATTTCGGCCCTTTGCTCATCCGTCAAATAAAGTGGTGGCGATTCGGGCCCAGTTTCTTGTGCCACGCTGTCCCAAAGGTCCTGCGCAAGCTGGATCCGTTGCTCTAAGGGCAATGCGAAAACAGTCGATACAGCGTCGGCAGTGCTGACGGATCTGGCTTCCACAGCAGGAGTCTCCCGGTACGGAGAAAGGGGACGCGACACGCATCTGAAGTATCAGTCCTCCCTTTGCCCCCGTCAAACTCGCCCGTGGCGGCCCCCCCGCCCCCCAACTAAACTAATGGCTCGGCCTCTGCCCTCGCTCCTGGCCCCCAACCCCTAACCCCTCCTCCCGATGCTCCGCTACTGGACCGCCGGTGAATCGCATGGCCAGACACTGATCGCCCTGGTCGATGGCTTCCCCGCCGGCGTGACGCTCGACACCGCCGGCATCGACGCCGACCTCAAGCTCCGCCAGGGGGGCTACGGCCGCGGCGGGCGCCAACGCATCGAGACGGACAAGGTCCAGATCCGCACCGGGATCTGGCACGGCGTGTCGCTTGGCTCGCCAATCGCGCTGGAAGTCGTCAACAAGGACTTCAAGCTCGAACGGCTCGAGGACCTCCCGCGCCCGCGGCCCGGCCACGCCGACCTCACCGGCAGCATCAAGCACCTCGGCGGCATCCGCCCGATCCTCGAACGCTCAAGTGCGCGCGAGACCGCCGTCCGAGTCGCTGCTGGCGGCTTAGCGAAGCTTCTCCTCAAAGAGTTCGGCATCGAAACCATCGGCTACGTCGTCGAACTCGGCGGCGAGCGCATCGACCCGGTCGAAGGCACGATCGCCGAGCTCCGCGCGATCCGCGACAAGAGCGAGATCTACGCCCTCAACCCCGCACGGGACGAGGCGATTAAAGAACTCATCAAAGCGACCGGCAAGGCCGGCGATACGCTCGGCGGCGTCGTCGAAGTGCGCGTCGATGGCCTCCCCATCGGCCTCGGGACCCACGCCCAGTGGGACCGCAAGCTCGATGGACGCCTCGCGCAAGCCGTGATGGCGGTGCAGGCGATCAAAGGGGTCGAGATCGGGCTGGGCTTCGAGGCGGCGCGCCGTCCCGGCTCAAGGGTCCACGACCCCATCCACTTCGACCCGGCGCAGCGGGAAACGCCCAACCTCGGCTTCACCCGCCCCACCAACAACGCGGGGGGGCTCGAAGGGGGCATGACCAACGGCAAGCCCCTCGTCGTCCGCGCCGCTAAGAAGCCGATCAGTACACTCGCCAAGCCGCTGGCAAGCGTGAACCTTCAGACAAAGCAGGAAGACGTGGCGAGCTACGAACGCTCGGATGTCTGCGCAGTCCCGGCGGCGAGCATCATCGTCGAAGCGGTGGTCGCGTTCGAGATCGCGGCCGCCCTGGTCGATAAGTTCGGTAGCGACAGCCTCGAAGAGATGAAGGCCCGCTACGAACTGTTCCTCCAGCTGGCAAGAGAGCGCTAGCGCGAAGTTGGAAGTTGGAAGTGGGAAGTGGGAAGCACCGGCCGTTAAGGCTCTGTTTCCCACTTCCCACTTCCCGCTTCCAGCTTCCGCCTTCAACTATGTTGTTGGAAAAGACCCAGCGCCGCCTCTGCCGCGTCCTGTTCGTCCTCGGCTGTGTGCTGCCGACGCTAGCGGTGGCGGGATTCACCTCGGGCCGCCTGCGGCCGGGGTACGTCGATGATCTGCTTACGAGTTTCGCCGGGGGCCTTGGCGCCAGCATTGACTGCGAGTCGTTCGCCACTCCGCGGCCGGGCGTCTACGAGCTGCGTCGGGTCACCCTCACCAGCGCCGCCGATGGCCGCGAGTTTGCGACTTGCGACGCCCTGCGAGTCTCCAACAACGGCGCCGGCCTGAAGCTCTCGGCCAAGTCGGTCTCGGTCCGCCAGCCCGCCGATGCTCTGGTGCTGCGGCTTCTCGAGACAGGCCTTGTCGCCGAGGCGCAGATCGACACGCTCTCAATCGACGGTTGCGGCGACTACCAGCACGTTGCCGCTTCGCTGCTGCCCGGCGCGGCAAAGCTTACTTGCGAACGCGGCGACACGCTCGTCGCCAATCTCGACAGCACGCCGAGCGGGGGCGTCTGCCAGGTCCAACTGAAAGCCATCCGCCCCATCGCCGTGGCATGGATTCCGTGCACGCCGCTGCAAGCGCTCGGCATCCCGTCGCAGCAGTTCAGCGGCACCCTCACCGCAGCGACGCCGCTCGACGGACGGCCCGTTTCGGGGACTCTCAACGGCAGCCTCGCACTGAAGACGATCGACTTCGAAAGCCTCAAAGCCGAGCGCGGCGCGGTGGAACGGCTTGAGCTGAACTGGCGGGGCGAGCGGATCGAAAGCTTCGCCGGACGCATCGACCTCCGTGGTGGATGGCTGTCGCGGCCCTTGGTGCTCGGTATGTACAAGTACCTCACGATGGACCTGTTTCAGTCACTGGCGGACGGGCTCAACGACCCCGCCAATCACGCCTGGTTCGGGTATACGCAGCTAGCCTGCGACATCGAGCTCACCGACAAGGGCCTCGTCATCGTGGCGGGCTGCGGCGAGATCGACGGCCAGATGCGCAGCGGCGCTATCGCCCACGCCGTCCTCGAGCACAACGGCGAAGCCCTTCTCAAGCAGCCCGAGCTGAGACCGCTGCCAGTGCAGCGCCTCGTGCAAGCGTGGCGCCCCGACGACCTCGCCGAGATCCCCGCCACGTCCGGCGCGATCGAGATGGCCAGCCGCCTACCGGGCATGTCGCCCAAATAACGCTAGCGAAGCCAGCAAGTGTGGTAGGCGAGCCGGGAGCGTCAGCGACCGGAGGGACATTGGCGCCCGTTTAACTCCGGTCGCCGACGCTCCCGGCTCGCCTACTTCTCGCTGCTCCTGTTGCTGGCAAACGCCCCTCGGTGCTAAAAGACGACGCTCCCCTGTCCGTCTTCCGCCCCGCCCCGTTGCGCCCATGCCCCCGCCCGGCGACCCGCTGCTGTACTACAGCGGCGCCGCGATGTGCCTCGCCGTTGCGGGGCAAGCGGCGCTCGGCGCTGCGG
>JBGSJY010000610.1:0-2629 GCA_041741515.1 Pirellulales bacterium | reverse complement strand
GGTGCGCGGCGTATCGCGGCGCGGCGTGTGCAGCTCGGCGGGGAGACCTTCGAGGTAGCCGAAGCCCGGTTGAAACCCCACGGCGCCGACGACGTACTCCGCCGCGGCGTGGCGGCAGACGACTTCGTCGGCGGTGAGGCCGGCGTGCTTGGCGACGGCGTCGAGGTCGGGACCGGACTTGCCGCCGTAGGCGACGGGGATCTCGACGAGATTCTCGGCGCCGCTTTTGAGGTTGCTGCCGGTGGAGTTGCTGTCGAGCCAGTCACTCACTTCGTCGAACGAGATCAGCGTCGGGTCGTAGTGGATCGCGGTGGCGCCGAAGGCGGGGACGATGTCGAGGACGCCTGGAGGGGGGGCGTCCGGCGCCGATCCTGAGATGGAGACAGCCGTGTCACCAACCACTTCGAGTCTGAGGAGGCGAAAAACAGAAGCCGCTCGCGATATCTCTTGCGGCGCGGTGGGTTGGGCAGCCATCTACCAACCCGTTACCGGTTTGAAAGTAGCTGATCGTAATCAGCGTGGCTTCCGATGAAAAACCAAACGATCGTATCGTTGTCCACCCGCCGTCCCACAGCGCGATAGCCGCCAGAAATCCGGACCGACCACCAGGGCTCTTTCGTGTGTAGACGCTTGAAGCTCAGGGTCGGATCGAAAGGGTCTAATACGAAGCGACCGTACGCACTCTTCGCTTTGGCTTGGATGCTGGTGGGCAGCGCCGCGAGGTCTTTGCGAAAGGAATCGGTGAGCAGAGACCTCACAGTGTCTCCGGGTCGAGCGGTTCGCATTCACCCCGCCGATAGGCTGCTTCGACTTCAGCCGCGATCTGGGCGAGCCGCTCAGGGTGGGCAGCGGTGGTTGCTTCCCAGAGTCGATCCTCCTCGATCTCTTGGATAACGAGCCGAGCCATGGCCTCTTGCTGGCCATCTGGCAGAGATTTTAGCAATTCGATAGCGGTAGCGAGGGCTTCGGTCATGCTCCCATTATATCCTACTAGACGGTTGGATTGGAAAACCGATCGGCGGGGCGCACCGAGGGCTTCCGCCCAAGGCTCAGACGTTTTGTGGTGGTGGGGTGTCGCCATACCCCCAGCGCTCCGCGTAGGCGCTCCAGCGATTGCTGATCCGCTCGCGCACCTCATCGGGCAGCTCGAAGCGATTCGTTTTGTAGTCCTTCTCTTCGGCAAGATACTCGGCAACGCCCGCTTCGGCGCTGGCGAAGTCGCCGAGGTCGAGCTTTTCGTAGAGGTCGCGCAGCGCGCCCATTGGGTTGGCGACGAGGTCCTCGTAGCGCATCTCCACCAGGCGCCCCGCGGGGATCAGCTCGCGGTCGCGCTCGTAGGCCTCGTACATGCGGGTCAGGTTCGAGAAGACCTCTTCTTCGATCCAGTCGTAGTGCGCGCGCTGGGGCTGGAGGGTTTGCACGTCGCACAGCGACTTCCAGAGCCGCACTGTCGATGGGAAGAGCTTCATCGGGTCGCGGCTGATGTGGACGAAGCGGGCGTCGGGGAAGTGCTCGAGGATCGTCTTGATCCGCGCGGTGTGGGGCGGCGACTTGAGGATGACGCGGCCCGGGCGCTTCAGCGACAACGCGCCGACGAAACGACGCAGCGCTTCGCCCCAACGCTGGCGGTCGGCGGCGGTGACGTTCTCCATGGTGAGCCAGTCGCTGCACACCGGGCCGTGGTCGGGGAACGCCCAGACGCGGTAGGGCGTCGGCAGGCCGAGGCTGCACAGCGCGAACTCGTCCTCTTGGGGGCGGTCGAAGCCGGCGGCGACGTTGTCCATTGGCCGCTTCTTGGGGAGCAGCCAGCCGATCAGCGGCGAGATGGCCGACTCGGTTAGCAGGAAGTGGTGCGGCGCAAAGCACTCGAACGTCGAGGGAAAGACGTGCCGCGGGTCGCGGATCAACAGCTCGTGCAGCATCGTCGTGCCGGAGCGCCAGTGGCCGAGCACAAACAGGGGCGGCTGGCTGGGGCGGGCGAGCCGCAGCTTGCGGCCCATCGTCAGGTCGGTCGCCAGTTTGGCGCCGAGGTGAAACAGTCCCACGCCGGTGATCGTCAGGCAGGTGAGGGCGCCGCGGACCGAGACCTTGCAACGGTTCTCAAAGACCATCCGCCAGAACGCGCCGGGCGCCATGCCGTGCCAAAAGCGGGGCGTGATCCAGCCGTAGTGGTGGACGGGATCGACGCCGTAACCGTGTTTGTTCGGCTTGTTGAGTGGGGCGTCGGGCATCGGAGGCTTGGGCGCGGTGGGTCGTGTTGAGAGGGTGAGTTTAGGTGGTGGGCGCGGTGGTGTCTGCGCGGGGCGGGGGAGGGGGGCGTGTCGTGGGGCTACTCCCGGCGTTGGCGCTTAGGGCTCCCGCGCACGCGGTGCGGTAGCAAACCCAGAATGAGAGCCCTAAGCGCTAGCGCCCGGAGTGATCCAGCAGTTCGCTCAACCTCTCGAAATCCCGCGACGAGTCGTCGGTCACCTTGCGAAAGCGTGACAGCGTCGTCGCTTCATACTGCCGGTCGCGTCGAGAGAGCAGCCACAGGGCGAAGGCGGTGATCGCTAGGCCGCCGGCGGCGAGGACGCCCAGTACCGTGCCGGGCCGCGTCGCAGTGGCCTCGGGCGTGGCGAGGGGGATCGGC
>JBGSJY010000609.1:0-5122 GCA_041741515.1 Pirellulales bacterium | reverse complement strand
GGCCCGCGGCGGCTGGAAGGGATGCGGCGTTACCTGGCGCCGCTGCCCGACGACGGGCAGGTCGCGGGGGACGAAGCCGCGGGGCCGCCCCAGGGCTGAACGCGTTCCTGGCGTACATTAGCTGCGCTGACTTTGGCGCCGGATGGACGCGATCGGCGTGACGGTTGGCGTCGCCGGTATTGGCTAAATCTCCTAAACGGCTGCCGCTTCGGCACTTACGCCAGCCATCGCGGCTTGGCACAACAGCTGCCAAGGACGGCAGGAAGTCCGCCCCGACGCCTCACCGGAAACCTGCCCCATGCTCGCCATTGCCAACCAGTCGCAGTTCACCCGCGTCTGTCTTCGTTTGTTCATCGCCTCGGTGGTCGCGTCCGCATTGGTCGGCGCCGCCGCCCTTGCGATTCCAACAGGCAATTGGGAGTTCGAAATCAAGGTGTTCTTGACGACCTTGATCATCGCCGGCGCCAGTGTGTGCGGCCTCGCTTGCGGCGGCTGTTGGACGCTAGGCCATCGGGCGCTGCCGGCCGTCGGTGTGGCCTGCACCCTCGTCGCGGCGTGCCTGGGGCTGGTCATGGTCTGGGGTGAGGTTGTCGATGAGGTGCTTGGAAAGTCGGTGATGATTGCAACGACGTTTGGCGTCGCCTGTTCGCACCTCTCGATGCTGCTGCTCGCCAAGCTCCACCGCTCGTACCGTTGGGCCCACTTGGTTGCGTACCAGGTGATCCTGGGCCTGGCCGTTCTCATCGCAGCGGGGATCGTCTTTGAGTTCTTCGATAACGAGGGCTACTGGCGCCTCACCGGAGTGCTCAGCATCGCCAGCGCGGCGATCACGCTGATCATCCCCGTGCTGTGGCGGCTGAGCCGCGACCTCGACGACCGCGACGTCGCAAACGCCGATTCCATCCTCCAGATCGACGAGCAGATCGCCCGCTGCAAGAAGGAGCTGATGGACCTGCAAGCCAAGCGTGTGCGGCTGTTAGACGCGGAACGGTCGGCGGAGGCGAGCCCGTTCTCGACGAGCGAAAAAGAAGTAGCCACAGTTGCACGCAGATGAACGCAGATGTCCGCTGATTGCTTTCGAATCTGCGCCCATCCGCGCTCATCTGCGGCTAACGCGTAATCGCAAATGGCTCAGTCCTCGAACACCGAATCGGGGACATCGCCGCCGTCGCCGACGGCGGCCATGCTGTTAAACAGCTCCGGCTCGATGTCGTGCTGGATGGTCTGCACGCTGCCGTCGAGGAAGCCGAAGTGCGACATACCGCCGTGCTCGCTGCCGAACGCGCCGCGCGTCGTGAGGGCGTTCTCGGCCGTGGTGTTCTTGTTCTGAGGAAACCCGATCGAGCTGCGGCGCAGCGCCGTGTGGCGGCTGTCACCGGCGAAGATGGCCGTGTCGCCACGGAGTTGGTGGTCCATGCCTTCCGGCGCGTCGGAGATCTCCCACGGCACGAACTTCTCGCCGATGGCAAATGTCTTCGACAACCCGTCGCTCACTCGGCGAGCGGCGATCCGCGAGTTGGTGTACATCGGGCCGAAGGTCTGACCGTCGAACTTCTGGAGGTTGTAGCCGTCCATTCCGTTGCGAGTGCTGAGGCCGGCGTTGGCGGCGTAGTCGCCCGCCGGGGCGGCTTCTTTGACAACCGAGGGTTGATCGTTGTTGTCGAAGTCGCGGTCAGCCGCGGGCGTACGCCGGCTCGGGCAGTAGAACAGCGAAACCGGGGTCCGCATCGCCAGGTTATTGGCGGCGTCATCGACGCGAGCCGTCGGCACCCACGCGTCCCACAACGCCGTCTCTTCGATGAAGGGCGTCAGGTAGAAGGCCCAGGACACGGAGTGCTGCTCGTTGCCTTGCGGGTAGCGCGGCGACCCAGCGCGGCCCGGGGGGAATTGCTTGTTGGTGTCGTGGAAGTTCTGTAGCGCCAGGGCGATGTTCTTTACGTGGCTCTTGCACTCGGTCTTGCGGGCCGCTTCGCGCGCCGCTTGCACCGCTGGCAGGAGCAGCGCGACCAGGATGCCAATGATCGCGATCACGACCAACAACTCAACCAGCGTGAAACCAGACGGGCGACGTGGCGTCATGACAAACTCGCTCCGGAGGGCAGGATTGGCGGCTCGGACAACCGGGCCACGCGGCAGGAGCGAAACAAGATAGGCGGCCTGCCGATCGTCACAACCGCTCACGGTGAGCTGCCTAACGGCGCTGCGGGGCAAGGAGAAGATTCTGCGCAGGGAGGCCGCTGCCAGCCGAAAAGCCGCTGGTAAGTGGCCGCTCCCCCGCGGGCCCAGGACGCCATAGAATGCCCAAAACGCCTTACAAGGCGCCGTCTCGCCACTCGCTCACTGCCCCCCAAGCGGCCCCTATGCCCGTCGAAGACGACGTTTTTCTGCACGAAGACGGGCCCCAGCACGAATGTGGCATCGCCGCGTTGTACCACTTGCCGGGCGCGACTAGCCCGCTCTGTCCCACGCAAGGGCCGGACGAGGTGTCGCGCCTCTTGCCGCGGATGCTGCTGGACATCCAGAACCGCGGGCAGCTGTCGACGGGCATGACGACCTGGGCGCCGGGGCGTGACTTGCTGCTGGAGACTTACAAGGAACTGGGCGGCGTCAGCGAGGCCTTCCGCCTCAGCCACCGCGGCAAGGCCGAGGCCCTGATGAGCCGCTACGCCGGCCGCGCGGCGATCGGCCACGTGCGCTACGCGACCTGCGGCAAGGACGACATCAACTTCGCCCAGCCCTTCGAGCACCGCCACCTGCAAAAGCGCAAGTGGTTCGCCTTCGGCTTCAACGGCCAGCTCGCCAACTACGGCGCGTTGCGGGAGGAGATCCTCGCCAGCGACGAGCACCACGTCGCCCTGAAGAGCGACACCGAGATCCTCATGCACGAGCTGGCCCGGCAGCGCTCGAGCGAGCACCTGCCCCCCGGCGCGCCGCAGCCGTCGCTGATCGACGTGATGCGTGGCGTCGGTAAAAGGCTGGACGGCGCCTACAGCATCGCGCTGCTGAACGCCGAGGGCGAGATGCTCGTCGCGCGCGACCCGCTGGGGATGAAGCCCGTCGCCTGGGGGTTGCAAGACAATCTCTTTGCGGCGGCGAGCGAGAGCGTCGCCCTGCTGAACCTGGGCTTCGACCAAGAGAACATCCACGCGCTGGGCGCCGGCCAGGCGATCACAATCGCCGACGGCCCTGACGGCCGCAAAGAGCTCAAGGTTGAGCAGTACGCCCCTTCACCGCGGCTGGCGCACTGCTTCTTCGAGTGGGTCTACTTCGCGAACGTCGCCAGCTCGCTCGACGACCGCAGCGTCTACCTGGCCCGCAAGGCGCTCGGCGAAGAACTAGCGTCGCTCGAGACGCTCTCCATCGATTCGGACACGGTCGTCGTCCCCGTGCCCGACACGTCAAAAGCAGCGGCCGACGCGATGGCGTACAAGCTCGGCGTGCCGAGCGTTGAGGGCCTGATGCGCAACCGCTACTCGGGCCGCACCTTCATCGAAGGGGGCGACGCCCGCTGGGCCAAGGTCACCAGCAAGTACACGCCGCTCCGCGAAGTGCTCGAAGGCAAGAAGGTGATCCTGGTCGAGGACTCGATCGTCCGCTCCACCACGATGCGGGCGCTCATCGGCCGCCTGCGTGACGTGGGCCGCGTACGCGAGATCCACGTCCGCGTCGCCTGCCCGCCGATCGTCGCCCCGTGCTTCTACGGCATCGACATGTCCACGGTCGGCGAACTGTTCGCCCCGCCATTCGTCTCGGGCGGCCAAGACTTCGAGTCAGCCTACGCCGCGATGGCCGCGGAGCTCGGCGCCGACTCGCTCCGTTACCTGCCGGTGGAGTCGATCGCCCGCGCGATCCAGAAACCGACCGCCGACCTCTGCCAAGCCTGCGTCACCAGCGACTACCCCACAGCCGAAGGCCAACGCCTCTACCAGATCGCGCTCGACCAAGTCACGAGCGGCGCCGGCGAGACGCGGACGTACGAAGGAGCTGGGGTTTAGGACTCGCGCAGAGACGCAGAGCCGTAGGCTGGAAGACTCACGCAAAGGCGCGACGGCGCAAAGAAAGCTCGAGGCAAAGTCCTTTGCGGCTTTGCGTGAGACCACTCGGCCCAACCCTCTGCGTCTCCGCGTCTCTGCGCGAGACCTTTCCGAGGCCGCCAGCACGCCGCCTAGATCAGGTCGAGCGGCGAGGTCTTGCGGTGCCGCTTGTCGGCGCATGAACGGCACACTCCGCTGATCGTCAGGCGGTGGCCCGTGACGCGGAAGCCGTGCTCGCGGGCGACCGCTTCGCGGAGGGCCAGCAGCTCGTCGCTGCGGAACTCTATCAACTCGTCGCACTGCGTACAGTGCAGGTGGTCGTGCTGGGGGTAGCCGTAGTCGTGCTCGTAGACGCTGCGGCTGCCGAGCGACATCTTGCGGAGCAGGCCGGCCTCGACAAGTTCGTCGAGGGCCCGGTAGACCGTGGCCCGGCTGACGCGGTCGGCGCCGCGGGTCTTGCGGTTGAGCTGGTCGATCAGCTCGTCGGCGTCGAAGTGCTCGTGGCGCGAGAAGACGTGGTCAACTAGCACCCGCCGCTGCGAGGTGGTCCGCTTCCCCTTGCTCTGCAGGTACTCCTCGAACCGCTCCTGCGGCGAGAGCGAGACACGCACCTCGCCTAGCGAAAAGTCGGTTTGGGTGTCCTGAATCATGGCTTTGCCGTCGAGAATCTAGCGGGTGCCTAATTCTAGGCCGGCGCCCCACGAGTCACAACCAAGTCTTCTGGCGGGGCCAAAAAGGGGGAACCACAAAGGAACGAAGGAACAAAGAAGAAACCCACGAATCTCAAGATTCTGCTCCCAAAATAATTCGGGGCGATTCGTGAGATTCGTGGGCCTAAAAACTTTGTTCCTTTGTTCCTTAGTGGTTCATAAAAGGAACCCGGAGAAGGATCAGCCCACCTCGTCCAGCAGGCGGTCGAGGGCGGCGTCGATCTTGTCGGCCGACTCGTAGGTGCCGGCGGCAATTTCGTTGCGGAGGCGGGCCACCAGGCCCGTCCTGACGCCGTCCGGCCCCTTCACGTGCTCGGCGGCGCGGGTCTCGACGAGCTCGGCGATGCGGGACGCTTCGGAGGCCTCGGCCGATATCTC
>JBGSJY010000608.1:0-4492 GCA_041741515.1 Pirellulales bacterium | reverse complement strand
CGGCGCCGGACACCGGGGCCGGGACCCCTGCGCCCGAAGTCGTGGCGGCGCCGCCCCGCGCGCCCACGCTGGAAGAACTCATCGACTCGGTCCGACTGCACTTCCCGGTGATCCAAGAGGCCCTCGCCGCCCGCACGATCGCTTCGGGTGAGACGCTCGCCGCCTGGGGCGCGTTCGACCACAAGCTTGAGGGCTACAGCGAGTCTCAGCCCCTGGGCTACTATGAGACCTACCGTAATAGCCTGGGCGTGAAACGCGACACGTACTGGGGAGGCCAGACCTTCGCTGGATACCGTGTCGGCCGCGGCTTCTTTGAGCCCTGGTACCTCGAACGGCAGACCAACGACGGGGGTGAATTCAAGACGGGGTTCATCGCCCCACTGGCGAAGGACCGTGCGATCGACGCCAATCGCGCCGAGCTGTGGCGGGCCGAGCTCGAACGCGGCCGCGTCGAACCAGAAATCCGCGCGCTGGTTATCGGCTCCGCCCGCGACGCCACGGTCGCTTATTGGCAGTGGGTCGGGTCGGCCGCTGATTTCCGCATCAACGAGAGTGTTTTGCAGCTGGGCGTCAGCCGGATCGCATTTCTCAGGCGCCAAATCGAGCTAGGTGAGAAGGCCGAGATTGACTTGGTGGACAACCAGCGCATCATCGTGTCGCGACAGGTGAAGTTGGTGGATTCCCGGCGGAAGCTGGAGCAATCGGCCTTCAAGCTGTCGCTCTTCTTACGGGATAGCGTCGGCAACCCGTTGATCTTGCCGACCGATCTGGCGACGCTCACTTTCCCCCCCGCCGAGGAAGTAACGGATTGGGACGAGAGCGCGGCGATCACCCTGGCGCTGGCGAACCGTCCCGAGTTGGAAGAGCTGCGTCTGGTCCGTCGGCAGCTCGACGTCGCTCTTCGTCAAGCGCAGAACGAAGCCATCCCCGACCTCGACGCCGGGCTGCTTGTCTCTCAGGACGTCGGCGAGCCGACGAGCTCCAAGCGCGACAAATCGGAGCTCGAGCTCGAGGCGTCGGTGATGCTGAGCGTGCCGCTCGAGCGACGGAAGGCCGCGGGCAAAGCGCGTCAGTTGCGGGGCAAATTGGCACAGGTCAGCGCGAAGACGCGATTTGCCGCGGACAAGATCGCCGCCGAGTCGAGGTCCGCGCACGTCGCGCTCGCCGCCGCCGCCCAGCGGGTCAGGCAGACGGCCGAGGGCGTCAGGTTGGCGAATCAGATGCGGGTAGCCGAGCAGCGTCTCTACGAGTTGGGGCAGAGCACGCTCTTCAACCTCAACCTCCGTGAGCAGCAAGCGGCCGAAGCGGCCCTCGACGAAATCGCGGCCCTTTTCGACTACCACGTCGCCCGGGCCGACTACGCCGCCGCACTGGGATTGGGATCGAGCGTAGAGTTGTAGAGACTAGCCGTGTTGCGCTCCCGTAGCCGCCGAGCGCTCTCGTAGGACACCGGGGCCACCACAACCGCTGGCAATAACCCGAAAAAACGGCCCTCCGCGAGCGAGCCTCGTCGCCCCAACAGAAGAGCCCCGAGAAAACCAGTGTTTCCCGGGGTTTAGCGAGTGCAAAAGTACCCCGTAGGGGAGTCGAACCCCTGTCTCCGCCGTGAGAGGGCGGTGTCCTGGGCCACTAGACGAACGGGGCGTGGCGCTGAATTCGGACCGGCTAACCTTCAGCCGAGCCACAGAGTATCGGCATTTTGGGCCGGGCCGGCAAGGACCCCAGAGGGAATGCCGAATAGGGAAAGGGAAAATTGGAAATCGGCTGGGAAAACATTACCGTGGCCCCTCCTTCCGCTTTCGGCATTTCCCTTTCGCCTTTCCCCTTTTGCCTTTCCCCCGTCGCAGGCGTCAGCTCGTAATGCCCTGCGTCAGCGTCATGAACGCCGTTTCGAGGTTGATCTCGTCCTCCTTGAGCAGGGTCAAGGCGTAGCCCGCATCGAAGAGGGCCCGGGCGACTCCGCTGGCGTCCGGGGCGTCGGCCTTGAGTGTCACCGTTAGCGGCGCGCCCGGCTGGCCGGGCCCGGGTGGGGCGGGCCGATCGACCGACTCGACTTGCGGGTGGTCGGCGAGCAGCTGCGCGGCGCCGTCGAGCGTCTTGCCGTCACGCTCGGCGACGGCCACCTTAAGCACCGTCTGCTGCCGCACCTGCTTCATCACGTCCGCGACGTCGGCATTCACGATCAGCTCTCCCCGCTCAATGATGCCGATCTTGTTACAGATGTCGGCCAGCTCGGGCAGGATATGGCTAGAGACCATGATCGTCTTGCCCATGCTGCGGAGCTCCTTCAGTAGCGCCCTGATCTCGATCCGGGCGCGGGGGTCGAGGCCACTGGCGGGCTCGTCGAGCAGCAGCACCTGCGGGTCGTGCAGCAACACCCGCGCGAGGCCCAGGCGCTGGGTCATGCCGCGGCTGAGGCTCGTCACCAGGGCGTCGCGCTTGTAGCCGAGATCGACCAATTCCAGCACGTCGTCGCATACCTTGCGGCGCTTCTCGCCGCGGATGCGGTACGCGGCGGCGAAGAACTCGAGGTACTCGATCACCTTCATGTCGTCGTACACGCCGAAGAAGTCGGGCATGTAGCCGATCACGCGGCGGATCTCCTTTGGCGCCGTGTAGATCGAGTGGCCGGCGACGTACGCCTCGCCCCAGGTCGGCTGCAACAGCGTCGCTAGGATGCGCATGGTCGTCGTCTTGCCGGCGCCGTTGGGGCCGATGAAGCCGAAGACGTCGCCCGCCTGCAGCGAGAGATTGATCTCACGGATAGCGAACAGGTCGCCGTACTTCTTCGTGAGGCCTTTGATTTCAATCATTGGGGGGCGCGAGTTGTTGGGGCGCTAGGCGCTGGTTGTCAGCTGGTCCATCACGAGAAAATCGGAGCCGTGGGCGGTAGCCCTCGGTGCGTAACGCCAATCACTCTTCCACCGGCAAGAGGAACCGCACGAAAACCCAGCTGCGTCGACTCGGAAGGCTTTCTTCGTTCTCGCTGGGTTCAGCCAGTGGTCCCTCCGGCCGCACCAGCTCGCTCCGCGGTCCGTCTTCGACCCGCGCCAGCAGGATCGCCTTCCCGGCCGCGAGGTGGCTGGCGAGGTCGAGGTCGTGCAGGTACTGACTAGCCGGTTCGCCGTCTCCCGCCGCCCCATTGCCCGCAGACAATGAGCCGATCGACAGGGCGTCGCCCATCGCTGTGATCGTTGTCCAGCGGCTGTTGCGGTTGTAGAGATTGGCGTCGTTGACGCGGCCGAGCAGCGTGGTGATCCGCAGGGGCGACACGCTCGGATCGACCGACTTGGTCTCCCCGTCGCCAATAGGGCCGAGTTTCCACGACCAGGTTCCGTAGAGCAGTCGGCAATCAGCAAGATCGATCCCCGCATCGTTCGTGATGCTCCCTTGGACGAGTCCGCCGCCGTCGGGCGCGAGTTGCGCCTCGACGACCCGCTCAGTCACGCCCTCGTACCGAGAGACTAGCGACTTGGTGCTCCAAACCTGAACCGGCATGCCCACAACCGTGGCCGCAACCGGAACTCCCGGCGTCAACGGCGTGGGGTCGATCTGGTAGTTGGGGGTGACGCCCGACTGGCTGCTAGGGGCGTAAGACTGCATGCCGCCGAGCCCCATGCTGGGCTTGCCGAGCCACGCCGTGCCGGTCGCCGTTGGGTCCATCGGTTCGCCCGTCAACGCCTCCGGCGCCAGGGACAGGTCGTAACGCTTCGCGCTGGGGCTGAACAGGTGCGTCACCAAGAAGCCCCGCGTCGCGCCGTCGGCCGAATCGATGTCGATGATCTCCAGCTGGTTGACGCGGAGCTTGTCCCCTTTGAGCCAGTGCGCGCCGAAGTAGGCGGCCGTGCTGGTGGCGGCGACGAGGATTGGAAACGTCACCCACGTCGCCTCGACGCGGCGCAGCACGTTCTTGACGAAAAAGTAGTCCCCCGGGCCGATCAAGAGCAGGTACAGGACCACCAGCCCGACGATCGCCAGGAACGGCGCGGTGCGAACGCCGACGAACTCGTCGTCCAGCTTCGCGAGCAAGTCGTTCACCAAGTCGGGCCGCCGCCACCAGCCGTCGTTCTGGCGGGAGTCGCTCGGGGGCCCCACCGGCAGCCCGAGCAGCAGTCGCAGGAGCGTTTCGCGACCGTTCCAACCCATGATCGCCGGCGCGTCGAGGTCGAAGGCGACGAACGTCACCTCGCCAAACCCCAATGGCGAACGGATCACCAGGGGCGTCTCGCTCGCGGTGCGCCCGGCGTGGGCCAGGACCTGTCCGCGGGGATTCTCCACCAGGGCCAGGTTGAGCGTGCCAACGCCCTGATTGATGACACCCCTGTCGGGAGCGCCTGATACATCCGCGAAGCGTTCGATGGCGCTCGCGTCGGCGATCGTGCCGGGGCCCGCGTAGTCACCCGGCAGAAACTCGGCGAGCGGGCCCCCCTCAGCGAGCATCGCCGCCGACGCCGCGCCACAGGAGAGCACCAGCCGCCCGCCACCGCGGACC
>JBGSJY010000607.1:0-11558 GCA_041741515.1 Pirellulales bacterium | reverse complement strand
ACGGCCAAAGTCATCCACATGAACGGCGCCGACTACCGGGTGGTGATCATTCCGTCGGCGCCCGTCCCCTTCGGCGGCGCCTTGCTGTGCGTGAAGGCCGATTGGGTCAAGCCGGCTGCGTGCAGTATGGACGAACTATTAGGAATCTACATGTCGATGGGGATGAGCGCGCCGGCGCACCTCAGCGAAGACGAGGCCGGCTAGCACGGCGCCTATCCCTCCTACTCATTGTCACGCAAACAAGTTCCAACCATGCCCAGCCTTTCTCTTGAATCGGTTGCCGGTTCCTTCCGTCGTCTCGGCTGGACGGGCGTCGTGGTGCAGTTGGCGCTGGCCGTCGTGCCGCTGGCGACGCTGGGCTATTTCTTGTTCGGCAGGGCGACCGGAATACGGACGCAACCGAGCATCACCGACATTCTGGCGATTGGTGGTCTGCTGATCTTGCTGTTTACCATGTTCTGGTCGTACCGCTACGCGTCGATGGGTCGCCGGATGACCGACCCGGCGCGCCGACCGTCCTACAAGAAAGTCAACCGCGTGTTGTGGGTCGGTCTGTGGGCCGGCGTGATGGGGATCGTCGTGTCGATGCTGCTGCTGATCGTCGGTGCGGGGCGGCTTTTGTACTTGTTCATGAAGGCGCCACAAGGGGGCGTGCCTGTCATCCAGACCGACGCCGCCAACCGCAGCTACTGGGTCTCGTCGATGGACATTGTCAGCCTGCTGGCCGAGCTCTGTATGTTGGCCGGCGAGTTGGTGATCGTCGGCTTCACGCTCTGGCTCATGTACCGCCTCTCACTGGCGGCTGGCCTTTACAACGATCCTAGCACTAGCCCCAACGACTAAAGCAGCCGGCTAGAAAGTACGCGGCGCGATCAGAACGACCAGCCCACGCGCGCCACTAGCGAGTCGTCCAGCGCCAAGTCTTCGCCGGTGCTGGCGTACTCGATGCTGCGGCCGAAGACGTAGCCCAGTTCGTAGCGGCGTTTGCCCGCGAGGAGCGCGCCGGGGCCCGCTTTGGTCTCGTAGCCGATGCCGACTCCCCAGCTCGAGAGGTTGAGCGTATCGGTGGTCCCGTCCGTCCTCTGGACCGCCCAAGCGCCGCCACCAAGATCGCCGGCGACATAAATGGCCCGCTCCGAGCCGGCCTCGTCCTGCGGCAGACTCCAGACGATCCGCGGTCGCGGCATCATCAACTCGTAACGCACGTTGCCGCAGTCGCGGATAAAACCTGCCACGGGAATTGCGGCGAGGTTGTCACGGTTAAGGTAGGCGACGCCGAAAAGCCACTGCCACTCCTCCGAAGCTTTCCAAACAGCGGCCGCAAAGCCGCTCATCCGCAGGGCGTCACTGTCGTCAAGGCTGTCTTCATCGCCATAGAGACCAACGCTCACGCTGCCGCGGAAGCTCCAGCGCTCGTTGATCGTCTTGAACGTGGCAAACGATAGTTCGTAGTCGTTCACGCTCGACGGCACGTCGATGAAGTTCGGCCCGTCGAACAGATGCATGCCGGCTCGAGGGGTAATAAGCAACGGCGTGCCGTAGAGCAGCGGGGGCACGCCGAAACTCACGGCGGCCGACAGGTTGGTGTGCCCGAGGCTGTCGTCATCGAGACGTGGCATCCACCCCGCATTGAGCTCGACGCCCTGAAAGATGCCGCGTGCCGCTGGGTCGGCTGGCGATTCGACGGCGAGCGATGGCGGTTCGGCGGCCGCCGGCATGCCGATCGCCTCCGTGCTTTGCGCTAGCCGGTAGACAGGAGGGGCGTCGGCGTCGGAGTTGCGTAGCGGCTCGTCCACCAGCGCCATGGGTTGGCGTCTTGGCAAGTCCTGGGCAACCGCTCGAATGCCGTCAGAGACAAACGCGGCCGCTAACACGAACGATCCTAAACGCAGCATAACGATGGCGGCCTTTCCTGCTTTCGCGGTTTAGAACCCGATCCCTGCCCGGAACATGATCGCGTCGTCCAACTTGCCATCCGCGGGATTCTGGCTTCGAAAGACCAACTCTCGGTCAAAAACGTAGCCGATTTCCAGGTGCCCCGTCGCCTGGCGTGGCGTTTGCCATTCGAGGCCGAGCACCGCCCGGATATCGTTGTAGTCAAACTGGTCGCCGAAGCCTGCCCGGTCGACCGTCCACGACCCGCCGCCGTACTCGCCGGCGACATACCACCACCAGTCGGCGGTCCCCGACGAGAACCACGAGCGGCGGATCTTCGGGTTCGGGAAGACCATGTACAGGTCCCAATCGGGCGACGGACGCCAGCGGAAACCGCCCGCAGGAAGGAGTTTGGTGCTGACACGGTCGAGGTAGACGGCGCCCAAGAGGATGTCGAACTGGGGCGACGACGAGATCACACCAAGCCCGCGGCCGAGCAATCGCAGCGAGTCTTCGTTCACCTCTTGGAAGTCCGTCCAAACGCCGGTGCGGAAGCCCAGCTCGGCGCCGAATTGCGGCGTAAATCTCGGATTCCATGCCAGGTCGAGGTAGGCGTCATAGGTCCGCGCCGGGATATCGGGGCCACGCGAAAACGCCGATGGAGCATACTCCGGCCCGTCGAACCAATTGAAAGCGAATCCCGGCGTCACCAAGAGCGGCGTCTCGATCGTCCCGTTGATAGGAATCGCTAGGGTCGACGCCACTTCCGTCCGGTCGAGCCCCATCGAGTTGGGGGAATTGTCGCCCAGCAGCACCGTCTGCTCGAAACGCAATCTCGCCAGAACTTGACGCCAAGTCGTCGTCGTTCCGTCGGCTTGTTGAAAACCATAGGTCCCCGGCTGCCAACCCAACGCGCTGCTTTCCCCAGAGAAGCCGGGGCTCGGGGGCGGAGCCCCCAAATCGTAAGCAGGCGCCGAGGGCGGCCCCCA
This sequence comes from Pirellulales bacterium, assembly GCA_041741515.1. Lineage (GTDB taxonomy): Bacteria > Planctomycetota > Planctomycetia > Pirellulales > Lacipirellulaceae > Botrimarina. Next base: position 8,694 of record JBGSJY010000607.1, on the reverse strand, counting down.
AGTCGGCACGGCCGGGGACTGCGGCGCGACGCTGTAAGGGAGTGAAGTCGATGGCGGGGGACCGACCAGCGACCCATACATGGGCGTCGTCGGGCTGGTGACATAAGGGTTGAAGTTGGGCGCCGGTACGGCGCCGTAGGTCGGCGCCGGCATCGCCGGGGGGGAGCCCCAAACCGGGGCCGTAGCGCCGTTGTAGGGAATCTGCACCGTCTGGGCGCCGACCCGCTGTGACGCCGCCCCTAAAGCGAGGCATAGCAATGACAGCAGCGCGCGCCGCCGTCCGCTTACTAGTCCGTCACGTTCTCGCCAAGTCGAGTTCACTCGACGCCCTCCACGTGCCCGCTAGTAACGCGATAGAAGCGGGGGTAGATACCAGCCACGGAGCAACTAAGTCAAGGCGATCCGATTCTGAACGTACGAGAGGGCGTCATTAAAGAAAACGAGCCGGGGGCTAAGCCCCCGGCTCGTCGTGCGTTGTTCATTCAGTGGCTCCGCAAGCGAAGCTGCGATCAGTCGCCAGAGGCCCAGCCATCGGCGCTAAGGTGGTGCGTTTTGCCGCCCGCCGCGGGCGCCGGCTTGAACGCCGCCGAACGATTCTCGCCGGTCTGCCGATAGACCGCGGTGTGGACCGGGGCGGGATGTGTCGCCTGAGTCACGCGGTTGGCGGGCGGGGCGAACAGCGGCGGCGCTTTCCAGTACTCGTTCGCCGAAGCCGCGTCGGTCGGCGTCTTCGACTCTTCTTCGAGGATGCTATCGGTCTCGTCGATCTCCGGACGCTGCGTTCGGATCGCGGGGGGATTCTCGGTCGGTGCCAAGGCAGGCGCCGGCTCAACGAGGGTCGATGACTCGTAGCCGCTCGATGGTGTCACAAAGCTAGGGGAGCTGCCGCCGCTGCACGAACTGCACGTGCTGGAGGGCGCGGACATGAACGAGGCCTGGGCCACGCCGCCGCACGCATCGCAAGCCGGCGCTACGGCAGGAGCAGACATCACGACCGGCGACAAGACCACGGGGCGACTTACCGTCTGCACCACAGGCGAGACGGCGACCGACCCCCATGTGGCCGGGTAGGTCGGCCGGTAAGCCGTAGTTGCTCCCCAGGTGTCGGCAATAATCGGGCGGAATGCCGTTGTTGTCCCCCACGGGTCCATGACGACTGGGCGAAACGCCGTCGTCGGAGTGGCGACTCCCGCGGTTGGCGCCACAACGGTGGTGGTGGTCGTCGTCCCACCGAACAGGCTGCGGCTGAGGTTGCCCAAGGCCTTGCCCGGGTACCACCCGTCGTTCGTCGTCTGCACGACGACCGGCGCAGGCGCGGCCGCCAACACGGGCGAGAACGCGACGGTTGGCGTCCCGCAACACTGGGCGTGCGAATCGTCGGACAGACCGGCGACAAGGGTTAGCGACAGGGCGAGGGCGACAGGGCGCATCTTGGTTTGACCGTTAGGAAAGGTTGGCGAGGCAAGTTGCCGTTATGTCTATCTACCTTGCAGGCGCCCCCTGAGGCAACTAACGGCTTTAGTTTGCCCGACATTTGGACGCAAATTACGGTTAGTGGGACCGTAGCGGCCGGGTAAACCTGGCGGGTTGCGCCGATTGGCGCCGTCACTGGACACCTTAAAGGGATCCGCCTGGACAAGGGTTGCGCCGCGTCTTGCGGCGCCGCTAATTATCACCGACGACACGGCATCACCAAATACGCAGCCGTGGCGTCGTGAGTTCGAGCCGGCCGCGTCCGATCTTCGTGCAGCAGGTAGAGGTCGAACCACACCTCACGCAGGTCGCCAGCGCGGCTAGCAAAGCTCGCGAGCGCGTCGCCGACCGTCACGGGGGTGGGGCGACGCTCGGTCAGTCTGTCGAAGAGATTGACGACAACCGAAGGGTCGGGCGTCGTCTGCGCTACGACACGCAAAGGATGGATCGAACTCGACAGGGCTTGGTGGGTCGTCGCAACAAACCCCACTCCCGCGCGGCGCCAAGCGGCGACGCATCGCCGTTGTTCGCGACGTGGCAACCGCTCGAACGCTTCGATGAGCAAAAAGTCCCCGGCCCCACACTGATCCGATCGCGAATCGATGAGCACCGGTCGCCTGCCCGCGCGGCGTAACGGCTCGACGAGGGCGTGCAGCAGCGTTGACTTTCCCGAGCCATGCGGCCCGACGACCTGGCCACGCCAGCCGGCGGTCCGCAACTTCTCAACGACGTCCGAAGTGTCGCCGCACCAGGGCAGGGCGCCGGGGCGGGTCCAGCACGTGGCGAAAGGGTTCGCCTCACGCGACGGAGGAGCGGCGCGATGCGTGAAGTCTTTACGCGTCGCTGGATCGTTCATCCGCGTGTCGTCGCCTCCGCGTCGCCGCCATCGCTCGCCGCCGGCGTGTCCGCAGGGAGCGACAGCCAGAACGGCGCTTCAACGACTCGCTGGCGGGCGCCGCGGAAGAAGCCCCGCAGCCGGGCGGCCCAACAGACCTTCACGATCCGGCCGTCGTAGCTGAGCGGGCTCGCGGGCATCACCACTTCGTAGCGGTAAGGCGTCTCGTCGTGCCGCATCGGCAGCACCGCGGCCTTGCGCCGGTCGAAGTGATGGACGAAGAAGTCCTCTTCTCCTTGACCCGCCGTGTACCACAGGACGGAAAACTCCAGCGCGGTGAGGTCCTCCTCACGCCACTCCGTGAGCCGGTAGCCGCCGGTCAGCAGCTCGCCCGGGGCGTAACGCCGTGTTCCGCGGTCGACCCAGAGCTGCGCGCCGTCGGTTGCGGTGAGAGGCTCGTTCATCCGACCGCCTCTATCCGCGCGGGTCGAACGGGCGCGCCCGATCCGTCGATCGCAGGGGGATGAACGCACAGCGGGAACCGCCGGCGCACCTCGGGACGACCGGCCGGCGTGATCGCGACCTCGATCGACCAGCGGATTTCGTTGTTGGGCGAAACAAAGGAGTGCGGGCCCACCGCGGGCGTCGGGACGGCAAACGCCCGCCGGAGCGTCTCGCCGGCCGGCGCTTCGATCCGTTTCTCGGCCAGCAGGCTCTGCCGCAAGACTTCGGCGGTCGCGGTGCGGCTGTCGGTACCCTGCCGAAAAGTGGCGATCTCGTCACAAACGAGATGTACCTCGAGCGCGCGAAGCCGGGCGGGGCCGAATTGCAGCAACGTCGCCTGGGCCGTCTCGCCCAACACGAGCGGAAAGCGGTCGATCTCGACCCGCGTCGAACCGGCGCCGCCAACGCCGCGCGTCTCACGCCATGTCGACATCGTCATCCTCCAACCGATGACCGCCAACGGCGCCGCGATCAGCACGGCGACAAACGAACGCACCACCACCGAGAGGTAGCCGACTCCGATCTGGTATGCGAACAACGCCACCAGCACGTTCCAGACCAGGCACAACGTCCCCATGCCGATGACCCGCCAGCCGCTCGCGCCATCGACCGGCAAGCGGTGCAAACGCTCCACTCCGGGGCTATCGGCGAGGGTCTCGATCGACGGCAAGCCCGATGCGATCGTCGGCCGTGGCCTCGATGTGTCCAGCGGCGAAAGCCCCAGCCCCGCCGCGACCTGCGCCGATCTCCGCTCGGGCGAGGTCTGTGACCAGACGAGTGTCCGCACCAAGCCCGTGCCGCCGATCACCGCCAGAGAGATGGGGATCGAGAGCACCAGCCATGGCCACCAGCGGCGCCGCACGCTGAGGAGGACCTCTTCGGGGTCTTCGGGGTCATACCAGCAGTCTAGGCGGCCGCCCAGCGTGAAACGCTGCAACTCCGCGGCGGCTTCTTGGTCGCTCGGCGTGTCACGGCCGACGCCGTGACGTGTCCAGACCCGCACGGGGTCGCCGTTTTTGGGCACAAACTCGACTTCGAGTTCGGGACAGAATTCTTCCTCCGCGAGTCCGGGGCGGGCGGCTACGCGCTTGCCCTGCACCGTGCAGGTGGTCTCGATGAAACCCTGCGCGCGCCGAGCCAAGCGCCACTCCGGGAGCAACACGTCGGACAAACTCCACCACAGTCCGATCGCCCCCGCCGCGACGAACATCGCGTAGTAGAGGGACTCACCCACCAGCGCCCAGAGGGGCGAACCGGTGCGGCGACGGCCGCGTTTCTTCAGCAACAGGGGGAAGCGACGACGCATCCAACAGGGCAGACCGAGAGGCGGAGCGGAAGGGAGCGGACATCCGCCCCCGCCTCTAGTCTAATTGCCTACCGACCGAGACCGCAGGGGCGCGGCGCTGGCGCCGCGCTTTTACCGCATTAATTGCTCGGCCGACCCAATGCGGTGATCGGTCACTTCGCCCGACGAGCGAGCGGCGCCGAACGGGGTGCGGAAGGTCCGCGGCTTGGGCGATAGAAACCCACCCCTTCGAGGGCCTTGTAGACCTCTTCGAGCGTCTTCTCGCCGAAATTCGAGATGCTCAGCAAATCGTCCGGCGAGCAGTGGAGCAGGTCGTTGACCGTAAAAACGCCCTTCTCCTCCAGGCAATTGGTCGTCCGAACCGCCAGGCCGATCTCGGCGGTGCTCATTTCGAGGCGACGTTGGAGGTCGTCGCTGGCGGCCTGAACTTTATCGACCGGAATACGCGTCTTCATCTCGGGGTTCCCTCCCTAATGGCGTGTTGTGGTTCTGCACGCGGCGCGGCGGCTAGCTCCGTCCGAGCCGCAGAATTGTCGCGGAGTTTAGCGGTTTACGGCCGGGCCGGGGAGCGTTTTCGCCACTTTTTCCACAAATCACGGAAGGCCGTTAAGTGCTAGCGGGTGGCCTACCGCCGGCGCCGGCCCGTAGACTTCTGCTAAAGCGCCGCCGATGAGTTGGCGCGCCGCTGTTTCTGGCAAATCGGACGGACCCGCTGTGACGAAACTCCTCGAAGGCCTCAATCCCGCCCAGCGCGAAGCGGTCGAGCACGTCGATGGCCCGCTGCTGATCCTCGCCGGGCCGGGGTCTGGCAAGACGCGCGTCGTCACGCACCGCATCGCCCATCTGTTGTCGCTCGGAGTTCCGGCGTGGCAGATCCTGGCGCTGACTTTCACCAACAAAGCCGCCGCCGAGATGCGGCAGCGTGTCGAGCGGCTCGCGCCGGGCGAGAAGGTGTGGGTCAGCACGTTCCACCGCTTCGGCGCGAAGATGCTGCGGAAGTACGCCGAGCGTGTGGGCCTCGACCCCAACTACACGATCTACGACGCCGGCGACGCCCGCCAGACGCTGAAGCGCGTGATCGAGGCGCTGCAGATCCCCGTCATGGGCTACACACCCGACCGGATCGCCGCCGCGATCAGCAAGGCGAAAAACCGTCTTATCGGCCCCGAGGAGTTCAAACCCCGACCGGGCAATCCGCTGTCCGAAATCGTCGCGGCGGTTTATCCGGCGTATCAGCAGCGGCTGATCGCGTCGTCCGCGGTGGACTTCGACGACCTCTTGCTGCATATCGCACGGTTGCTGCACGACGACGCGGACTTGCGGGCGAATCTCGATGAGCGGTTTCGCTACGTCATGGTGGACGAGTACCAAGACACCAACCGCGCACAGTACGTGCTGCTCCGCGCGCTGTCGGTCGACCAGCCGAACCTCGCCGCGACGGGGGACCCCGACCAGTCGATCTACGGCTGGCGCGGCGCGGACCTCAACAACATCCTCGAGTTCGAGAACGACTACCCGAACGTCAAGGTCGTGCGGCTCGAGCAGAACTACCGCAGCACTCCGGCGATCCTGTCGGTCGCCGACACGCTGATCGCTCACAATAAGAAGCGTAAGGCCAAGTCGCTGTTCACCGAGAACCCCGACGGCCCGCCGGTGCGGCTGGTGACGTATGCCGACGGCGATGACGAGGCCCGCGGCGTCGCCACGGCAATCCGCGACGCGGTCCGCAGCGGCCGGCGACGCTGGAGTGACTTTGCTGTGTTCTATCGGGTGAACGCGTTGTCGCGGGCGATCGAGCGCATCTTCCGCCAGCAGCAGATCCCCTTCCAGATGGTGCGCGGGCAGGAGTTCTATCAGCGGCGTGAGATCAAGGACGTGCTCGCGTACTGCCAGTTGATGAACAACCCGAAGGACGACCTTGCCTTCGAGCGGACCGTCAACGGCCCGCCGCGCGGCATCGGCGCCAAGACGATCCAGCGACTCGGCGAATACGCTTATAGGCACGGACTCTCGTTGCTCGAAGCGTCGCGCGAGGCGGCACAGGTTGATGGCGTTTCGAAGCGCACCGCGACGCTCGTCGGCAAGTTCGTCGCGCTGATGGACACGCTCGATGCTTACACCGGCGGACCCGCGGAAGAGGCCGTCAGCGCGGTGCTCGAACACTCCGGCTATCGCAAGCACCTGCAAGGGAGCGACAGCGAAGAGGACCTCAACCGCCTCGCGAATATCGAAGAGCTACTCACTGACGCGCGGCAGTTCGACGAGGCGATGGAAAAAGAGGACGGCGCTGAGGCGAATCTCGAAGCCTATCTCGAACGCACCTGGCTGGTGAACGAGACCGATGGCTGGGACGACGACACCGACAAGGTCACGTTGATGACGCTCCACGCCGCCAAGGGCTTGGAGTTCCCCGTCGTATTTCTACTGGCGGTCGAAGACGGCATCCTCCCGCACGAGCGTTCGGCAAACGACCCAACGCAGCTCGAAGAAGAACGCCGCCTCGCGTTCGTCGGCATCACCCGCGCCGAGCAAGAGCTACAGCTCAGCCACGCGCTGCGTCGGGACTATCGCGGCCAACGTCGCATCGCGATCCCCAGCAGCTTCTTGATGGAATTGCCGACGGGCGTGATGGACCTCGCGCAACTAGCCGAGACAGACGACCTTGGCCTCGCGCCCGACGACCTCATCGGCGATTGGGGCGACGCGCCCGACGAAGAGGTCTTTAGCCACGAGTCTGTCGTTAAAGCGCCCGAGCCGGTGATGGCCGAGGCCCCGGCCATCAAGACGGCGGCCACACTGCTCGCCGCGGGCGGCATGGGAGCGATGCGCGTCTCGCCCGACGCCTTCAAGATCGGCATGCCGGTCGAACACCCGGAACTCGGCGTCGGAACGGTGCTTACTCTTAGTGGCTCCGGCAAGGGACGCCGCGCCGCCGTCGTCTTTGAAGAACACGGTGAAAAGCGATTCGTCCTCGCCTTCAGCCCGCTGCGGCCACTGCGGGACTAGAGCGAGCTTCACTTAGCCGTAGCGCTTATATGCTCATCCTGATCCACGGAGCGCTGATCCACTGAGAAATGCGGGGAGGTCTCGCGCAGAGACGCGGAGGCGCAGAGCTGGATGGCTTTCGGAGTCACGCATAGGCGTTAGCCGCAAAGGATGTACTCCTGCGCGATCGTTCGAGGCTGAGCCCACCCCTTGAAGACTTTGTCTTTGCGCCTTGGCGACTTTGCGTGAGTCTTCGCTACCAACCCTCTGCGTCTCAGCGTCTCTGCGCGAGACCTACGGCAGTATGACGAACGCTTTAGCTCGGCCACTTTGTAGGAAAGCCGAGTTACTCCGGCACGAACGCCAGCGACGCCGAGTTCACGCAGTAACGCAACCCTGTCGGCGCCGGCCCGTCGGGGAAGACGTGGCCCAGGTGCGCGCCGCACTTGGTGCAGACGATCTCTTCACGGACCATGCCATGGGCCTCGTCGCGTCTTGTGGCGACGGCGCCGCCGGTGGCGTCGAAGTAGCTCGGCCAGCCGGTGCCCGAGTCGAACTTCGTCGTCGAATCGAACAACCGCTCGCCGCACACGACGCAGTGGTAGGCGCCGGGCTCTTTGTGATCCCAGTACGCGCCGGAGAAGGGCCGCTCGGTGCCGCAGTGCTGGGTGACCTGGTACTGCTCGTTGCTGAGCCGGGCCCGGAGTTCGTCGCTAGATTCAGCCATGGTGGAGGTGCTGGGGCAATGGGGCTGGGGACCTGTCCGTGTTACTATAGGGAACCACAAAGGAACGAAGGAACTAAGAAGAACGATAGGTGATTAGGACGATAGGACGGAAGGGAACGCCAAGTTCTTCCTAACGTCCTACGTGCCTACGGTCCTACCCCCTTCTTTGTTCCTTCGTTCCTTTGTGGTTAATCCCTTCGTCGTTTGCCGCTGAGAGATTCGTGGATACTGAGTTCGCTTACTGCGCCTGCCAGCCGGGCGCTGAGCCTGCCCTTAAAGCGGAGGTTGCCGCCCGGCAGCCGGGGTGGAAGTTCGCGTTCTCGCGGCCGGGGTTTGTAACCTTCAAGCTCCCCGCGCCCACATCGCCCGAGCGGTTCGAGCCCCTGCGGCTAACCTTCGCCCGCACCACGGGCCTATCGTACGGGCGCGTCGAAGTCCCGTCGCCCGACCCGGTGAACCTCGCCACGCGGCTTTGGGAGCACGAGGCGGTTCGCGGCTTAACGGCGTCGGGTCCGCTCGCGCTGCACGTCTGGGCGCGCGACAACTACCTCCCCGGCGAGAACAACATCGAGCCCGGTCCCACTCCCGAGACGCTCGCGGCGGTCGCCGCGATCAAGGAAGCGGCGCCACCCGGCGCGCTGGTTGATCGCAGCGAAAGCAGCGAACAGGCGACGACTCCCGACAAGGCAGCGAGCCCTGATAAGGCGACAAACAAAATCGCGCTCGACATCGCGATGGTCGAACCCAACCAATGGTGGATCGGCGCCCACGCGCTGCGGAGCCGCATCGACCGCTGGCCCGGCGGCGTGCCGCGGCTGGAGTTTCCCGGCCACGCCGTGTCGCGCGCTTACCTGAAGATGCAAG
>JBGSJY010000606.1:0-2912 GCA_041741515.1 Pirellulales bacterium | reverse complement strand
TCCGCTTGGTCGTTGATGGCGATGGCGGTCGGTGTTGGGACGACCTGACGAGGCGGGTGGCGGCGTTGGGGGCGATGAGTGTGTCGATCGCGACGCACTCTGCTCAGCTTACCCACCTGCCGCTCGGTAGGCGGCGACGCGCAACAGCTCCATCACGCCGATCATCGCGCCGTCGTTGAGCGTGATGTGCGAGTAGTAGCCGCGCGGGCGCAGCGGGTAGAACTGGGGCCAGCCGCCACTGGCGTACTGGGCCTCCAGCAGGTAAGCGAGTCCGCGGTTGAAGGCCTGCTCGAGCTTCTGCTTCGCCGCGGCTTCCTCGGTCGCGTCGATGACCCGGGCGAGAAACCGCATCGGCGTGGTGGTGGCGCCGTTGTCGATGGTGTTCGCTTCGCCGCCGCTATGGATGCGCTGGGCCGAGGCGTCGTCGAGCGGCGCGAAGAGGTCGGTGTTCTTCGGCCACGCGCCCGCGGGCGACTGGTAGCGGAGCAGAACCGCGGCAGCGTCGCGGGCCTCGGCGGTCGCGTACCACGCGGGGTTCTGCTTGAGGGCCGAGGAGCCCCAGCGCACCTCGGCCGCGAGGCCGGCGAGAGGGGCGCCGATCACGAGGAACGCGAGACCGAGGTCTCGTAGCAGGCGGGTCATCGGGCGGATCGCTAGTAGAAGAGAGTCGGGAGGAGTGCGTTTCCGCAGTATAGCAGCAGGTAGGCCGTAACCAGCGCAGCGCAGTTACGGCAGACAGTGCGGAGCGATGGGCTGCCGTTACACGGAACCTAGTTGCCGGAGTACCTGCCAATAGCCCCGAGCCGCTCTAGCTGCGCTGTCATCTTCTTATGGCGCTCGGTACGTGCAATATCTAACGGCGTCCAACCATGAGTATCGATCGGGCTCACGTCAGCCCCTTCCGATACCAGAAAATCGACAAAGTCATATCGCAGATAACAAACGGCGTGACATAAAGCTGTGCGGTCGCGGATGTCACCCTTTTCGATATCAGCACCGCGCTCTAGAAGTATCTTTGCGACGCCTACCCTTCCTTTCCTCGCCGCCCAAATCAAGCCAGTAAGTCCGTACTTGTCACAAGCATCCGGATCAACTCCTTCGTCGAGATAGGCTGCAACTACCTCTGGCTTGCCTGTGCTACATGCGTTGAAGTATGCCTGAGGCGGTTGAGACATGTAAACAGCGTATCGTTAGGGTTGCAGGAGTCCTACAGCAAAAGAATCTCACCGCTGACACTGATCGTATAGTAGGCCGTAGCTGCGCTGGTTTCGGCCTACCTATTGGCGCCTCCGTTAGGGCTCTTACTCGATGAGAACGGTCCGCGCAGCGGACCCTACGCGCCGCGGCTCTGGCAGTCTACCAGGCTGCAGGCGACGACGGGCACCAGGCCGAGCTCTTGCGCGCGGGCGATGAGTTCGGGGGAGTGTGTGCCCGGGTTGAGCCAGAGCTCGCCGCAGCCTTTTTTGGCGATCGCCTCCAGGAGCGTGATGCCGACCTCGGGGCGGACGTACATCGTGACGCGGTCGAGCGGGCTGGTGGGGACCTCGTCGATCGACTTGTAGACGTGGCGGCCCTCGATCTCGCCCCCTTTGGGGCTCACCGGGTAGACCTCGTAGCCGATCGCCGCGTGGGCGCGGAGCGATTTGTTGCTGAACTTCTCGGGGTCGTCGCTGGCGCCGATGACGGCGACAGTTTGTTTACGGTCGGCCATGTTTGGTGGGAGGTGAGTTTAAAAGAAGGAGATGGGGGGATGGAGGGATGAAGAGAGAGAAGGGGGATCGCAAGCGGACGACAGCGATCGCTGTTATCGCAACCTGAAATGGCGCAGACAATCTTGCTATTGCTCGGTTGGAGAAAACTACGCCAGCCGCGGAGCGGCTGCCCCATTATCTCCCAAACGCGGCGCGAGGACTTCCCCAAGCCGTGCCATCTAGCCTTCAAGTGCCTGGTCCCACCCGCTTGCGATCCCCCTATCTCCAATCATCCCCCCTATCTCCTTCTCCTAAAGTCCGCCTCCCGACTCGCGCGGCTCGATGGGTGCGCTAGAGGTCGCGACGGAGGTCGATCTTTTGGGCGACTTGCTGGCCGGCGAGCCACGCGCGCCACTTGTCTTGGTTGAACTGGAAGTTCTCGCCCGTTAGGTAGACGAGCGTGTCGAGCACCTGCGTGTTGGACGACTCTTTGTTGACGATCTTCGGGCCGCCACCGCCGAAACCGAAGGAGCCGCCGCCGGCCGCGGGGTTGAAGGCCATCGAGTAGGTGTCGCCGCCCGAGGTGTTGCCGACCTGGCGCTTGTGGTTGGTCACCAGCGCGTCGATGAGCGGGTCGATCGCCGAGGTCGCTTCCATCCGCCCCAGCGCCCAGGCGGCGTTGTTGATGTAGAAGGGATTGTCGGCGCGGAGGGCCTTCACGAACGGCAACGCGATCCCCGGACGCCCGCTGGCGATCAGCTGATCGACCGCTGCGGCGCGGACCTCGGGGTCGGCGTCGGCGATGCCGTGACTGGCGAGCGTCGCCAGCGCATCGGAAGAGCCGAGGTGGCCCAGCGCCTTCATGTAGAGGCGGCGCACCTGCGGCGACATCTCGTCGGCGAGCAGCTTGAGCAGTTCGGCGGTCGCGGCCGGGTCGTTGAGCGACAGGAGCGACTCTTCGGCGACGCGGGCCGTGTCGCGGTCGGCGCCATCGAGGTTTTTGCGCCACTCGGCGAGTTGGTTGCGCCAGGCGAGAGCGGCGGCTTCGGCCTGGGCGGCTTGCTCCAGCAGGGCGACCTCTTGCGGCGTGCGGTACTCGCCCTTCCAGCGCACCAGGCCGCGGGCCGCGAGGACGTCGTCGCGCGTCATCCACTGGCCATCGACCTGTTGGTAGCCGAGCAGCATGCGGGCCTCGGCGTGCTCGGGGTCGAGCTCCAGCAC
>JBGSJY010000605.1:0-1543 GCA_041741515.1 Pirellulales bacterium | reverse complement strand
GCGGCGCTGGTCGCGCGGATGCTCGCCAAGGACCCCAGTGACCGGCCACAATCGCCGCTCGAGGTGGCCGAGGCTCTCGCGCCGCTGGCCGTCGGCCACCATTTGGCGGAGCGCGTGACGCGTCTCAAAGTGGGACAAGCGGTTTCACGGCAGTCTCGGAATGAGACGCGGCCAGAACGGGTTGACGCGTCCGAGACCAACCCCGTTGCAAGCCGGAATCTCGTCACCGGCACGGCGCTCGCGACCCCCTCCCGTCGGTTCGGCTGGCTGGTGGTGGCGATGGCCACTGCGGCGGCGTGCGCTGCCGTGCTGGCGGTGTGGTGGCTGCAGACGGCAGGGAATCCGGCGCTGGTGGCCGAAAAGCTCGAGTCGGTGGCCGGACTCACCGCGCGCGAGTTGTCGACCGCTATCGACCGGCGGATCCAGGTCCTCGAGTCGGCCGCGGAAGACCCGCGGCTAAAAGGCTGGTTGACGGCCGCGGAGTCGGCCGGCCCAATGCCGCCGCCGCTCGGCGACCGCGAGCACCCGCTGCAGCAGTGGATCGTCGATCAACGGAGCCGCGGCGACGAGAAACTCGGCTTCCGCTCGAGCAGCTGGTTCGTGACCGACGCCAACGGGCTGCAGGTTGCGCGGGCGCCCTACTCGCCGGCATCGATGGGGCAGCCTTATGCGACGAGAGATTACTTCCACGGGCTGGGGCATAACCTGCCAGACGGCGTCAAGGAAGACGAGATCGAGCCCCTGCGCGAGCCGCACCGGTCGGCCGTTTACGGCAGCACCACCGCGAAGGGAGACTTGAAGGTGGCGTTCTCGGCCCCGATCTACGGCGACGCCCAAGGCGCGGGTCGGCCGTCGGTGATCGGCGTGCTTGCGATTTCCGCGTCGCTAGGGGACTTTGCCGAGTTCAACGAGCTGGAGGCGACCGGCGGCCACGAGATCCTGCTGGCGGACACCGGCACGGACGACATTGAGGGCGAACTGCAAAAGGGGCTCGTGCTGCATCACCGCGATCTCTCTTCGTACAGCCGATCGAACGCGCCGGTGCGGCTCAGCGAAGACCTGCTGACGGCGATCGCCAAGACACGCAGCGCGACGCGTGGGACCATCCTCCCGTCGTATCCAGACATTCTCGGCCGGCCGGGGCCCAAGTACCTGGGCGCTGTGGCGGAGGTGACACCCAAGACGCTCGGCAAGGACCCGCGGGGTCCGTGGGTGGTGATTGTGCAGACGCCGGTGCGTTAGCTAGCCGTGGTAGTACGCTCCACAGGGCGGGCGTGGGTTGCCGCCTACGGCTGCGACGCGATCAAGTGGTTCACAACCTACTGCCGTCGGAGCCGATGGCGTCAGCCCTCGGAGACCGCCGCGAGGGCGTGGATGGCGCTGGCCACCACGTGTTGCATCAGGGTCACCGCGAGGATCGCCAGGATCGCGACGGGCTGGTCGCCGAGCGTCGCACCGGCCAGGCCGAGGGCGAGGCCGGTGTTCTTCATCCCGAGCGAATATCCCCAGGCGACACGCCCCCCGCGCGAGACGCGGGCAAGGA
>JBGSJY010000604.1:0-2198 GCA_041741515.1 Pirellulales bacterium | reverse complement strand
CGGCCGACCCACGTGCGGTCGGCGGCGCTGAGGCGGCCGAGCGGGTACTCGAAGCGCTTGCCTTTGATCCAGAGGATAGCCCGGTCGCCCTCCGTACCGCCGTACAGTGCGGTGATCGTGCGGCCCTTGGCGTCGGTCCAGTCGCGCTGGACGGCCCCCTCGGGCGGGGCGCTGGCGACGGCCGCCCGCTTGAGAGCGGCGAAGCTGGCGGGCAATTCCTTCTCGATATGCGCGTGCAGGGCCTCGAGATGCGCGACGTCCTCGGCCGAGAGGTCCTTCAGCGGGATAACGAGGGTCTCCTTCGCCAGCCGCACCTCGACGTTGTCGTCACGCAGCACTTGGAAGCGGCCGCGCTGTCGCGTGGCCGGGTCACCCCACAGCCGGGGCGCCACGAAGTCGCGGTAGGCGTCGATCCACTTGCGATCTTCGTCACTGAGCCGGTCGATCGGCGCCGGCACCAGCTTCCCTTCTTCATTGCGGAGCAAGACGGTGCGGTCGCTGCTGCGGTAGCGGACGAACTCGGCCTCGAGCGTCTGGTCCTCGCTATTGGTCCAGGTGCGGGCCGTGACGACGAGCGGGGCCGCCGCCAACACGACCACGAGCACGCCACAAGAAGCGTGAGCGAAAAACCGCATAGTGAAGAGTGGGGATAGAGACTGAGCGCTCAGCCGCCCGGGTCACCCAACCCAGAAAGCCGCCGGCGTCGTCCCCTAACTCGTTCCGCCTGTATCGTAGCCGAAGGGGGACTGGCGAGCAAAACTGCTCAGAGGAGCGCGACTTGGGAGCCCTAATCGCAGCGCCGGGAGTCGAAGCGGGTACCCGCCGCGACTCCCCAGCGCTGCGCTTAGGGTTCCCTGGGGATCGGGCATTCAAGAACCTAAACCACTGCCCACTGCCGACTGCCCACCGCCGACTGCCCACCGCCCACCGCCCACCGCCCCCTAATCATTCCGGTGCTCGTAGACGGCGTGGAGCAGGGTCTCGACGTCCTTGAACTTCGCCTTGCTACGGGTGACGACGCCGTCGATGAGGCGGCGGGCATCGGATTCGCTGTGGCCGAGGGTGCGGAGGATCTCGAACGCCTCGGACAAGAGGTCCCCCTCGATTTCGCCCAGCGGCGTCTCTTTGCGGCCGACCAGCAGCGCGAACTTGGCCGCCTTGCGGCGTAGCTTGGCGATGACGCGCTCGGCGGTCGCCGGGCCGATGCCGGGGAGCGTCGCCAGGCCCTTGGCGTCCTGCTCTTCGATCATGACGGCCAGCTCTTCAACCGGCCGCACCATTGCTCTGAGGGCTTTGCGGACGCCGATGCCGTCGACCGAGCAGAACATGTCGAAGAACTCGCACTCCACGGCGGCGGTAAAGCCGACCAGCCGCGGCGTGAGCTTGCCGCGGGTCGGGTCCCCTTCGAGGTACTCGATCGTGTGCAGCGAGGTCTCTTGGCCGATAATGCCCGAGAGCCGCCGGCGGCAGAACTCGGGGATGAGGACCTCGTACTCGAAGGGCCCGGCGGCGATCGTGGCGGCGTCGCCCGCAGCGGCGACAACACGGCCGGTGATTTTGGTGATCAAGGGGAGGGGCTCTCGGCTGTCAGCTATCGGCTATCGGCGAAAGGATTTGGAGTGGCAGAATCTTACACCGTTCGACCCGCCTGCCGACAGCCGAGGGCCGACAGCCGATAGCCACTGACCGGCGAGCCCTCGACGTTAGTCGGGGGAGGGGGGCTCGAACAGGCCCAGCCGCTGGTCCTCGTTGGCGGCCCGCAGATGGCGCCAGCGAACGAAACAGATCGCCGCCAAAACGGCGCACATGGCGACCCCCACCCAGTCGCGCTTAACGGCGTTGGCGCGGCCGAAGAAGAAGAGGAAGGGCAAGAAGCCGAAGGCCTCCGCTGGAGTCAGCGGACCCTTCCACTTCCGGAAAATCTGGCGCCGGAGTAGGTACGCGAACAGGCCAACGCCCACGGCGAACTCGACGTACTTCAATGCGGTAAGAGGGTCCATGCGATTCTTGATCGAGTCAGGAGTCGATTCTCGTGTCCCTCATCATGACTCCCAGAAGGTTGTCACGACGGTCACCACGCTACAACTGCCCGCTGCCCACCGCCCGCTGCCCACTCAGATACCAATGCGTCACCGCGATCGCCAGCGCGTCGGCCACATCGGGCGGCTCCGGGGGCGCGGCGAGTCCCAGCTCGCGCT
>JBGSJY010000603.1:0-3334 GCA_041741515.1 Pirellulales bacterium | reverse complement strand
ACCGACCCCACCACCTACGACCTGCTGACCGGCGACGCGACCCTGGCCGAGGTCTGGCGCCAAACGGACGAGGGCGTCCGAGTCGCCCCCGCCCATATCGATCTGGCCGCCGCGGAAATGGAGCTGGCGAGCGTCGTGGGGCGCGAGATGGTGCTCCGCGACAAGCTCGTCGGCGCCGAGGCCGAGTTCGACTACGTCCTGATCGACTGCCCCCCCTCACTGGGGGTTTTGACGCTCAATGCCCTGTCGGCCGTGGAGGACGTTTTCCTGCCGCTCCAGCCGCACTTCCTGGCGCTGCACGGCCTCAGCAAGCTGATGACCACTGTCGGCATCGTCGCCGACCGGCTCAATCCGCGCTTGAAAATGGCCGGCGTGGTGCTCTGCATGTACGAATCGGGCGTCCGCCTGTCGGCCGAGGTCAGCGCGGACGTCGAGGGCTACTTCGCCCAGCTCCGCCAGCGCGGCGGGCCGTGGCGGCATGTGCGGCTGTACGACACCCGTGTGCGGCGGAACATCCGCCTGGCCGAGGCCCCCAGTCACGGCCAGTCGATCTTCGCTTATGACCCCAAGAGCCGCGGCGCCGAGGACTACGGCACGCTGGCCGGTGAGGTCCTGGCGTACTACGCGGGGCGTGAGCTGCTGGTGGCGGCGTAGATACCCCCCCAAATTAGCCCCCCTGTCACTGATCGGGGGGTAAATGGCATGCCGGTCCGGTTTGTGATGCAATTCACAAAGCGTTGCTGTCGGGAAGTTTAAGTCTCTCATCGGGAACTTCTGGCGAGATTTGGGCGTCTCTTTCCAGCGCAGCGAAATCGCGCAATCGTCTCATTTTGAGATTGCAGATCTGGCAGGCGAAGGCCCTCAGGTTGCATTTTTGACAGTCCGTCAAAAATGCTGTCATGGACCTAACGGTGGCCAAATCGGTGAACAAAAAGGCGCCTGCTCGTCGTAAAACGCTGACCAATAGTCCTTTACATAGAACGAACCCTCTCTTGGCAACCGGACTTGGCCGATTTGGCACATCCGTTGCATTTAAGCAGGCCGTGCCGAGCGACGCCCCCCGCATGGAGGTGTGGCAACCGCCCGGCCAGCAGCGTCCAACGCCCCAAGGAACAGTATGGGTACACTCGCCGAGTACGCTCGTCAGGGGCCGCGGGATCACCAATAGACGTCGGGGAAGCAAGGACTCGTTCCCTCTAGCCGTCGAACTCTCCAGAAGAGGAGTTCGCAGGATGACCATTCAAGCCACGGAAGACCGGACCATCAACCTCGCCGCCCTGCGGTCGACGCCGGTGGAGCAGCTCACCGATGAGCAGCTCCTCGCGCTGCACCAGCAGGGAGACGAAGACCGCCCCTACCTCTCGACGCTCATCAAGCGTTACGAGCGGGAGCTCTATAGCTTTCTACGCCGTTACCTGGGCGACGCCGCCCTGGCCGAAGACGCGTTCCAGGCGACGTTCCTGCAGGTCCACCGCAAGGGGCACCTGTTCGACGCCGGCCGCAAGTTCCGCCCGTGGCTCTACACGGTCGCCACCAACCGCGCGATCGACCTCCAGCGCCGCAACAAGCGGCACCAGGCGGTCAGCCTCAACCGCTCGGCCCGCGCCGAGCAGGCCGAGGGGGGCTCGCTGATCGACCTGTTGCCCTCGGCCGAGAGCGGCCCGGGCGAACGCTTTGAGAACGCCGAGCGTACCGAGTGGGTGAGGCGAGCGGTGGCCAATCTGCCGGAGTCGCTCCAGCAGGTGGTGTCGCTCGTCTACTTCCGGGGCATGAAGTACCGCGAAGCGGCCGATGAGCTTCAGGTGCCGGTTGGCACGGTGAAGAGTCGGTTGCACTCGGCCGTCGGCAGCCTCGGCCAGCAGTGGCGAGAAGCCCACCCGGCGACCTGAGACGCTGTCCCACTCTTGATCTTCTAGAGCGGGCCGCTCGGCAACGGGCGGCCCGCTTTTTTCGTTGCAATTGGCCGCCGGCGCCTGCCGACCGGGGGGGAAAGCCGACCGGGGAAAAGCGCGTGGCGCCGCTCAGCGGGTGGTGGCCAGCACCGCCGCGGGCAAGGTAAGCTTGCCCACAGCGGGGCCGGCTAGCAATTGGCCTGTTAGCAATTGAGTGGGCAACAATTGGGCCGGCCGCCGCGTAGATTGAGCAGCGGGTAAGCTAAGGAACTGGTCGATCGAGCCCGGCGGCGGCGTGCAAGCCCCGCCCGGCTGAAATTAGCGTCGCGGGCGGCGGATGATGTGCGACGAAGACGAACAACTCGTCCGGTACTACTTCGACGAGCTCCCCGGCGACGAGCGGGCCGAGTTTGAGCGGCGGCTGACCGCCGAGCCGGCGCTGGCACTGCGTCTGAAGACCTTCGGCGAGTGCGTCGAAAGCCATAGCGCCGCGGGCGATTCCGAAGGCGCCGCCGGCGAAGGGGTCGCAGGGGCCGACGCGCCCGAGCCCCTC
Source organism: Pirellulales bacterium (assembly GCA_041741515.1). Classification (GTDB taxonomy): domain Bacteria; phylum Planctomycetota; class Planctomycetia; order Pirellulales; family Lacipirellulaceae; genus Botrimarina. Next base: position 889 of record JBGSJY010000603.1, on the reverse strand, counting down.
GACGTGCCCGAACGCCTCGCCGATCGGACTTGCAACGCGATTCTCGCCGGCCACTGGGAGCGGGCCACCGAGTGCGTCGGCAGCAAGCGGTACAGCCTCATCGACGTGGCCGCCGTCGGCGTCATCGCCACCCTGATGGGGATGCTCATCTTCCCGGCGATCACCACCGGCCGCGAGGCGTCGCGGCGCGTGGCGTGCGCGAACAACTTCCATGAGATCTATCAAGGCCTCGCGGAGTATCGCGACGGCCACGGTTCGCGCTATCCGGTGATTGACCCCGCGGACAACGCCGGGATGTTCACCGTCGCGCTGGCCGACGGGGGCTACCTGGACCGCGACTTGCTCGAGCGCCTGCTGGTGTGTCCGTCGTCCGAGTTGGGCCGACAGGTCGCCGACGGGCGGCTGCGGGTTGTCGTGCCGACCGAGCGCGACCTGCAGGCCGCGACGGCCGCCCAGCTCTGGCAACTGCGGCGCCTAATGGCCGGGAGCTACGCCTACCGCATCGGCTACATGCAGGAGGGGCGGTACGTCTTCCCCAAGTGCCAGTTGAGTTGCTACACGGCGCTGTTGGCCGACGCCCCGCTCTCGTCAACCGAAGAGTCATTAGGGAGTGAATGGGGGACGGCGCTGGACGGCGAGACGCTCGGCGAGAGTGGGATCGTCAGCCGCAACCACGGCCCGTGCGGCCAGAACGTGTTGTTCCAGGACGGGCACGTGGCGTTCCGTACCGGCTGCTGGGCGCCCGACAGGATGGACCATCTCTATCTGAACGACGCCAGCCAGATCGCCGCGGGCCGCCACCCCGACGACGTGGTGCTCGCCCCTAGCGAGGCGACGCCGCTGGGAGTGTGGTTGCTCGGGAAGTGAGGCGGCGGCCGACGCCGCGGGG
>JBGSJY010000602.1:0-5808 GCA_041741515.1 Pirellulales bacterium | reverse complement strand
GAGTCGAGCCGGGCCGCCACCAGCACACCCGCCATCCCTGCCAGTGCGCCGCTGAGCGTGTAGGCGAGCAGTTTCACGCGCCCTACGTCGATGCCGCTCAGCGCCGCGGCACGTTCGGCGCCGCCGACAGCGTAGAGGTGTCGCCCGAAACGGGTCCGCTGGGTGACCAGCGCGAACAAGGCGACCAGACCGATGACGATCCATGTCGGCGTGGGCAGACCCAGCAGCTGGCCCGAACCTAAGTAGCCAAAGGTCTCCCCGAGTCCCGTTATCGGATGGCTGCCGGTCCAGAGCATCGTCAGTCCCCGCGCCATACTGAGCATGCCGAGTGTCGCGACGAAGGGTGGCAAGCCGAAGCGTGTGATCGCCGCGCCGTTGAACGCGCCGCACAAGAGGCCCACACCCACGCCCGTTACGACGGCGCCGGCGGGCGTCACGGCCACATGCACGCCCAGTGGCGTCAGATCGAAGCCGTGCCTGAGCACCCCCGCCGCCACCGTGCCTGATAGGGCGAGCACCGAACCGACCGACAGGTCGATGCCGCCGGATAGAATGACTAGCGTCATCCCGATCGACAGGCAGAGATTGACTGAGATCTGCCGCAGGACGTTGACGCCGTTATCTACAGTCCAGAACGAATCCGTCGCGAGCGCCAGCCCCAGCACCAGCAGCGCCAGCGCCGCGACCGACTGGAGCCGGGCCGCCTGCATTCCGATCGAGCGAGAATGGCTCATGCGGACCTCCGAACCGAGCCATCGGGGAGGGCGGCGCCGAGCAGTCGCTGTTCATCCGCTTCGCCGCGTGCGAACTCGGCAGTCAGGCGCCCCTCGCACATTACCAGCACGCGGTCGGAGAGCATCAGCACCTCGTGCGCTTCGGACGAGACCACCAGCACGCCCATCCCCTCGGCGGCGAACTCGCGCACCAGAGCGTACACCTCTTGCTTAGCGCCGACGTCGATGCCCCGAGTGGGCTCGTCCAGCAAGAGCACTCGCGGGCCCGTGGCGAGCTGTTTAGCCAAGACGACTTTTTGCTGATTGCCGCCGCTGAGATTCCGCACGGGCTGCCTTAGCGAAGGGCTCCGCACCCGCAGTCGCTCGACGTACTGCTTCGCCGCGCGGTTCATCGCCCCCGTGTCGAGCAGGCCTAGCCGCACGAAGCGTCCGAGGCTCGCCATTGTCGTGTTGTCGCCGACGCTCATTCCCAGCACGAGCCCGGCGCCCTTCCGGTCTTCGGGCGTCAGCGCGATGCCGGCCCGGTATGCGTCGCGGGGACAGCGGATTGCGACGGACTTGCCGCCCAGCCGGACCGCACCGCTGGTCCGCGCCGGATGCACCCCGAAGATCGCTTCGAGCAGCTCGGTCCGCCCCGCGCCCATCAGTCCGAACAGGCCAACAATCTCACCGGCGCCAACCTCCAGCGAGCAACCATCGACAACCGGGCGTCCTCCACGCGTACCCGAAGCCAGCGTCAAGTTCCGCACCGACAGTAGCTCGGCCCACGTCGCCTTGGCGACACCACCGACGGCGTCTGGCGCGTCGCGACCGATCATCATCCGCACCAGCTCCGGCCGCGTCAGCTCTTCATAGGGCGTCTCTGCCACAAACTTACCGTCACGGAAAACGGTGACGTCGTCGGCGATGGCGTCGAGTTCCTCAAATCTGTGCGTGATATACGCCAGAGCAACGCCGCTCGTCTTCAACTGCCGGATGAGTTGGAATAATGAATCTACTTCCTGCGCGGTGAGGGCTGACGTCGGCTCGTCCAGGATCAGCACCCGGGCGTCGAGCGCGAGCGACTTGGCGATTTCGACGACCTGCTGCTGGGCCACCGACAGGCGTTCGACCGCCAGTGCCGGATCAAAATCGACGCCCACCCGCGCGAGCAACTGCTTGGCGTCGCGTCGCATCCGGGCGCGATCGACCAGCCCCATCCGCGTGAGCGGTTCGCGTCCTAGGAATAGGTTCTCGGCGACCGATAAGTTTCCGGCTAGGTTGAGCTCTTGATGGATGATGGCGATGCCCGCCCGCTGCGACTCGATTGGCGCGCGGAATCGCACCGGCTGTCCGTCGAGGAGGATCTCGCCCTCGTCGGCCGTGAAGACGCCCGCCAAGATGTTCATCAGCGTCGATTTGCCGGCGCCGTTCTCGCCCATCAGCACTGTCAGTCGACCGGGGCGCAACCGCAATTGGGCGCCGTCGAGCGCACGCACGCCGGGGAAGGTCTTCACGATCCCGCGGGCCTCAAGCAGCGGCGGCGTGTCGAAGGTCACTCGGCCTCCACCAGGACGGGGATCACTTCCAACGGCGGCTGAAAGCCCGCCGCACTGACGACCTTTGCGCAGCCGGCGAAACGGAGACGGTCGCCCGGCGCTACGTCGGCGAGCCCGGCTATCGCCCGCTGCTCCGCGAGACGGTCGAGTTCGCTGGCGATCAGGTTGTATTCGCGGGAGCTGGGGGCCTCGTTCCCTTGGAGCAGCCCCGTCGCGTCCCGGATGGTTGCCCCGAAGACCTTGCGGTCGTGAAGCCGTGCAACCCCGCCGCCGTCGAGGGCAAGAATTACACCGGGGCCATCGGACTCTTGAACGACCCCGATCCCTTGCAAGAAGAGCATGAATCCACGCCCGACGCCTGCACGAACGCCGTAGGCCTCGTCGGCCGCCCGGGCGTCTTTACTCAGCGCGGCGACCACCTTGGCAGCGCTGTGCGAATCGGCTGCTGCGGGGATCAGTCGCTCTTCCCAAAACGTCGAGGCAAACTCAGACGGATCGAACGGCGCTTCGTTGGACATCCCCGAAATTGGCGTGATACGCACCAGGGGCACGAAGCACAGGACGGCGCATGCCGCCGCGAAGATCGCCAGACGAGACCCCCAGACGCCCATTGCCGCGTCACTCCTTCGCGCCGTAGGCGACGTAGTCGGCGATATTTTCCTTTGTCACCAACTCGACGGCGACCGGGATCTTCTGATCAAAGTCGCGGCGACCCTTGATCCATTCGTCTGCAAACTCGGCGGCCTGTCGGGCCATCGTCTTGGGGAACTGCATCGCGGTAGCGGCGATCTTGCCGTCGCGAATCGAGTCGATCACGTCCGCGGCGCCGTCGAACCCGAATACCTTGATCCGGTCGGCCGCTCCGGCGCTCGCCACGGCCTGGTAGGCGCCCATCGCCATCGCGTCGTTGCCGCAGAAGATGGCGTCGATTCCGGGACTTCCTTGGAGGATCGATTCGGTGACCTCCATCGCCTTACTGCGGTCAAAGTCTGCGCTCTGTTGCGCCACCATTTTGAGGCCGGGATAGCTGTCCACAACGCTGTGAAAGCCCTCCGAGCGGTTGCTGGTGTTGTTATCGCCCAGGATGCCGAGCAGCTCGGCGTAGCTCCCCTCTTCGCCGACGGTTTTGACAAAGTACTGCCCCAGCTCGACGCAGCCGGCGTAGTTGTCAGAGAGTATTTGCGCGGCAGCGGCGTCGTCGGCGTCGATCTCCCGGTCGATGCAAAAGACCGGCACGCCCTTCCCCTTCGCCTTACGGACGCTTACCACCGAGCCCTCCGAGTCAGTGGCGTTTAGCAGCACCGCGTCGTAACCCGCCGCCAGCAGGTTGTCGAAGTGCGACGCTTCGGTCGCCGGGTCGTTCTGCGAGTCGAAGATGACCGCCTCGTGGCCAAGGTCCTCAGCCCGGGCCTTGGCGGTCTCGGCGAGAACAACAAACCAGGGGTTGTTGAGCGTGGACACCACGACCGCGATCTTGCCCGGCCCGTCATTCGGTTTCGCGTCATTGTCGGGCCCGCTTCCGATCGAGTCCGCTTGTTTGGCGCAGCCGATCAGCATGGCGGCGCCGAGGAGCAGACCACCCACACCGCGGCGAATCAGGAGAAGAGACATTGCGATCAAGCGTCTTATCGAAGAGGGATTAGAGAACCCGTCGCACCGCGTCGCGCCAGCCCGCCACGGCGTGCCGGGCGGCGGCGTCTGAAGTAGCGGGAGTATACGCCCTGCTGGGCCGGGGCAAACGGGCCAAGTCCGCCAAGGATTCGGAAATGCCGAGGCCGAGTCGGCCAGCCATCGCGGCGCCGAGTGCGGAGAGATTGGTGGCGTCCGTCGCCTGCAGCTCGCAACGCGACATGTCAGCGACGGTCTGCATCAGTAAGTTGTTGCGTGTCGAGCCGCCATCGACTCGCAGCGAGCGGACCGGCGCGCCGCTTTCGGCGAAGGCGTCGGTGATGTCGGCGACCTGGAAGGCGATCGACTCAAGCGCCGCCCGCACGACGTGCTCGCGGCGCGTGTAACCGGACATTCCGACGATCGCCGCCCTGGCGTCGGGCTTCCAGTAGGGGGCGCCCATCCCGCCGAACGCCGGCACGAGGTAGACGCCGCCCGAGTCGTCGACCGACGCCGCCAGCGGCTCGACCTCGTCAATGGACGCGATCAGTCCGAGCTGGTCCTTCAACCATGCGAGCGTCGCCGCAGAGTAGTTGATCAGCCCTTCCCAGGCGTAGGTCGGCCGGCCGTCGATGATCCACGCCAGCGCACTGACCATGCCCGCTGGCGCCGGACGGTACTGCTCGCCAACGTTGACCATCACCGACGTGCCGCTGCCAAAAGTGGCCTTCGCATCGCCGACGGCATAGCAGCACTGCGCGAAGAGCGACGCTTGTGAGTCCCCCATCACACCGCAAATGGGGACTGCGCCGGGGAGCGCGCCGCCGAGGTCGGTCTCGCCGTACCTCGCTGTACAGTCACGGACCTCGGGCAGGGTCTCGGGGGGGACGCCGAAACGCTCGCAAAGCGACCCGTCCCAGTCGAGGCGGCCGATATCGTACAACAACGTCCGGCTCGCGTTGGTGGGGTCGCTCGCGAACGTCCGGCCCTCCGTCAGACGATGCACCAGGTAGGCGTCGATCGTCGACACACACGCCGCCCCGGAACGCACGGCCGCCGCGACAGCAGGCTCCTCGCGCATCACCCAAGCGATCTTGGAGCCGGAGAAATAGGAATCGATCCGCAATCCCGTCTTCCTTGCCACCTCGTCGTCGGCGCCCGCGTCGCGCAGCTGCTGGCAGATCGCATCGCCGCGGCGACATTGCCAGACAATCGCGGGCCGCAGCGGCTCGCCGCTCCTACGATCGAAGACAACGAAGGTCTCTCGCTGGTTGGTGATCGAGACGCCCCGCACCGTCGCAAGCTTGTCCTGATGACGGCCGCAAAGCTCTCCCGTGACCGCGAAGACGTTGCGGGCGATCTCCGCTGCGTCGTGCTCGACCCAGCCCGGCTGCGGGTAGAGCTGCGCGTGATCGCGCGAGCAGGCGTCGATGACGGCGCCCGACTCGCCTACGAGCAAGGCCTTAGTCGCCGAAGTGCTCTGATCGATAGCGACAAGGTAACTCACAGCGCTACCCTCGCGGCGTCCAGCGCCCGCAGGGCGCGATCGGCGATCCCTTCCATCGACAGGCCATAGCGCCCGAAAATGTCGGCCTGACTGCCCGTGTAGGTGTCCTCGTCGGGGATCGCGACACCACGAAATACCGGGGCGATCCCCGCTTCGAGCAGCAGCCGCGCAACGGCGTCCCCTAGGCCCCCGTGCTCGAGGTGCTCCTCGGCTACGACAACGACACGGCACTCCCGCCCCGCGGCGAGCAGCGCGGCCTCGTCGAGAGGCTTGACCGACGGGAGGCTCAGCACACGCGCCTCGACGCCGTTTTCGGCGAGCAGGTCCGCCGCGAGCAGACAATGGATTACGGTCTCGCCCGTGGCCACCAGCGCCACGTCCTCGCCGTCACGCAGCACCGACGCCACGCGGGGGTCGGCCG
>JBGSJY010000601.1:0-2756 GCA_041741515.1 Pirellulales bacterium | reverse complement strand
GACCCAACGTCCGACGGAGACGCAGCGCCCGTCGCCGCTGGCGGCGACCGCGGCACGCCGCCGTGGATCACCAGCGCTGATGATTTGAGCGCCGACGAGGTCAAAAGCCGCCTCGACGTGGCCTTCGCGGCGTACCCGGCGATCAACTACGACGACCCCTACGCCGACGCCTACTGCTCGCACTGTGAAGGCGAGTACGTCGTCCCGGTGGGCTTCGGCGCCGGAACGCCCTGCCCCCTTTGCGGCATAGCGCTCGCGGAAGGGGACATCAGCCTGCCTGCCGACATCGGCGATACGGGCACGACGGACCGCCCCTGGTACCTGTCGCGAACGCTGCGACGCATCGTCATCGGCACGGTAGTGGTCGCTGTCGGCGGGGGAGTCAAATTGGCCCGTAGCGGAGTCTTCGGGGGCGGCAAAGAAGAAGCCGCCTGATCGCAAGCGGTAAGGACTGGTGGTTGGGGGAAGGCGCTCTCTGCAGGAAGCATTTTATTGTGGGAGGGGTCTCCAGACCCCGATTACGGTCTCCGTGCCGCTGCGTGGTGGTGCGCGTTATGGGGGTCTGGAGACCCCTCCCGCAGAACGCGCCCCTCTCACAAAAGAACGTCCCACGACGATCGTTGACCCTAGCAGCGATCGACGCCGACCCTCCCCTAGCCGCTCCCCGAAAGAGAGGGGGATACTGGGCGGGTGACGTCCCCCATTTCCTATCGCCGCCGCTTCGGGAGGATCGCCCGCGGCGTGGCCCGCCTGGGCGCGATCGTTTACCTGTCGATTCTGCTTGGCATGTCGTTCCTGGAAACGCGGCTCGTGTTCCCCGCCCCGTCGCCGGAGTCGGGCGACTGGTCCCCCGCGGGGGGCGACTACGAGGAGGCCTGGATCGACGTTCCCGCCGCGCCCTCACTACCAGGTCGAAGGGGCGTTGAGGCGACACGCCTTCATGGCTGGTTCTTCGGCGAGCCCGACGCCGAGCACGCCGTCCTCTATTGCCACGGCAACGGCAATGACATCTCGGACTTGCCCGAACTGGCTCGGCTGCTGCGCGACCGGCTCGACGCGGCGGTGCTCGTCTGGGATTACCGTGGCTATGGCAAAAGCGAAGGGACGCCCAACGAAGCGGGCGTTATCGCCGACGGTCTGGCTGCACAGCGCTGGCTCGCAGAGCGCACCGGCCGCAAACCGTCCGATATAGTCGTGATCGGTCGGTCGCTCGGCGGCGGCGTCGCCACGGCGATCGCCGCCGAGCAAGGCGCCGCGCTGCTCGTGCTGCAAAGCACCTTCACAAGCCTCCCTGAAGCTGCGGGGACGCACTACCCTTGGCTGCCGGTGCGGTGGGTTATGAAGAACCGCTTCGACTCGCTAGCCCGGATCAAGCGGTACGAAGGCCCGGTGCTCGTGAGCCACGGCACAAATGACGAGGTCGTCCCTTTCGAGCAGGGGATGCGTCTCTACGACGCAGCGTGCGGCCGCAAGCGTTTCGTCGAGCTCCCCAACGGAATGCACCGCCACTCTCAGCCAATGGCGTATTACGACGACATCCTCGCGATGCTTGCGGACAGCCACAACTGATTGCTAGTAGTGCGATCGGTTGATTCTTTTGCGACCAAGTTGGTCTGGGCAGCCTAGGCGTTCCCACTAGTGTGGGATAGGCAACGAACTTTTGCGACGGACCCCGGTCCTACACAGAGGTCGGGCCGCGCCGAAGCCGATAGAAAAACAAAGACCTATCTCGTCGCGTAGCAGGCAATGCTGGCGTGATGGCCCCCCTGTGGCGCCATCCTTGCACAGAGGTTGCTGACCTCTGGACCCTGGAACAGGCCCATTTGTGGCCGTCAACGTGATACTCAGCACCATCGAACGCTCGCTTGTCTACCCCGCTCCCCCCTTCGATAGGGGTAACTGGGAGACGCGTTGGATCGACCGCGAAGACGCGTCGATCACCTCCGTCGGCCCCGGTCGCCAAAGTCAACGCCTGCACGGCTGGTTCTGTCCCCATCCGCGTCAACGCCACGTCGTGCTCTACTCGCACGGCCAGAGTGAACACGTCGCCAGCCTCGTGAGCGTCGTCGTCCGCTTGCAGGACGCCCTCGACGCCTCGGGGCTGCTGGACGACGACCGCGGTGACGGCAAGAGCACGGGCCGGCCCACCGAGGCGGGCTGCATCGCCGACGGCCTCGCTGCGCTGCAGTGGCTCGCCGAACGCACCGGTCGGTTGCCCGAAGAGATTGTCCTCGTGGGGCGGTCGCTCGGCGGGGCGGTGAGCGTCGCCGTTGCCGCAACGCGTGGCTCACGCGCCCTGGTACTGGAAAACACCTTTAGCCGGCTGACCGACGTGGCGGCCTATCGGTTCCCGTGGGCGCCCGTCCGCCGCGTCATGCACGAGCGTTACGACTCGATCCAGCGCATCCGTCATTACGAAGGCCCATTGCTGCAACTTCACGGCACGCGCGACCGCATCGTCCCGGCGAAGTTCGCCCGTGAGCTGTTCGCCGCCTGCCCGAGCGAGCAGAAGCGGTTCATCGCCCACCGCGGAGGCAAGCACCATGACCCAGCGCCGCTAGAGTTCTATACCCAACTGAACCGCTTCCTAGCAGAAACTGCGCCGCCCGTTCCTCTGCCAGCCGCGGGTTAAATTGAGCCGTCGGCGCTAGCCGCGGATGACGCCACCAGAGACCCAATTCTTGAGACTGACGGCGAGCCGACGACGTTAGTCGTCGGTGGGAACTTAGTACCCGCTTCCCACCGACGACTAACGT
>JBGSJY010000600.1:0-4347 GCA_041741515.1 Pirellulales bacterium | reverse complement strand
CCCGGCGCGCAGCGTCTGCGTGCCCGGCGCGCTGGCGTCGCGCGACGGCTCGCACCAAACCTACGCGATCATCATCAAGAAGTACCGCGACGCCCGCACCGACGCCCGCACCGCGCTGACGTCGATCCTCCGTGAGGGCATCTGACAGAATTACCACCGAGCCACAGAGGGCACGGAGGAAGACACAGAGGAGTTTGACGGGATCAACAGGATTTACATTTGTAGGCCGTATCAAGCGCCAGCGCGGCTACGGCAAGGCGTTGTCGATCACGCTTCCTGCCGTAACCGCGCTGACGCGTGTTACGGCCCACAGCTAATTTTTCTCAGTGAGTCCTCCGTGACTCCGTGGTAAATTGATAGAAGCAAGCCCGATGCCGACTCCGATCTTCATAGCAGGCCTCCCCGGAAAGATGGCGGCTGAGACCGCGGCGCTCGTTGCCGCGTCGAGCGACTTCGAGCTGTTTGAGATTGGCCTCACGAGCCCGGTTCACGAGGGCGAGACGCTCTCGCTGGGCGATCAGGTGGTCGGCCTGGTGGCCAGCGATTCGCTCGCCGTCGTGTCGCTGCCCGCCGATACGCTCGCGGTCGATTACACGACGCCCGACGCGGCGCTCGACAACGTACGCTGGTACGCCGGCAGCGACGTGCCGTTCGTGATGGGGACCACGAGCTTCGACCTCGCCGAAGCGAGGCGGCTCGTAGCGGCGTCGGGGGTATCGGCGGTGATCGCCCCGAACATGGCCGTGCCGATCGTGCTGCTGCAAGCCGCCGCACGCTGGCTGGCGGCCGAGTTTCCCGGCGCGCTCGCGGGCGCCAGACTCAAGGTCGTCGAAAGCCATCAGGCGAACAAACGCGACACCAGCGGCACGGCCAAGGCGCTGGTGGCGTCGGCGAACGAGCTGGGTGTTCCTATCCCCCTTGAGGACATCGAGAAAGTCCGCGACCCCGAGCGGCAACAGAACGAAATCGGCGTCCCCCCCGAGCACCTCGCCGGCCACGCCTTCCATCGTTACGAGCTCACCGCCGCCGCCGGCACTGTCGAGCTGGTGCTCGAACACAACGTCCTCGGCCGCCGCGTTTATGCCGAAGGGACTATCGCGGCGCTGCGGTTCTTGCAGAGCAAGATCGCGGGGGGCTCGAGGGGTGAGGTCTTCACGATGGAAGACGTGCTGCGTGGCACGGAAGGCTAGCGCGGCGCCGGTCGCTTCGGCCGACGCCGCCCAAGATCAATTCGGCTCTGGCCACCATGGGGCGTTCAGCCGACCCGGCGCCGAGCAGCCAACACCAGGCTCAAGCCTACCGCCACAATCCCGGCGGTCGCCGGTTCCGGGATCCGCTGAAACATCACGGCCGAGGATCGCATCGAGACAAATGTGTTGGAGCCGCTTGACTGAGTAAGCGTGTAAGTGGCGCCCGCCGTGAGGTCGGCCTCGCCGACGTACACCCACTCGTGCCCCCTGCCATTCTGGTTGATGGTGACCGAGAACAGATCGCTACCGCCGCTGGACAGGGCGTAGGTCGTGTCGCCGCCGGAAACGCTGTCGGTGAAGGGCCATGTCGCATAGACGCGGTACGTGCCCGAAACGCTTCCCGGGAGACCGTAAGCGACGTCGCCGTCGTCGTTGAGCGGTGTGCCGGCCGCGAGATTCAGGTTATCGACGTCCACGCCGGGCGTGTAGGTGTAGAGGTAGGTGTCGGGATCATTGACGCCATTGCCTCCGAAGATGCTGTCGCCACCGGTGAGGCCGATAGCTGTCGAGGCGATGCTTTGCGAGGCGATCGTGGTGTCGCCCCCAAACTCAAAGTGAGAGTTGAAGGTCAGCACGCCGTCGTCGGCTCCATCGGTATCGACTTCGATCAGGTAAGCGGCGCGTGCCGTCGAGGTCGTCGCCGATAGCAGGAGGGCGAGTGAGAAGGGGAGGAGAGAACGGGTCATGAGTCACACCTCGAAACGAAAGGAGAAGCAGCTTCGGCGACGATGACGCATCAACGCCATTTCCCAGCTTAATCCGGGGCGGTGATCAAGGTATTCACGCTGCGTTGAAGAGCCTCGGCTCTGCGCAAGTGCGCAGTGCGCACTTCCCCCCTTAGTGGCCGGCTAGACAATCGGCTCGTCGCCGTAGGCCTCTTTCTCAAAGGGGTTGTCGAGATATGCCCGTTTGCCTGCTAGCCGCAGTGCGATCGAGCAACCTAGATAGGCCGGCCCCATCAGCGGGCCCCAGCGCTCGAACTGACGCACGTGGACCATCTCGTGGTCGTGGGCGATGTCGAGAGCCGCCTCGGTTTGGCCGATGACCGTATGGCCGAGAGTCATCGCCAGCGTGAACTCACCGGTCGGCAACCGCCGCACGAGCCAGCGGGTGAAGCCCCCGTGGAACTCGACGACGCCGTCGCGCACCCGCACGCCGCCGCCGGTCGCCAGGCCGATCGCGCCGATCGCGAGGCCAATTGCCGAATACGGGGACGCCCACAGCACCACTGCGATACGACGGACGATCTTCATTCACCTGGGCCATAGCCAAGTGAACGCGGCGCCCGTCGCCAGCGCGTACGCCAGCCCGTCGAGCGCGTCGAGCAAAAACTTGCGGCGGAACCAGATGAGGTGCGGCACGCCCGCGGCGACGTGCGTGAGCACGCCGGCCGTCGCCGTGAATCGGAACACATCGACGGGTGACGTCTCCTTACGCAGCCCAATCGTCGCTAGATAGCCGATCGTCAGCGCGGCCGCCATGAAGAAGGCCAGCGTCATGCCGATATTGGCGCCCATGCTGGGCTGGTGAGGCCAGTAGATGAGCATGCCCCGACACTTCGCCGGGTCTTTGCACGAATCAATGTCGTCGGTGAGGACGTACTGCCCGTCCGGCTTCGCGCCGACGGCTTTCGCGGCCTCGTTGACGGGTCCGAACTCAAGGTGGCCCCATTCCGACCGGTGATGCGGGAGCACGGTCCATGCCAAGGTGCTGAGAACATGCGTCACTAGCCCCGCGACGAGGATTGGTAGCCAGAGATCGCCGAGGGTAATCGGGGTCATAAAGGGCCTTTACGAAAAGGGACGCGGCTTCGACGCAGCGGGGCGCGCCAGGCCGAGCAATAGTTATTGCGAGAGACCTGCGGCGCCGCAACGTAGTCGTCAGAGTGGCTTTTTCAGTCGATCCTGTTAATTCGGTCACTTTCACCCCTGATTTGCCGGCCCTCAGTTTGCCCTCGCAAGCTACGCCCCTTAGATTTGCCGGTGGGGGCAAGCCGCCCCGTCTCCTCATTCCGTCATTTCCTCCAGCCAGGAGTCGCCACCATGACGATCCGCCCGTCGCTGCTTTCCGTTTTCGCCCTCGCCGCCTTCGCGTCACAGGCCGCCGCCCACTGCCAGGTGCCGTGCGGCATCTTCCACGATCAGCTCCGCTTCGAGTCGATGCTCGAGGACACCGAGACCATCGCCAAGTGCATCACCCAGATCGGCGACCTCTCCGCTACGCACGACGCCACGGACCACAACCAACTCGTCCGCTGGGTGATGACCAAGGAGGACCACGCCAATAAGATTCAGGAGACCATCGCCGATTACTTCATGGCCCAGCGCATCAAGTCCGACGACCCGGCTTATGGCAAGAAGCTGATGGCGTCGCACGCCGTGATGGTCGCCGCGATGAAGAGCAAGCAGGCCGCCGACCCGGCCACCGCCGAGAAGCTCAAGAAGGCGATCCTCGACTTCCATCAGGCGTACGAAGGGAAGGCCTTCGAGGCGTCTCACTCGCACTGACGTTTACGTCTCCACGCGGCGCCGCTCTGCTGCGAGCGCCTCGGCAATCCACCCCACGACCCGGCCGGCAACGGCCGGGTCGTTGGCGTTGGTCTCGGCCCAATCGAGCTCGCACTCGTGCGGTACGCCCAGCGCCGTGAGTTTCATCCGCAGGCGATCCGCGCCGTCCCACCAGGGATCTCCTGCGGGACAGCCGAACCATTGCCGCCGCGGCCACCCCAGCGGATGAACGTGCAGCACGGCCGAATCCTGCCGACACTGCTCCGCATCGCGGTACCGCGATGCGAGATCGCGCACCGCTTCCACAGAAACCTCAGCCGGAGGCGGCAGCCCCCGGCCCAGCAGCAAGTGACAATCCACCGCCGGCCGCCAAGCCGCCACGACGGGCAGCTCCCGCGCCCGCTTGTAAGCCATCCGCAGCGCCGCATGTGCGCCGGCGCCAAATCCCGCGATGGCGACGGGTACGTCGTGATGCTCACGCGCCAATGGCAGGATCGTGTCGAGGACCAGCGCTTCCGCCGTCAGCCCCGTTTCACCGTCGGCGAGTCGATCGGTCCACCAGCGATCGGCGGAGATCGGCGCCACTGCGG
>JBGSJY010000599.1:0-5131 GCA_041741515.1 Pirellulales bacterium | reverse complement strand
GACGTCAGTCCGGGGAGGGAAGTGTGTACTAGGGTTCCTCCCCGGACTGACGTCGCGGGGCTCGCACAGAGTCTGTTGCGCGTGGGGGAGGTCTCTGGAGCGTCGGGGGTCTGTTGAGGCCCGGAGCCGGTTTAGGTATTCGTTTTCTTGGAGCGGGCTTTGGCGGCCGTCTTGTCGGCGCCGTTGCTTGAATCGGCTGTCTTTACGGAGACCGAGAGGGCCTCGCTGCTCGGCGCCGGCGAGTCGTAGAAGTCGTCGTCGTCAAGCTCGGGCTCTTCGTAGTAGTACGGCGCCAGGGTCTCTCCCTGGGCGATCCGGCACAGGTCCACCTGGCTGCGGTGGCGGGTTTCGCTGGCGGCGGGCCTGGCGCGGGTGTAGTTGCCGGTCGGCTCGAGGAGCCGGGCCCGTGAGTTGTCGTGCAGGTAAATCGGCGCGATCTCTTGGACGACGCGTTGCTTGAGGGTCGGCGCCTCGACCGGGAACATCACCTCGACGCGCCGCTCGAAGTTGCGCGGCATCCAGTCGGCGCTGGAGAGGAAGACTTGCTGCCGGGTCCCCTTGCCGAAGACCATGATCCGGCTGTGCTCGAGGAAGCGATCGACGACGCTCCGCACGCGGATGTTCTCCGAAACGCCCGGCAGGCCGGGCTTTAGGCAACAAACGCCGCGGATCACCAAGTCGATCGGCACGCCGGCGCTGGACGCGTCGTAGAGCGCCTCGATGACGCGGCGATCGACCAGCGAGTTGAGCTTCGCAAAGACCCACGACTTCTTGCCGCGACGTGCCCGGTCGGCCTGCTCGCCGATCAGCTCGATCGTGCGGTCGTGGAGGTCCTGCGGCGCGACGACCAACTTCTGCCAGTTGCTGTGCTGCGCGTAGCCGGTGAGGAAGTTGAACAGTGCCGAGACCTCGCTGGTGAGGGTCTCGTCGGCGGTGAACAGGCCGACGTCGGTGTAGAGCCGCGCGGTGCTGGGGTTGTAGTTGCCGGTGCCGAGGTGGGCGTAGCGGCGGACGCGGTCCCCCTCCTGACGCACCACCAGGGCGAGCTTGCAGTGCGTCTTGAGGTCCATGAACCCAAAGACGACGTGGACGCCCGCACGCTCGAGGCTGCGGGCCCAAGAGATGTTGGCCTGCTCGTCGAAGCGGGCCTTGAGGTCGACCAGCGCGGTGACGTGCTTGCCCGCCTCGGCGGCCTCGATGAGGGAGCTGATGATCGGGCTGTCGCCGCTGGTGCGGTAGAGCGTCTGCTTGATCGCCAAGACGTTCGGGTCGCGGGCGGCCTGCGAGATCAGCCGCACCACGGGGCGGAACGAGTCGAACGGGTGGTGCAGCAGGATGTCGCCGCGAGCGATCTCCCGCAGCAGGTCCTTGTCTTCCGCCAGGTTGGGCGGCACCCGCGGCGTGAACCGCGGGTCTTGTAGGTCGTCACGGCTGACGAGGTCCGACAGCGAGGACAACGCGGTCAAGTCGAGGGGCCCGTCGATGCGGTAGACCTCGCTGTAGCCGGGCGGGTCGGCCGCGTCGGGGGCGACACGGAGCTCTTCTTGCGTGACGATCATGCTCAACAGGTCGTCTTCGAGGTCGCGGGAGGCCTCGATACGCACCGCTTCGGAGCGCTGGCGCTGCCGCAGCCGCGACTCGATCGCGCGGAGCATGTCGTCGCCCTCCTCGTCGAGCAGGTCGTAGTCCATGTCACGGGTGACGCGGAACGCGCCGCTGGAGAGGACTTCGTAACCGCCGAACACCTCGGGCAGCCGGCGGGCGACGACGTCCTCCAGCAGCAGGAAGTCGCTCTTCTGGCCCGGCTCGGTGGGGACGAAGCGCGGCGTCATCTGCGGCAGCTGCACGACGGCGAAGAGCCGCGCGGGGCCGATGCCCTTGAGGCGGCGCAGCTTGACGGCCAAGTATAGGCCGCGGTTATGGAAGCGGGGCGTCGGGTGGCTGGGGTCGATGGCCATCGGCGTGAGCACCGGCAGCACCCGCTGGCGGAAATAGCCATCGACGGTCTTGCGTTGATCGCTCGACAGGTCGCTCTCGTTGAGGATTCGGACGCCGGCCTCGGCGAGCCCAGGCCGCACCGACAGGTTCCAGCAGTCGTACTGCCGAGCGACGAGCTCGCGCGTCTTGGCGGCGATGCGTTCGAGTTGCGAGATCGCCGAGAGGCCGTCGATCGGCGGGTCCTGCGGGGCCATCGCGCCGAAGGCTTGCTCGCGTAGCCCGGCGACGCGGACCATGAAGAACTCGTCGAGGTTCGACGAGAAGATCGAGAGGAACTTCGCCCGCTCGAGCAACGGGTTGGACTCGTCGCCCGCCTCTTCGAGCACCCGGCCATTGAACTCCAGCCAGCTGAGCTCGCGGTTGAGGAAGTGCTCGGGAAGGTAGGTGACGCCGTTCATGCGAGGCCGGTGGTCCGCGATGTTGGCGGTCGGGGCGAACTGGGGGGGTTGTGTCTATTGTGCCGGAAAGGGGGGCGTATCGGCAAATAGGGGGCTAAACAGGGGAAAAGCCCGGCAATTTTACCACGTGGAATGGGGGCGGAAGCAGGGAAAGGGCGGCGATGGGGAACGCTGGGAGCCCCCGACGCCAGTCGGGGGAGGAAGGTGGGCACCCGGCGCAACTCCCACGACTAGCGTCGTCGGTTCGCGGCAATCGAGTAGGGCGTGGGTGGCCCTGACAGCCGTTCGGTTACATCCACTGCGAATGAGAGTTTTCCGCTCACGACAGTCGGGGCCACCCGCGTCTTCTTAAAACTCAGTAGGTCAGTTGGTCTCCGCTGCAACGGGGGCTTCCCTGACGGGAGCGCCCCCTCCGCCCGAATGACTTGTGAGCACCGATGCGATAAACACGATGAGGGCCAACGGCATCCCCACCATTGCTCCAACTAGGGCGCCTCCAAGCGACATGAATACGAGGTATTCCATGCTGTTCCACTGCGGCAACGCATCACTGTCACCGGTGCCGAAGCTTAGCAACGCCCCGATCACGGCTGCGAATGCCGCAATCACGATCCAAGTTACCGCTGTGTACAGGCATGCGATTGGAAGTCGTGCGTACATGCGTGGACGCCTTGGATATTGTGGAGCGTTTCGACGACTCAACGGGGGTTTCCCTGCAGAGCGCCAACGCCAACCTGCAATCACTCCCCCTGCCTGCGCGTCGCTGCCTCGATCCTATCCGGCGTGATGTACGTCGGCGTTGGCGGGCCCAGGGGGCTGTCGGCGGGGGCGACAGGGGGGCCGATCAGTTCTTCGAGCTCGGTGTCATCGATTTCTTCGCGCTCCAGCAGCGCCATCGCCAGGGCTTCGAGCTTGTCGCGGTTGTCGACGAGCGTCTGGTGGGCGAGCACCGCCGACTCGGTGAGGATGCGGGTGATCTCTTCGTCGATGACGCGCGCGGTCTGGTCGCTGTAGGGGCGCATCTCTTGGGTGATTTCGCGGCCCAGGAACGGGTCGGTGTGGTCGGTGTGGAACGCGACCGGCCCGATGCGGTCGCTCATGCCCCAGTGGGCGACCATCTTCCGTGAGAGGCCCGTCGCCTGCTTGAGGTCGTTCTCGGCGCCGGCGCTGTACTCGCCGAAGATGAGGTCCTCGGCCGCACGGCCGGCGAGCGCCATCGCCATGTGGGCGCGCATCTCGCTCTCGGACATGTTGTGGCGGTCCTCGGCGGGGACGTACTGGGTGACGCCCAGCGCGCGGCCGCGGGGGATGATCGTCACCTTATGGACGCGGTTGCCGCTGGGGATGAGCCAGCCGAGGATCGCGTGGCCCGCTTCGTGGAAGGCGGTGACCTGCTTTTCTTTCTCGGTGAGCACGTCCTCGCGGGCGTCCCCCATGAGGATCTTGTCGCGGGCGTACTCGAAGTCGACGGTCGAGACGAACGACTTGTCCTGGCGAGTCGCCCAGAGGGCGGCTTCGTTGACCAGGTTCATGATGTCGGCGCCGGTCATGCCGACGGTGGCGCGGGCGAGCTTGGCGAAGTCGACGTCGTCGGCGATCGGCACGCCCTTGGTGTGGACCTCGAACAGCTCTTCACGGCCCTGGATCGTGGGTCGATCGACCGTGATGTGGCGGTCGAAACGGCCCGGTCGCAGCAGGGCCGGGTCGAGCACGTCGGGCCGGTTGGTGGCGGCGATGACGATGACGGTCTCGCTGGGGGTGAAACCGTCCATCTCGCTGAGGATCTGGTTGAGCGTCTGCTCGCGCTCGTCGTGGCCGCCGCCGAGCCCCGCGCCGCGTTGGCGGCCGACGGCGTCGATCTCGTCGATGAAGAGGATGGCAGGCGCGGCCTTCTTAGCGTTCTTGAACATGTCGCGGACGCGGCTGGCGCCGACGCCGACGAACATCTGGATGAACTCCGAGCCGTTGATCGAGAAGAAGGGGACCTCGGCCTCGCCGGCGATGGCCTTGGCGAGGAGGGTCTTGCCCGTACCCGGGGGGCCGTTCATCAGCACGCCCTTGGGGATGCGGGCGCCGAGCTTCTGGAATTTTTCGGGGTCCTTGAGGAACTCGACGATCTCTTGGAGGTCGCGCTTGACGCCCTTGAGGCCGGCGACGTCGTCGAAGGTCTTGCGGTTGTTCTCGTCGGCTTCGTAGAGAATCGCGGGGCTGCGGGTGACGCCGCCAAGCATCCCGCCGCCGCCGACCATCTGGTCGCGGGTGCGGCGGGCGAAGGTCCACAGCCAGTAGCCCATCGCGATCAGCAGGCCGAGCCAGACCATCGTGATGATCCAGTCGGGGTTGTATTCTTGCTCGACACGGAAGTAGACGCCGCCGTCGATGAGTTTTTGGCGGAGCCCCTCGTCGAGGCCGCCCCGGCCGAGCGTCACCACGAACTGCTTGGGGAGCGGCTCGGCGGCCTTCTCTGCGAGGGGCTCGCCGGGGATGACGGGCGGCTTGGGGGGGACCTTGAACTCGCCGTAGAGTGTTTGGCCCTGGATGACCGCCTTCGAGACGTTCTTGGCTTCGACCTGCTCCCAGAAGAAGCGGTAGTCGATCTCGGCCAGTTGGGTCATCGACTGGACCGCTAGGATGCCCAGTCCCACCGCGAGCAAGGCGAGCAGCCACGCCGACTGGGGGACCGTGCGATTGCCTGGGGGGCGGCCGCCGGGGGGGCGGCTGCCCGGCGGACGGTC
>JBGSJY010000598.1:0-7188 GCA_041741515.1 Pirellulales bacterium | reverse complement strand
TCAAAGCCGCCTTCGGTGAACGCCTCAAGAACCGCACCAAGCCGAATCAGAATGTCGAAGTCGCAATCCGCTGCAAGCTACTAAACCACTTCGTCACCCTAGGCATGCCCCTCTTCACTTGGAGTTAGGCGACAAGGCCCTGTCACCGCATCCACGGCAATGCATGATGGAATGAAGGCGAACGTCGCAAAAAGTGTAATGAGTGCAGCGGCTCGGAGTCGCTTCCATTTCATCTGGATGGCAAGGAGCATTGCCAACGCTGAGGCGATGAGGACGAGAACGCACGTCATTTGAAAGGGAAGTATCTGCGACCAGAACATCAGGTAATCGCCTTAACGGACTAACTCTCCGGCGGCCCTGCCGTTAGCTACCGAGACGATTCGAGCTAATACAAAGTTCCCAAACGCACTGGTCGGTAGGGTGACTTCTACGGGGGCGTACCTACCGGACGAGCCTAGGTAGCGGTCTTCACCAAGAGAACTCTCTATCAAGACTCTCTGCGGCATGCCGGTTAGCGAGCGGTAGTACTCGTCGCGCAGCTCGGCTTCTACCTCCGCGAGGCGCTGCATCCGCTCGCGTTTGACGTGCTTCTCGACTTGGTTGGGCATTTCCCAAGCCGGCGTGCCGCGGCGGCGGCTGAAGGGGAAGGCGTGGATTTTTGAGAATCCCGCCTCGCGGCAGGCGGCGAGCGTTTCTGCGAACTCCTCGTCGGTCTCGCCGGGGAAGCCGACGATCACGTCGGTGGTGATCGCGGGGCGGTCGAGGCGCTCGCGCAGCAGGTGGCAACGGTCGAGGAACCGCCGGCGGCCCCAACGCCGCCGCATCCGCCGTAGCACGCCGTCGGAGCCCGATTGCATCGACAGGTGCAGGTGCGGGCAGACTTTCTGCGGGTACTCGGCCATCACCTCGATCAACTCGTGAGTGACCTCGGTGGCTTCGATACTCGAAAGACGTAATCGGAAGCCTCCGGGGATTTCCGCTAATCGACGGACGAGATTCGATAATCGGACCCACGCCGACTTGTCGTGGAGATTCTCGCGGTTGAAGTCGACGCCGTAATGGCCGAGGTGGATGCCCGTCAGCACGATCTCGCGCCGGCCGTGATCGACGAGGTTCTCGACTTCGCGAACGATGTCGGCGAAGGGCCGGCTGGCGAGGCTGGGCCTCACCGAGGGGATGATGCAGAAGCTGCACCGCAGCAGACAGCCGTCTTGCACCTTCACGTAGGCCCGCTTACGCGTGCCGATGCCGGTGACACCGGTGGGAACGTCGGTGACGCCGAAGCGGCCCAGCAGGTCGGGCAGCTCGCGCTTGTCGGTGAGCACTTCGGTGACCCCCGGCAGCGCCTTCACTTCCTCGGGCGCGCGGGTCGCGTAGCAGCCCATCACGACAAGCTTCGCCGACGGGTTCTCGCGCGCCATGCGCCGGATCACCTGCCGGCTCTTCGAGTCCCCCTCGGCGGTGACGGTGCAGGTATTAACCACGCACAAGTCAGCCGCCTCGCCCTCCGCCGCGTCACTCCAGCCGATCGACGCGAGCCCTTCGCGGAGGTACTCGGTCTCGTACTGGTTGACCTTGCAGCCGAGGGTGTGGGTCTTGAGCTTCATGGGGGGAACCGCCAAGACGACAAGAGCGCCAGGGATCGCCAGGAATTTTTTGGACAGGATCGACAGGATGAACAGGATAAGGTTTTGATCCTGTCGATCCTGTTAATCCTGTCCAAAAATTGAATCGCGTTCAGCCAAGCTACTCGGTTTCTTCTATCGAAGCGCTCATCGACCCCGTGCTGGTCGCGATCAGCTCGTCCTTGCCGTAGGCGTGGATCTGGTCGCGTTTGAGTTCGGCGTGCTCTTTGGTCGTGGTGAGGACGACGACCTTGCCTTCGGAATCGACGGTCTGGGCCAGCTTGAAGCCGGTTGTCTCGGGATGGCCAAAGAGCTCCTTGAGCATCCGGATGACGTAGTCGTACGAGTGGTCGTCGTCGTTCCAGAGGATGACGTGGTAGCGGGGGATCTTGTACTTCTTCTTCTCCTTCTTCGGTGGCCGCTCCGGGCGCACGATGGTCGCCGTGCCATCGGCGGGGGCGTCTTCGAAGGAGGGCTCATCCATGGGCGGGCGCCGTGGTTAGATAGGGGGCTGAGAAGTATATTCGCGGTCCAGGCGGCTGGCCATGAGGCCCGGGACGCCGACACGACACCGCTCCTTCGAGACGCCCCAACGCTGGCATGAGCCAAACCGACACTTCTGCCGCCCCCACTGAATCTGCCGCCACCACGGAGGCAGCCCAACACGAAGCGGCCCTCTTCGAGCTGCTGCGGATCCCCAGCGTCAGCGCCGATTCGCGGCACAAGCCCGACGTCGCCCGGGCCGCCGACTGGGTCGAGGCCCGTCTGCGCGGCATGGGGCTAGCGGTCGAGCGAATCGCCACGCGCGGCGCGCCGATCTTGTTCGCCCAATCGCCCCCCGTGCCGGGCAAGCCGGTGGCGCTCGTTTATGGACACTATGACGTGCAGCCGCCGGACCCGCTTGAGGAGTGGCTGTCGCCGCCGTTTGAGCCGACCGTGCGTGACGGCAACGTCTACGCCCGCGGCGCGACCGACGACAAGGGGCAGATGCTGACGCACGTGCTCGGCGTCGAGTCGCTGCTGAAGGCCCAAGGCAAGCTGCCGATCCAGGTGAAATTCCTCATTGAGGGCGAAGAAGAAGTCGGCAGCGAGAACCTCGAAGCCGCTGTGGCAGCCAACCGCGGCAAACTGGCGTGCGACGTGGTTGTGGTGAGTGACAGCTCACAGTTCGCCCCCGGCGTGCCGGCGATCACCTATGGACTGCGAGGGATCGCTTACTACGAGCTCTTCGTCGAAGGTCCCAAGCAAGACCTCCACTCCGGCTCGTTTGGCGGCGGTGTCACGAATCCCGTCAATACGCTCGCCAAATTGCTGGCGGCCCTGGTGGACAGCGACGGCCGCATTCAGGTCCCCGGCTTCTACGAGAACGTCGAGCCGCTCACCGATCGCGAACGGGCCGAGTTCGCTCGCTTGCCGTTCGATGAGGAGCGCTTCAAGAAGCAGCTCAACGTGGATGGCGTTTCAGGGGAGAAGGGCTTCACGACGCTCGAACGACGCTGGGCCCGCCCCACCTGCGACATCAACGGCATCTGGGGCGGTTATCAGGGCGAAGGCGCGAAGACGGTCCTCCCGGCGCGCGCCGGCGCGAAGGTGAGTTTCCGACTCGTCCCCGATCAAAACCCCGAGAACGTCACGGCAGGGCTGCGTGAGCTGCTCGAACCGCTCGTTCCTCCAGGAGCTAAGCTGACGATCAAGCCGCACCACGGCGCCCCGGGCGTCAAGTTCTCGCTCGAAAGCCCCTACATGGCCGCCGCTGCCGCCGCAATCGAAGCGGGCTTCGGCGCGAGCCCCGTCTTCATGCGCGAAGGGGGCTCGATCCCGATCGTCGGCACGTTCGCCAGAGAACTCGACGCCGACGTGCTCCTTTTGGGCTGGGGCCTCGACGACGACAACACGCACAGCCCGAACGAAAAGTTCAACCTCGGCGACTTCCACCGCGGCATCAAGGCCTCGGCCGCACTTTGGACACACTTAGCCAACTGTGGATAGCGGATTGCCAGCCCACGACGCTCAACCTGATATCCAATCCACATAACGCAATCCGACTTCTAAAACCTCATCATGCTCGATAGACGCTTCGTTCTAGAGAACGCTGAACTAGTCCAACGTAACTGCGCTGATCGCGGGGTTAAGGCAGACCTAGCTAAGTTCGTCGAGCACGAACAGAAAAGGCTTGCTTGGCAGAAGGATGTCGAAGGCATTAAGCAACAGATCAACGAGGTCAGCAAGTCGATTGGCAAAGCCAAGGATGACGCGGAGAAAGAATCGATAAAGGAACGCGGGCGGCAACTACGCGAAAGACGCGATAATCTGGAAGCGGATCTTTCTAACTTCGCAGTCGAGGCGGACCGCATCCTCCGCGGGCTTCCTAACATGACCCACCCCAAGTCGCCCCGTGGCGATGAGGCCGACAGCCACGAGCTGCGGAAGGGGGAGACGAAGCCGCCCAAATTCAACTTCAAGCCGCTGGATCACCTGGCGCTGGCCGAGCAGCACGACCTCATCGACTTCGAAGGCGGCAGCCGCGTCTCGGGGAACGGTTTCTACTTCCTGCGGAACGAAGCGGTGCTGCTGGAGTTCGCGCTGCAGATGTATGCGCTGGAGCTGCTGATGCGGGAGGGGTTCACGCCGACGATGACGCCCGACCTGGCGCGCAACGAGATCGTGCAGGGGATCGGATTCATCCCCCGCGGCCCCGAGACGCAAATCTATTCGGTCGAGAACTCGGACCTGAACCTCGTCGCCACGGCCGAGATCACCCTCGGCGGACTCTACGCGGGGCAGGTGCTCGACGAGTCGCAGCTGCCGATCAAGCTCGCCGGCGTGAGCCACTGTTTCCGCACCGAGGCGGGCGCTGCCGGCAGGGCGGGGCGGGGGCTTTATCGGGTTCACCAGTTCACGAAAGTCGAGATGTTTGCCTTCACGACGCCCGAGCAGAGTGAGGACATGCACAACCTGTTCCTCGAACTGGAGTGTGAGATCTTCGACGGGCTAGGCATTCCGTTCCGTGTGCTCGACATCGCGTCGGGCGACCTCGGCGGGCCGGCCTATCGCAAGTTCGACCTCGAGGCCTGGATGCCCGGCCGCGGCCAGGGGGGCGAGTACGGCGAAGTGACCAGCACCAGCAACTGCACCGATTACCAGTCGCGGCGCCTGGACATCCGCTACAAGAAGTCCGGCGAGAAGGGGACTCACTTCGTCCACACTCTCAATGGAACGGCGGTGGCGTGCGGCCGAGCGATGATCGCGATCCTCGAGAATAGTCAACAAGCGGACGGCTCGATCCTCGTCCCCGAGGTGCTGCGGAAGTACGTCGGCAAAGACCGCATCGGCGCGTCGGACGACGAGTAGGGTCCGCTGTGCGGACCGTGGTGGCGATTCCGCCCTACGCGACCGTCACCACCACGATCATTGCGAGCCCACGACGCGAGTCGTGGGCTCGCAACATTCTTGAGTGGCTCCCTCACCTCTTGAGCCGACGGCGCTAGCCGCGGGGAGCGCCCCGGATACGCGTGCGTCACAGCGCGTCCGCACGATCGTCACCGCCGCTACAAGCGGCCGTTCTGCCTGGGAAAGCGGGGTAAATTGGCTCGCCTAGTCAAAGGGGGTCGATTGGGTGGCCGATATCGGAGGGCAGACAGACCAAGCGAACGTCGTCCGCTGGGTCGCCGTCGGAGTTGTGGTGCACGGCCGAGGCCGGCCCCCTCCGTGCGGAGAAAGCAGGCGACGGAAGCGCGTGATTCCCCCCCTCCCCGTTTCGTGAAGGAGTCCCTCATGAACCTGCGTTTTGCTGCGGCCGCGTTGTGTACGGTCGCCCTGTTGTCGTCGGGCGCGTCGAGCGCCAACGCTTTCGGCTTCGGCCTTCTCGGTGGTCACGGCTGTGGCTGTGCGACCGACTGCTGCGAGCCGACCTGCGGCTGCGAGCCGTCGTGCTGTGTCGCTGAGCCGGTTTGCTGTGATCCTTGCTGTGCGCCGCGTAAGTGCTGCAATCTGTTTGGCGGCCTGAAGGGCCTGTTCCACCGTCACCACTCGTGCTGTGCTGACGCGTGCTGCGAGCCCAGCTGCTGTGCTGCCGAGCCGTCGTGCTGTGCCGCTGAGCCCAGCTGCTGTGCGGCTGAGCCCTCGTGCGGTTGCGAGCCCGCTTGCTGCGAGCCTTGCTGCGGCCACGGCTGCAAGCTGTTTGGTGGCCTGAAGGGTCTCTTCAAGCGTCACCACTGCGGTTCGTCGTGCTGCGAGCCGACCTGCGGCTGCGAGCCGTCGTGCGGTTGTGCCGCTGAGCCCAGCTGCGGCTGCGCTGGCTGAGCTGTGACTCCCTCGCGGTAGACGGCACTCTAACCGGACGCCGCCGAGGTAGCTGAGAAACGAAACGACTCACCGCCGCCGGGCCACCATCAGGCCCGGCGGCGGTTTTGCTTTTGTCTGGCTACGAAAGTTGGCGAGCCGGGAGCGTCAGCGACCGGAGTGAAGTGGGTACCCAGATGGCGTCGCGTGTGCCCGGCGTCACTCTAGTCGCTGACGCTCCCGGCTCGCCCTCAGTCGCGGTGGAAGCCCGATTGCTACATCGCCACATCGGTGGGCTGGTCACTCTGCGAAGCGACGGCGCCATTGATCGAGGTTGCGGGTTGCGTCTTGCGGTCATCGTCGGCATTCCGCTCGACGTCCCGCTCGTGGGCGGCTTCTTCGGCGTCCTTCTCGGTAATGTCCTCCAGCGCTTCGGCCACGCGGGCAGTCTGCTTCTTGTAGAGGAAGTAGACTCCCGCCGACATCAGGCCGAGCACCACGACGGCCGTGGCGACTTCCTCGGCGTTGCCGATGATCTTGGCGATGCCATTGCCGAACTTGTAGCCGAGCCCGAAGATCACGGCGACCACAAGCGTCGCCCCGATGAGGTCCCAGAGGAGAAACCTCAAATAGGGCACCTTGGCGGCGCCGGCCGCGAAGTAGACCGGGCCGCGGACGCCCACCAGAAACCGCGTCAACACGAGCATCTTAAAGCCGTGGCGGTGGACGGCGTGCTCGAACTTCTCTTCCTTCTCGGAGTCGATGAAGCGTGCCAGGCTGGGGTGCTTGGTGAGCCAGGCGTGGCCGAAGTAGCGGCCGAGCGTGTACATCACCGAATCGCCGAGCAGAGCGCCGATGAGGCAGGAAGTGAACGCCATCCAAGGATCAAGCGTCCCCTGCGAACTGAGCACACCGGCGAGGACAAGCGGCACCTCTTCGGGGATCGGGATGCCACACCCGCACAGGGCGAGGAACAGGACGATCCCGAGATAGCCGAGCTGGTGGTCAACAAAAAACTGCAGCACTTCGCAAAGCCGTCGTTCGTCAGGCCGCTGGCGCCGGCAGTTGCGACACGTTCCGCCTGTGTCGCTCGCACCGGCCGGGGGGCCGTGGTTGGCGCCCGTAGGGCCATTATTGGTTCGCCGCGATTGTACCTGCCCGAGCGGTCCGCCAGTAGCCGCGTCAAACGGCCCCGGCGGGTTAGTCCGCCCCTGCTCGCCAATCCGCTTCATCGAAGTTGTAGGCGTGGATGGCCACGCCGCCATCGCCGTCGGGCGCCAGC
>JBGSJY010000597.1:0-12679 GCA_041741515.1 Pirellulales bacterium | reverse complement strand
CGTCCTTGGTGCAGCATGGCGACTTGCCCAATGATCCAGAGCGTGATTGACCAGCACGCCGACCGCGTTTTTACGCTGGCCTGCTACACGCTGGGCTCGCGGCAAGACGCCGAGGACGTCACGCAAGAGGTGCTGCTGCGTTACTGGAAGCACGCCGATGGCGTTGATCCCGACTGCGTGGAAGGTTGGCTGGTTCGTGTCACCACCAACGCCTGCCGTGACCTGTTGCGACGGCGGAGCCGGCGGCGCGAGGTTGTCGGCGGCGAAGCGTGCGACGCGGCCCTCGGCGAGGCGCCCTGTAACGGTTGCGCTCCAGATGCTTCGCTCGAAGCGACCGAGAAGACCCAAGAGACCGAGCGGCTGCTGCTGCAACTCCGCGAGCCCTACCGCACCGTCGTGGTGCTGCGGGAAGTGCAAGGTATGTCCTACGTACAGATCGCCGAGGCGATGGAGATGACGCTGGCGAATGTTCGCGTCACGCTACACCGCGGCCGGCGACAACTGGCGGAGATCGTCGCCAACCGCGCGGCGGCCGAAGACCTCTGCCGTGCGGATTGAAACCAACGAACTCTAATGAGTCATTCCCAATCACCTACTGAACGCCAAGACGCCGACTGCGGCTGGGTCGATGAACGCCTCGACCTCTACGTCGATGGCGAATTGTCGGCTTTCGACGAAGCCCGCGTCGAACGGCACTCGGCGAGCTGCGAAGCGTGCGGCGCCGTTGTGACAGGACTCCGCGGCGTGAAGGCGTCACTCGGCGGCTTGCCGGAGCTGCGTTGCCCCGAGCGTGTTGTTGAAGCGGTGCGTCGTGAAGCGTTGCCGACCGAAGTGGCAAGCCGACCGGTTCGCATGCGACGGGCGCCGAGTTGGGCGGTTGGGTTGGCGGCCTGTCTGCTTGTCGCTGCCGGCGCCTGGTCGATCCGCGACGCGGTCGAACGACGACAGGCCGAACAACGCCGCGAGCGTATCGAGGTCGCAATCGCTGACCTGCAATCCACGTTGCGGCAACGGGCGACCGACGTTGGCCGCGAGGCTTTCGTGCAGGGCGTCGCGAAGCCGACGCGGACTGTCGTCACCGCGGTGCAAAACGGCCCGCTCGGCCGCTGGGGCGCTGCGGCGGCGAAACTGCTCGCGCCAGCGGAAGGCGACGAGACCGATGCGACCTGATGCTTCCGACGTATCTGTAGGAGGGGTCTCCAGACTCCGATTACGCGCACCATCCCGTGTTATGCCAGGACACTGTAATCGGCGTCTGGAGACGCCTCCCACAATTAATTTAACCACGGAGACACTGAGAGCACGGAGGACGCACAGAGGAGCTGTCTCAGTGCCTTCCTCCGTGCTCTCAGTGGCTCTGTGGTGAATCCTGTTCGTCCTAATCATCAACCAGGAGCTATCCGTATGAACTATCTAAGATTTGCAGCAAGCGTTGCGCTCGTTGCGATTACTTCGTTCGTCAGCGCTCAAGACACGCAGCCACATTCCGGCGCCGTGGTGATCGACTGGAGTAAGCAACTCGGCGTCGAGCCCAAGGTCGCGGTCAACCTCAATCAGGCTCTGATGCGATTCGTCACTTCGGCGGCGTCGGAGGCGGCAACCGAGATTCCGGGGATGCGGGAGATCATCGGCCAGCTATCCCTGGTGCGGGTCGAGGTCTACGAGGGCCTGGCCCACCTCGCGCTCGCCACGGCAGTCGATACCGAGGCTGAGAAGCTCAAAGAGCTCGGCTGGACCACCGTCGTCCGCGCGGTGGGCGACGAAGACGAACGTGTCAATGTGATGATGCTCCCGAGCGGCGATTCGATCGCCGGCATCGTCGTCATCGCCGCGGGCCCCGGCGAGATGGCGTTCGTCAACGTCGCCGGCGACCTCGACCCCGAACTGCTCGGCAAGCACCTCGGCGCCCTCGCCCGGTTGACGCACAACGGCAAGGTCAAGCTCGAGGACCTGATCAACCCGAAGGTGCTGGAGGCGTTGATCGAAGAGTCGGGTAAGGGGACGAAGAAGGCTGATAAGGCCCTTAACGACGATCTACGGTGGCCCCGCGAAGAGAATAAGGCCTCTAACGACGAAAGACGTTAAAATTCGGTCTTCTTGTGCAGAAGAACTCGACCCTAAGGCGTGGCGGCTGATTAGCGACGGCTATCCGTAATCAGCCGCGGGGCCTTAGCCCCCGGTTCGCTTGGTTCTTGAAGAGTTGCGGCGAGCCGGAAGGCTCAGCGGCCGGAGTGAAGTGGGTACCTACTTCAACTCCGGGCGCCGACGCTTCCGGCTCGCCCTTTCATTTCGGTGCTTACAGCCCCTTGTTGAGTCCCTGTAAATCGTCCGGCACAAAGAAGCCGTCCTTCCGCAACAGCTCGCCATCGAAGTAAATCTCGCCGCCGCCGTAATCGGCGCGCTGGATCAGCACGAGGTCCCAGTGGATGCGGCTGCGGTTGCCGTTGTCGGCGTCTTCGTACGCGTTGCCGGGCGTGAGGTGGAACGAGCCGCCGATCTTCTCGTCGAATAGCGTGTCGAGCATCGGGTGTCGCACGAAGTTGTTCGTTCCTAGCGACCACTCGCCGCAGTAGCGGGCGCCCTCGTCTGAGTCGAGCAACTGGTTGATGCGGTCGGCGTTGTTCGCGGTGGCGTCGACGATCTTGCCGTCCTTGAACATGAACGCGATATCGGTGAACACGGTCCCCTGGTAACGGCTCCCCGTGTTGAAGCGGATCGTGCCGTTGATGCTGTCGCGGACCGGGGCCGTGAAGACCTCGCCGTCGGGGATGTTGCGCTCGCCGCTGCACGGGATGACGGGGATGTCCTTGATGGAGAACTCCAGGTCGGTTCCCGGCGCCGTGATGCGGACGTGGTCCGCCTTCTCCATGCGGGCCACCAGGGGCTTCTGCGCCTCGCGCATCGCGGCGTAGTCGGCGGTGCAGACGTCGAAGAAAAAGTTGGTGAACTCTTCGGACGGCGTGTCGGCGGCCTGGGCGAATGAGTCGGTCGGGTAGCGGAGCACGACCCACTTGGTCTTCGGCACACGGTAGTCGTTGACGTGCCGCAGCCAGTGCTCTTGGTAGAGGTCCATCCGCTCGGGCGCGATGCCGCGTAGCTCGCTGCCGTTGGCGGCGCCGCGGACGCCGATATAAGCCTGCACCTGCTCCATGCGGTGGCGTTCAAGCCCGCCGGCGAGCTTCATCGCCGCCTCGGTCGCGTTAGCGTACAGCGCCCGTTGCACCTGCTGGCACTTCATCTCCACCAGCGGAATCGCCCCCCGCTTCGCGGCGCCGTTGACGAGGGCGACTACGAGCTGCGGCTCGGGGAGGTCGATCGCCTCGATGAGGATGGTCTCGCCCGCCTGTAGCTCGCAGCTATGGTCGAGCAGGACTTCGGCGAGCTTGTCGATGCGGGGGTCGTGCATTGGGGAGGGACCAGGTGACAGGAGTCTGGGATCAGGGGGCGCGCGAGTCGCGTCGTGCCGAAGCGGTACAGCGCGGTCCCTTTTATCGGGGGACTTCGGGCTGGTGAGAAGGGTCGCCCATCCGAACACCCCCCCCTACAGTGGCGTACTATTAAGGTATCCCCACGGTCTCTCATCCCCGGCAGCGACGAGGCGACATGGCCAGCCCTACCCAGACGCCCCCGGTCAACGACCCCCACGCCGACGAGGCTTCCTTCGCCGAAACCGCCCTCAAACTCGGCGGCAAGAGCGACGACGAGGCCCGCCGCACAGGAGCGATCGACAAGGCCGACGACCAAGTCGAGTCGCTCTTCGCCACGCGTTACCAAACCGTCAACAGCCCCGCGCACCGAGCCGTGTGGGAACGCCGCGTCCCGGCGGCGGAGTTTGTCGGCACGCCCGCCGGGGCGCCCGAAGACGTCGAACGGGTGATGGAGGCGTCGCTCGCGGTCGTGCGCCGTCACAAGGACGCCGGCACGCTTTACAACGAAGACGAGCGTGTCCGTGAAGAGGTGCTCGCCGAGTTGGGGCAAGCGGGATACTGGGGCCTCTTGGTCGACAGAGAGTATGGCGGTCTTGGCGCCGAGTTCACCGCTGTCGCGAGGTTCTTGACCCAGATGGCGACGCTCGACGGCACGATCGCCGGCTTGGCCTCAATCCACGGTTGCATCGGCGCGGTCGATCCCGTGAAGACCTTCGGGACTGAAGAGCAGAAACGCCGTTGGCTGCCCAGACTCGCCTCAGGCGAACGGCTCAGCGCGTTCGCGCTGACCGAGCCCGGCGCCGGCAGCGACCTCACGGCGCTGAAGACGACCGCCGTGCTCGACGGCGATGAGTACGTCATCAATGGCGAGAAGCTGTTTATCTCCAACGTGCGGCCGGGGCGGACGATTGGGCTGGTCTGCCTGGTAGATGCCAAGCCGGTGGTGATTATTGTCGATCTGCCTGACGAAGAGAACGAGCACTTCCAACTCAAGAAGTACGAGATCTTCGCGCTGCGTCATCTCTACAACCGCGGCATTATCTTCAAAAAATTCCGCGTGCCGCGCGGGAATCTGTTGGCGCCGCCGAAGGGGGACGGCCTCACGATCGCTTACCACGGCCTCAACCTGGGTCGTGTGTCGCTGTGCGCGAACGCGGCGGGCACGATGCGGCTGATGCTGAAGTCTATGCTGCCCTGGGCCGAGTACCGCGTCACCTATAGCGAGCCGATCGTCCGCCGCGAGCTGGTGCAACGCCGCCTCGGCGAGATGGCGGGCCTCATCGTCGGGGCCGACGCGCTGGTGACTTGGTGCGCGAACCTGCTCGACCTCGGTTACCGCGGCGAGATGGAGTGCATCATCGCCAAGATCTATGGCTCTGAGGCGCAGAAGCACGCGGCGATCGAGCTGTTCATGAAGACGCACGGCGGGCGGTCGTTCCTCGCCGGGCATCCGTTCGGCGACAACGTGCATGATTATCTGGCGCCGTGCATCTACGAGGGCGAAGGCGAGATGCTCGGCATGGCGTTCTTCAAGTCGCTCGTCAAAGACCACGGCAAGCGTTACTTCGAGCCCGTCGGCAAAGCGATGGCGGCGGCCGGTATTGCGAAGCCCAACCCGCTGAACCCGCGGCACGCGTGGGTCTTATCGAAGGTCGCCGGTCCCTACCTGCGTTGGCTCATCGGCAGAAGACTCGGCGGCCGCGCGATGCCGGAGCTGCCCGCCTCGATGACGCCGGCGCTGCGCGAACACGCCCGCTTCGCCTGCGATCAGTTGCCGCGGATGGCGCTGGAGATCGACGCCGCGATGCAGAAGTTCCAGCTCAAGCTCGCCGACCGCCAGTGCAAAATGGCCGACCTCAGCCTGCGGACGCAGAATCTCATCACGATGCTGGTGACGACGCTGTACGCCCACCAACAGAGCGATCCGATCGTCCGCGAAGCGGCCGATATCCTTTGCCAACAACTGCGTCGCAAAGTGACCGGCGGCCTCACGCCCGACCGGTACTACAAGCAGGTCACGGAGCTAGGCCGCCGCATCGCGGCTGGCGAAGCGGACGGAGCGGGGTCGTTGGGCTTGGGGGCAATCACGCCGCCGGGGATTCTGGAGCGTTACGAGGCGTAACCTACGCGGGCCGTTTCAGCGGATTTCGCGCAGCGCGAGGAGCAGCGCCTCGTACTCGTAACGGCAGCAACGGCACTGCTCGAGGTGCGTGCGGATCGCCTCGAGCGCCGCTGGCACACCGCCCCCGGACATCTCCGCCTCGGTGAACTGGTCCATCAGCGCGTAGCAGTCTTCGCAGCCGATCTCGTCTTGCTTGGACGACATCGAGAGCGAGATCAGTTCGACAACCTGGTCGACGTCGAGCTTCATACCGCCGCCTTGTTCGACAGGACCTTGTAAACGTCTGTGGCGGTCACGCCCAGACGATTGAAACCCTCTTTGAGTCGCGACCGCGCGTCGTGAATCAGCTTGTAAGTGGCGTTCCGGTTGGCGCCCGTCTGCTCGGCGATGCTGTCAATCGAACAGCCGTCGAGGAAGGCGATCACCGCGACGCGTTGCTTCTCCGTCAGCTCTGTATTAATAAGCTGCTGCAACTGTTCGACAAGTTCCTTGCGTTGCTGCTCACCCGACGCCGTCAACGCCTTATCGACAACCAGTTCCACCCGGCCGCTGTCCTGCTGGTTGAAGGCGTCCAGCGAGACATCCTGATAATACTTGCGGCGTAGCGTGCTGATGCCAACCCGAGTGGCGACCGTCATCGCCCAGGTGAGGAACTGGCTGCGGCCCTCGAAGGTGTCGATCGAGGCGAGGATCTTCAGCAGCGCTTCCTGCACGATGTCTTCGACGGCGACGACCTGACCGTAGCGATTCGCGAGGCCGCGCGTCAGCCCGCGCAAGAGGACCGCGCGGAGCTCGGCGATCGCCGCGTCCCGCACGGCCGGGACGCCTCGCAGTCGGATGATCCAGTCGTCTTCTTGCATGGTGACCGCAGGCGGCGTCTTTCTCGGAGATTCCAACTCTATCCGAGGGAACGGCGTCCATCTATGAGCATTCCCCCCTCCCGGGAGGGGAGGGAGATTTTCAGAATCTTCTAGGTAAGACGACCCGGCGACGCCGCGTCTAAAGCGGGTACGGCGACGCCCCGTCGCCCCCGTAACGCTCGCCAAACCGATCAAGAGCCCTCTCATGAAGTCCAAGAAGAATGAAATCGTCGCCGCGATCGTCGCCCTGGTGGTCGCTGTGGGGGGCTACGCATACTTCGCTCCCGGCGGCGGGGAGCCGCAGCTGACGAAGGACGCCAACGCCGAGATGCACGACGAGATGCACGACGGTATGGCCGGTGGAGAGATGGCCGACGGCATGATGGGCGACGACAAGATGATGTCGAAAGAAGACGCCATGTCCGAGCAGGGGGGCATGATGGCCGGCGACGGCGCGATGATGAACGGCTCAATGAACGGGATGTCCGGCCCCGGCGAGATGGCGGGTTCCTCCAACATGATGAATGACGGCGCGGAGATGTCGGGCTCGGCGACGATGACGGACGCACCGATGATGCAAGACGAGCCGGCGATGAAGCGCTAAGACGCCCGCTGAACCAGGCTCCAGCGTTTCGTCGATGTGCTCGTCGATGAGACGCTGTAGCGTTTCCCGTTACAGAATCCCTCGGGTGAGTCGGCGCGCACGATGAGCGGGACCTTCGACGTTAGCGGCAAGGAAATCACCGGCGAGGTCACCCCTCCCGAGCTCTACTTCAACCGCCGGCTGTGGCTGAAAGGCGCGGCTGCTGTCGGCTCGGTCGCGGCGACGGCGGGAATCTACCGATACTTCAACCCATTGCCGCACGACGTCGGCGAGGGCGAAGCGCTCGGCGTCGCCGTCGATGGGTCCCTCTCCGAGGCGGAACGCCTGTCCCGGGGGTTCACCATCGACGAGCCCAAGACTCCGTTCGAGGCCATCGTCACCTACAACAACTTCTACGAGTTCACAACCGACAAAACCGCGGTCGCCCGAAAGGCCGAGGGCTTCGACACGTCGGGCTGGTCGGTGGAAGTCGAAGGGCTGGTTGAGAACTCCCGGACGTTCTCGATCGACGAGATCATGCAATTGGCGGACGTCGAGGAGCGGGTTTATCGCTTGCGGTGCGTCGAGGCGTGGTCGATGGTCGTGCCGTGGAACGGCGTGCCGCTGGCGGCGCTGCTGGAAGCGGTCCGCCCCACCGCGGAGGCGAAGTACGTCGCCATGCAGACGCTGCTCGACCCGACGCGGATGCCGGGACAGAAGACGGCGGTCCTCGACTGGCCTTACGTCGAAGGCTTGCGCCTGGACGAGGCGCGTCACCCGCTCACGCTGCTGGCGTTGGGTCTCTATGGCAAGAAGCTGCCGCCGCAGGACGGCGCGCCGATCCGGCTGGTGACCCCCTGGAAGTACGGCTTCAAGAGCATTAAGTCGATCGTGAAGATCACGCTGACCGCCGACCAGCCGCCGACGAGCTGGAGCCGTTACGCGCCCTCCGAGTACGGCTTCTATGCGAATGTGAATCCTGCTGTGGACCACCCTCGCTGGAGCCAGGCGACCGAGCAACGCATTGGCGAGGCGGGCCGCCGCGAGACGCTCCCGTTCAACGGCTACGCCAACCAAGTGGCGTCGCTGTACGAGGGCCTCGATTTAGCCGTGAACTTTTAAGATTCACACAAGCGGCGACGAAGTCGTCGCCCGCGTCCCCCTCCTTCTTTAGAGGGAGGGGCTAGGGGAGGGTGTTGAAGCAGGTACCGGGCGCTCCCCTCACCTAGCCCCTCCTCCTGAAGGGGGCGGGGAATACCGGGGCGACTTCGTCGCCCCGGGTCTTTACCCACAACCGACCAACCCGCGATGAACGACCTCCGCTTCAACCGCAACCTGGTGATTCTCAACGGCGCGGTCCCGCTGGCCGTCCTCGCCTGGGACGCATGGAACGGGCGGCTCGGGTCGAACGCGGTCAATCAGGCGATCCACATCACCGGCGTTGTGTCGCTGGTGTTCTTGGCGCTGTCGCTCCTGGTAACGCCGCTCAGGAACCTCACCGGCTGGAACACGCTGGTGGCCTACCGCCGCGCGCTGGGGCTCTATGCGTTTGTCTATGCGGCGACGCATTTCACGATCTACGTCCTCTACGATCGGGCGGGCGACCCGCGGAGCACGATCGAAGAACTTTCCAGCCGCGTCTACTTGCAGGTGGGATTCGTCGCCCTGCTGCTGATGGTCCCGCTAGCGGTTACCTCGACCAACGGGATGATCTCACGGCTGACGCCGAAGCGGTGGAAGCTGCTGCACCGCTTGGCCTACGCGGTCGCGATTCTCGGCGTGCTTCATTTCTACTTGCTGGTCAAGAGCGATGTTCGGCTGCCGCTGGCGTTCGCGTCGGTTTACGGCGGACTGCTCGGCTTCCGCGCCGTCAGCGCGGTCGGCGCCAAGCAAGATTCGAAAGCCAAGGCTAATACCATTGCGATTAAGCCCACCGCCAAGCCGCAAGCGTTCCGCGGCAAGATGCGTGTCGCGGCGATTTTTCAGGAGACGCCGTCGGTCAAAACCTTCCGCTTCGTCCCGCTGTCGGGTGGGCCGCGGCCGTTCGATTTCAAAGCAGGGCAGTTTCTGACGATCGCACTGCCGATCGACGGCAAGACGCACCGCCGCAGCTACACGATCGCGTCGGCGCCGACGCGCGTCGGCTCCGCCGAGATCTCGGTGCGCCGCGATCCGATGGGAACGGTCTCGAGGCAGCTACACGATTTCATCAAGGTCGGCGACATTCTCGACATCGCCGGCCCCGCGGGGCGATTCTTCATCGACACGCCGCCCAGCGGGTCGGTAGTGCTCGTCGCCGGCGGCGTCGGCATCACGCCCGTGATGTCGATGCTGCGCTGGCTGACCGACATCGCCTGGGACGGGCCAATCTATTTCGTCCAGGCCGCCCGGAATGTCGAGGACCTGATCTTCGACGAAGAACTCCGCTACCTCGCCGACCGACACCCATCGTTGCAGCGAATCATTGTGCTCTCCGACGCCCCGACATCCCCCCTCGCGCACCACCACGGCCGTCTCACCACCGAGATCCTCGCCACTATTCCCACGATCGCTTCGCTGCCCGTCTACCTGTGCGGCCCGCAGGCGATGATGGACGCGACGGGCGCGCTGCTGCGCGAAATGGGCGCGCCGGCGGCGAACCTCTACACGGAGGCTTTCGCCGGCCCTCGACCTGCGGCGCCGACCGCGACCGAAGCCGCCGCAGAAGCGAGCGACGAGGCGCTCATGCCGTACGCGTTGACATTCACCAAGAGGGGCGTCACCGTTGAGGTCGATCGCAGCGTCACAGTGCTCGAAGCCGCCGAAGAAGCCGGCGTCGAGCTCAGCTACGAGTGCCGCTCGGGGATCTGCGGGCAGTGCAAGGTGCGGTGCCTCGAAGGAGGGGTCGAAATGCGCGTCACCGCGGCCCTCACCGCACGCGACCGCGAGGCCGGCTATATCCTCGCCTGCCAGGCGACCGCCAGTGGGGATGCGATTGCCATCGACGCTTGATCCATTACCACAGAGTCGAACGATGAGCCCGACGCTGCCTCTGAAGCGTTATGATACCTGGCGCCCCTCGATCGACTGTGGAAAAGGGTCTCACTCGCCGATTACGCGCACCATGCCGTTACGTCTAAGAAGCCGTAATCGGGGTATGGAGGCCCCTCCCCCAGGTTTGCTGCACTTCGCTCCGACGCGGAACGCCTGCGCATACGGCGTACCTTTGCCGTGCTAAAGTCGGTTCCCGAATGCTCCCTTTCAGGAACCGACGATGCTCCGCCCGTTGATTGCGACTTTCTGTCTCGGATGGCTTTCGTTCGGCGTCGCAAATCTGCACGCCGAGCCTAAAGTGCTCCTCATCGCCGGCGGCCGCGTCTGGACCGCTGACGAGGAGCGACCCTGGGCCGAATCTGTTTTATGTGTTGATGGAAAGATCGTCGCCGTTGGCGACCGGGCCGACGTTGAGTCGAAGGCGCCCGAGGGCGTCACCGTCATCGACGCCGCCGGCGGGCTGGTGACCCCCGGCTGGTGGGATTCTCACATCCACCTCTTCGTGGGCGGCCGCAACCTGGCGGGCGTGCAGCTCCGCGGCGCGAAGTCGCCGGAGGAATTCACCCAGCGGATCGCCGACTTCGTCAAGACGCTTAGGACGGGAGAATGGGTCCGCGGCGGCGAGTGGGACCACACGATCTGGGGCGGCGAGCCGCCGACGCGCGACTGGATCGACGCCGTCTCGCCCAATAACCCCGTGTGGATCAATCGCCTTGACGGCCACATGGCGTTGGCGAACTCGGCGGCGCTGCGGCTGGCGAAGGTCGATGACTCGGCGGTCGCTCCCGAGGGGGGCTCGATCGATCGGGACGAGTCGGGGCGGATCACCGGCCTGCTGCGCGACAACGCGATGGACCTCGTGGGGGCCGTCGCTCCGGGACCCACGGCCGCCGATTTGATGAAGCATCTCGACGCGGCGAACGAGTACTTACTCGCCCGCGGCGTCACGTCGGTGGTGCAGATGGGCACGCTCGAGGAACTGGCCGCTCTGCGTGCAGCCCAGGTGAGTGGGCGACTGAAGGTTCGCATCCGCATGGCGACGCCGCTGCCTCAATGGAGCCGACTTGTCGAGGACATCGCGCGCAACGGTAAGGGCGACGACTGGCTCGCGGTGGGCATGCTCAAGGGCTTTGTGGACGGCTCGCTCGGCTCGCACACGGCGGCCTTCCTCGAACCTTACGATGACAAGCCCTCCGACCGTGGCTTGATGGTCAACACCGAGGAAGACCTCGAATCGTGGACCCGCAACGCCGACGCGGCGGGGCTGCAAGTCGCGGTCCACGCGATCGGTGACCGAGCGATCCGCACGCAGCTCGACGTGTTCGAGCGCGTCGCGCGGGCGAACGGCCCGCGAGACCGCCGATTCCGGATCGAGCACGCCCAGCACATCGCCC
Source organism: Pirellulales bacterium (assembly GCA_041741515.1). Taxonomy (GTDB): domain Bacteria; phylum Planctomycetota; class Planctomycetia; order Pirellulales; family Lacipirellulaceae; genus Botrimarina. Next base: position 1,259 of record JBGSJY010000597.1, on the reverse strand, counting down.
TCGCGGACCTCCCGCGGTTCGCTGAGCTAGAGGTGATCGCCAGCGTGCAGCCCTACCACTGCATCGACGACGGCCGCTGGACCGAGCCGCTGATCGGCGTTGCGCGGAGTAGGACCACGCATGCCTACCGCTCGCTACTCGACGCCGGCGCCCGCTTGGCGTTCGGCAGCGACTGGTACGTCGCGCCAGCCACGCCGATCGAGGGCATATACGGCGCTGTCACCCGACGGACGCTCGACGACAAGAACCCCCGCGGCTGGTTCCCCGAGCAGAAGATCTCCGTGGAGGAATCTCTGCGGGCCTACACGGCCAATTCGGCTTACGCGGCGTTCGCCGAGGGACATCGCGGCATGATAAAGCCCGGGATGGCGGCGGACCTCGTCGTCGTTGATCGCGACCTCTTCAAAGTGGCGCCAGAGACGCTCAATCAAGCGCGGGTGCGGTACACGATTGTGGACGGGCGGGTGGCCTACGATGCCTCAAGCAGCGATTAAGAGAACCACGGAGCCACAGAGGGCACGGAGGAAGGCACTAAAAAAAATTCGGCGCCTCTGAGCGTTCTCTGTGTTCTCTGTGCCTCAGTGGTTAACCCATCAGGGCTGAGGTTATGATGTTCGGGCTTCGCCCTCTTCTTTTGGAACTATCGCCATGACTCGCTCACTTCTTGCCCTGCTCTCGTTGATGTCCGCAGCCAACGCCGAAGAAGCCGTTGACCCTCGCGTCACGCCCGAGTTGCTCGAGGCCTTTGCCGCCCACGAGTTCGACGACGACGGATTTAAGCTCCCCTACCGGTTGATGTCGCCCGACGACGTCGACCCGGTCGAGAAGCGGCCGCTGGTGGTCTTCTTGCACGGGTTCGGCGAACGGGGCGACGATAACCAGCGGCAGCTCATCCACGGCGGGCCGGCCTTCGCCGCGCCCGAGTTCCGCGACCACCACCGGGCGTTCGTCGTCGCGCCGCAGTGCCCGGCGGGGAACCGACCCGACGAGGCTGGTAAGGAGGGCGATGAGCCGATCGTCTGGTCATTGCGGCTGTGGCCTACGAAAGAGACCCTCGCCGAGAGCATCGACGACGACCCCACCGCGCCGATGCACGCCGTCCGCGCGCTCGTGGATCACCTGATCGAGACGCGACCGATCGACCCGAGCCGCCTCTATATCACGGGCCTGTCGATGGGCGGTTACGGCACTTGGGAGCTCGCCGCCCGCGAGCCCCACTTCTGGGCCGCCGCGGCGCCCATTTGTGGCGGCGGCAACCC
>JBGSJY010000596.1:0-4364 GCA_041741515.1 Pirellulales bacterium | reverse complement strand
GCTCGCTTGGCGGGCGGTCGATGCGGCTGCTTACGCCGATCGCGTCGCCCTCGGCGCCGCCTGGGCGCTGCGGCAAGAGCCGTGGACGCGTCCGCGCGACCCGAAGTTCGGACACGACACCGAGCTTGCCGGCTGGTCGTGGGCGCCAGCGACGCACTCATGGCTCGAACCGACCGCCTTCTTTGTCGTCGCGCTGCGTGAAGCCGGATTGGCCGACCATCCCCGGCGACTGGAAGGCGTGCGGCTACTGGTCGATCGGTTGCTGCCGTCCGGGGGCGCCAACTACGGGAACACGATTGTCTTCGACCAGCAGTTGCTAGAGCACCCGCACTCGAGCGGCGTTGTCGCTTGGGCTCTCGCGGGAGAGACGGTCGATGATCCGCGGCTGAAGAAGACGGTCACGCGGCTGGAATCGCTCGCGAAGCGTCCGACCGGTATGGTCTCGTTCGCGTGGGTCGTTCGGGGCTTGGCGGCGTGGCGCCGCTCGAGTCCTGTCGTCGCGGAGCAAGTCACCGACAAGCTCCTGCTGGCCCTCGAGAAGAACGCCGGCCTCCACAAAACATCGCTGCTGACGCTCGCCGCCCAAGCGCTCGCCGCGAATCTTCCCGGCGATGAGGGGGAGCCCGCCCAATGACCGAGCCACGTCAACCGCGACGCGTCAGCCGCCGCGCTGCTCTCGCTACGGGCGGCCTCGCCGCGGCGGGACTGCTGTCGCTTGCCTGGAAGCGCTCGCCGACGCCCGTCTTCGTCGCCAAGGGCCAGCGTTACGAGGGAGGGCTCGCGCAGACAATCCGTGACGGGCTCGTCGCGGTGGGAATGGATGGACGGCAACTCGCCGGTAAGCGGGTGCTCCTCAAGCCGAACCTCGTCGAGCCCTCGCGCGAGCGGCCGCATATGACGACCCACCCGGCGATGATCCTCGCCGCCGCCGACGTCTTCCGCGGCTGGGGCGCGGAGGTCACGGTCGGTGAGGGTCCCGGCCACGTCCGCGACACCGAGGCGGCGCTGATCGAGTCGGGTGTCGGCGAGGCGCTGGATGACGCCGGGCTGCGCTTCGCCGACCTCAACTACGAGCGGGTCGCTTGGCGCCGCAACCGTGGACGGTTCAGCAAGCTTCCCGGCCTCTGGCTCCCGGAGAGCGTCGTCTCGGCGGACCTGGTGGTCTCGATGCCGAAGATGAAGACCCACCACTGGGTCGGCGTCACCGCGGCGATGAAGAACTTCTACGGCGTCATCCCCGGTATCAAGTACGGCTGGCCCAAGAACGTTCTGCACCACAACGGCATTCCTCAGACCGTCACCGACATCAACGCGACGTTGCCCCGGGTCGTCGGGATCGTCGATGGGATCGACTGCATGGAGGGGGACGGCCCGATCCTCGGCAGCCGCAAGCACATGGGTCTCGTTGCCGTTGGCGCCGATCTGGTGGCGCTCGACGCAACGATTGCCCGCATCATGGGCCTCGCGGCCGAGCGGATCAGCTATCTGCAACTAGCGTCCAAGCGGTTGGGCGAGATCGATGACTCCCGCATCGAGCAACGCGGCGAGGCCTGGCGCACGCTCGCCAGCCCCTTCAAGATTCTGGACGAGCCGTACTTGCAGCGCCTGCGGGTGGGCGAGCTCGTTACTTGAGCGGCGAGTTGGTCGCGCGAGACTCGCCTTTAGCGGTCAGCGGCGCGTTAAGAACGCCGCCGCCTCTTCCTCCGTCGCCGGTCGCGTCCCGTTGGCGTTCAGCGAGGCCCGGCAGCCGGGGCACGGCATGTCGTGCTCCGACGAGTAGCTCGGTCGCAACGAGGTATCGCTCGACGGCCAAGCCGAATCGCATTCTTGGCACAGCGCGACGACACGCCGACAAACGCCGCACCTCCACAGCTCCAACGACCCGGCGCCGCACAGCCGACAAGTTCCGATGCTCACCATGGATGCCGCGTCGTGGTTGGGGACTAGGTGCCGTCCCGTAGGACGGGTTTTCGAATCCGGAGCGTTGGCGCCGTCGTCAAGGGCGAAGCGGGAACGCGGTGATCAACCGGTCGCCCTGCACCACGAGCCGCAGGTGATCCGCGGGAGGTCGGCCGCGTCGGTTGCCCGATTGCCCGCCGACATAGCCGACGCGTCTTTTCATATCGACGGTGTACACCGTCTGATCGCCTTCGCGCTCGGCCTTCGTATTCGCGCCCGCGAGCGCCTTTCGGTAGGCTTCGTCAACGAGCAGGACGATCGTCGCCGGGTCCGTCGTGTCGTACACGCCGTGCTGTCCGACACGGTCGGGATCGTCGTGGGCGTGCGACATCAAGTGCGCCAGCCGCGTGCCGTGCTGGCTGCCGCGCGTGTAGCGCAGCCCCGCCGGCGATCGGTACGTGTCGCGTCCGACCGCCGTGAGCACCGATAGGTCACCGCCCTCATCGCGGCCGTCAGCGGCCTTCGAAGTCTCGCGAGGGGGCGCCTCAGGGAGGGCCGGCTTGGTCGTCGGCGAGTCATCGACTTCGATCAGCGTTGGCAGCGAGACGCCCAGTCGCTGTTCCGCCCACGGCTGAATGACGGCGACGTACAGCAACGCTGCCGCCATAAGGCCTAGCAAGCCAGCGACACCGAACTTCTTCTGGGCCTGCTTGAGCAGCGGCCCGACGGAGTTGGCGACTTGTTGAGACTTGCGTGACATCGCCTTCCATCGCGGCTTAGCCGGGTTTCGTTTGACAACCGTAAGGCCAGCCCCTTAGTGTGCCTACTGAGTCTGGGGCTGTCGATCGCAGGCGGCCAGCGAAACTGCTCTCTTCTTCGGAACAGGAGGCGAGTTCCCGATGCGAAACTTACCGATGCGTACGATCCATCCCTTCGCGCTGGTCGCATTGGGTTGCTCGCTGCTTGGCGGCCCGGCGGCGCTTGCCGAAATCACCGGCACGACGCTCGTCGCGACGCTCCCGGGATCCGGCGCCCGCGGGGTTTTCGCAACGCACGCCCCCGGTCGGCCGGGCGAAATGTTCGTCCTCGACCAGCGTGGCCTGATCCAGGTCCTGAACCTCTCGACGGGCGCCTTCAATCCAACGCCCTTCCTCGACATCCAGTCACTCGTCGATGACACAGCGAACGAGCAGGGCCTGCTCGGACTGGCGTTCGACCCCGACTACGCGACCAACGGCTACTTCTACGTCAACTACACCCGCGACCCGCCCGGGACGAACCCCGACCGCACGTTGATCGAGCGCTACACGGTCACGAGCCCCCTCACAGCCACCACCGTGAGCGTGGGCTCGCGCGCCTCGGTCCTTGACTTCGCTCAAGACTTTGACAATCACAACGGCGGCTGGATCGGCTTCAGCCCTAGCGACGGCATGCTCTACATTGCGGCGGGAGACGGCGGGTCGGGCAACGACCCCAACAACCGCGGTCAGAGCCTCAACACTAGGCTCGGCAAAATGCTCCGTATTGATCCACGGGGCGACGACTTCCCGGCCGATTCGGTAGAGAACTGGGCGGTCCCGGCAGGCAATCCCTACGCCGACGACGGCAACGCGAACACCCGCAGCGACATCTGGGCCTACGGGCTGCGCAATCCTTGGCGATCGAGCTTCGACCGCGAGACGGGCGACCTTTGGATCGGCGACGTCGGCCAAGGGGCGCGCGAAGAGATCGACTTCCTCCCCGATGGTCAGGCCGGCGCCAACTTTGGGTGGCGACTGCGTGAAGGGGATATCCAGACGCCCTCTGTCGGCGGACCAATTCCGCCGGGCTACGTTGCGCCGGTGTACGACTACGCGTCCAACGGTTCGGGGCTCTTTGGCGGCAACTCAGTCGTCGGCGGTTACGTCTATCGCGGGCCCGACCCCGAGGTGCGTGGCCGGTACTTCTTTGGCGACTCGTTCCCGTCGCAGCTCTGGTCGTTCGACCCCGCTAATCCCGACAGCACCGTGCAGAATCTGAACTCGTTGCTCAACCCCCGGGGCGTCATCGGCACGCCCGTCTCGTTCGCAGAAGACGCGGTTGGCAACCTGTACATCGTTGACCTCGACGGTCAGATCTTCCGGATCAACACCAACGCCCTGCTTGAGGGCGACTACAACGCCGACGGCCTCGTCGATACGGGCGACTACGACGTCTGGGCGGCCGCCTACGGCCAGTCGACGACGCTCGACGCCGACGGCAACGGCGACGGGGTCATCGACGCGGCCGACTACACGGTTTGGCGTGACAGCGCGTCGGGCTCGTCCAAGTCGGTCCCGGAGCCATCATCAATGTTGCTGGTGCTTTCGTTCGCCGCTGCCTCGACGTCGCTGCGACGCCCGCCGGCGGCGAAGTAGTAGCACGCCATGGCGATCCCGGCCGCGAGCATCGCGAAACGGTGCGCGAGGGCCGCGAGCGTCCCCGCG
>JBGSJY010000595.1:0-4670 GCA_041741515.1 Pirellulales bacterium | reverse complement strand
ACCGACGCTCGGCTGGCGATGTCGCGACGCGACTACGCCGCGGCGTACGACGCGGCCCACGCCGCGCTAGCTCTGGCCTCGACGGCCGAAGTCACCCGACGCGACGTCGCCTCAAAGCAAAGCGGTTGGCTCACCAGTTCGCCGCTCGCGGTGCTGCCATCGACGCTCACCGATGCTTACCGGATGAATCAACTGCTGGCCTCCAGCCCCCGCGGGCCGAATCTATTGCACGGGGGCAGCTTCGAGGACATCGAAGAGCTCCGCCGCGTCGGCTGGCGCCACCCTTCCGCATCCACAGGCGCACGGGCCGAAGTCGAACTCGTCCCGGAGACAAAAATCCACGGCCAGCGAGCGCTCCGTTTGCGCGGCGTGTCGGCGACGTCCGCGTCGCGTATCGACTCGCCACCGATCGAGCTCCGCGCTGGGGACACGATCGAGATCACCGGTTGGGCCCGCGTCGAGGCCCCCGGCGACCGCGGCCGGTTGATCCTCAGCGAGACGCTCGCCGGCGACGAGCTCGTCCTCGCCAGCGGCGACACGGGCGGCGAGTGGAAGCCCTTCCACTTGCTCCGCGCCACGAGCGCCGCCACGACGCTCCGCGTCACCTTCGCGATCGAGGGCGCCGTCACCGCCGACATCGACGGCGTCATGGTCCGCACGATCGAACCGCTCGGCGTCGCCGGGCGATCCGGTCAACCGGTGCGGTGAACGAAGGAAGGGAGATGGGGGGATGGATGGAGATAGGAGGGATCGCAAGCGGGCGACAGAGTTCTTCGTAGTGCATGCCGGGGTGACGCGGTTAGCCGAACGCGCTTCTATTGAGATAGACGGGCAGCCGCTTCGCGGCTGCTCTAATCAACTCAATGGCATCCCGTTTCGCTTACTGCGATGATTGAGATAGGGGTTGGGGAACGCAGCATCGTCCGCTTGCGATCCCCCTATCTCCAATCATCCCCACCTCTCCCTTCCTAAACTCAGCCGAAGTAAGAGACTGCGTTGCGGAAGAGGGCGAGGCCGTCACCATCACTGTTTGGGTCGAAGCCGCCGGCGGCTTTCTTGCGGGTCCACTGCGGGTGCTGCGTTGCGAAGAGAAATCGCTCGGGGTGGGGCATCAGCCCCAGCACGCGCCCAGTCGCGTCCGTAAGTCCGGCGGCGTTTGCCGTGGCGCCGTTGGGATTTGCGGGAAAGCCGTTCGCTTCGCCGCCGTCGGGCGTGCAGTAGCGCAGCACCACCCTGCCCTGCGAGACGAGCGCGTCGAGCGCCGCGTCGTCGCGCACCGCGATTTTCCCCTCGGCGTGGGCGATCGGTAGTTCGAGCTGCTCAACGCCCCGCAAGAAGACGCTCTCGCCAGGCGTCGCCATCAAGTGAACCCACCGCGCCTCGTAACGGCCGTGGTCGTTCCACGTGAGCGTCGCCAGCGGGCCGGCGCTGTCTTCGATATCCAATAGCCCGGTTTTCACGAGCACCTGAAAACCGTTGCAGACGCCGAGCACCAGCTTACCGTCGTCGCGGAAGCGCTTCAGCGGATCGGAGAGCTTCAGCCGCAACTGGTTACCCAGCACACGCCCGGCCGAGATGTCATCGCCGTAGCTGAAGCCGCCGGGCACGCAGAGCGCTTGGTACTCATCCAAGAGCGACGGACTCTCGAGCACCCGGTTGACGTGCAGACGCTCTGTCGTCGCGCCGGCAAGCCGGAACGCTTCGGCGGTCTCTTCGTCACAGTTCGTCCCGGGCGAGCGGAGCACAAGGACACGGGGGGAGGGCATGGCGAAAGGGGAAAGCCGAAAGTTGAAAGCGGAAAACTACAGTACCGTCTCTGTGCGAGCCCCGTAGCGTCAGCCCGGGGAGTCGCAGCGGATTGCGTCACCCCATCCTCAGCGGCGCCTGCCACGCTTCCTTCAGCGATGCCAGCCCCGACTCGACGACACGCACGCCGTTCCACTTCAGCCGGAAGCCGCTTTCGTCGAACGTTCGGCCAATCATCGCGTGCGGGACGCTCTCGAAGCAGGCCTTGAAACGCTCGGCGTCCTCTTCGGCGATCTCGCAGACGAAACGGGTGTTCGACTCGCTGAATAGCGCGGCCGCCATGCGGTCGTAGTCGCTAGAGTACTCGGCCGCCAGCGACCCACTTTCCCGGAAAGGCACAGCGGCGACGTCGGCCTCGACGGCGATGCCGCCCGCGAACGCCATCTCCGCCAGCGCCACGGCCAAGCCTCCTTCGCTCGCGTCGTGGCACGCCAGGACCAGGCCCTGCTTGATCGCTGCGTGCAAGGCGGCGAACGTCCGCTTGCTCAGGGCCGGGTCTACCTTCGGTACGTCCCCGCCCGTCAGGTCATTCACCAGCGCCAGGTGCGAGCCGCCCATCTCGTTGTGCGTCAGGCCGACCACGAAGAGCAGGCTGCCGGCCCGCTTGAGGTCCATCGTGACGGCCGTCGCAACGTCGTCGATCTGGCCCAGAGCGCTGATGAGCAGCGTCGGCGGGATCGCGATCGACTGCTTCACGCCGGCGGCGTCGAAGTAGCTGAACTCGTTGTTGAGGCTGTCCTTGCCGCTGACGAAGGGCGCCTCGAGGGCGATCGCCAGGTCGTGGCACGCCAGTGCGGCCCGCACGAGCGAGCCGAGCGTCTCTCGCTTCTCGCAGTCGCCCCAACAGAAGTTATCGAGCAGTGCGATCCGCGATGGGTCGGCGCCCACCGCGACGCAGTTGCGCATCGCCTCGTCGATAGCGCTGGCGGCCATGTGGTAGGTGTCGAGGTCGCCGTAACGCGGGTTGATGCCGCAGCCGATCACCACGCCGCGGCGGCTCGACAGCTTCGGCCGAACGATCGCGGCGTCGCCGGGGCCGTCGGAGTGGATACCGACCAGCGGCTTCACGACGCTGCCCGATTGCACCTCGTGGTCGTACTGGCGGATGACCCACTCCTTGCTGGCGACGTTGAGCGAGCCGAGGATCTTGTGCAGGTCCTCGGTGTAGTCGCCACGTCTGGGCGCCTCGAAGGGTGTCACTGCGGGCTGCGTGTAAGTCGCTTCGCGCACCACGGGCGGGCGGCCGTTGTGCAGCAGCGACATCGGCAACTCGCCGACCGTCTCGCCGTGATAGGTGAGTTTGAGATGGCCCGTCGGCGTGAAGCGGGCAATCGCCGTTGCCTCGACCCCTTCGGACTCGCACAGCCGCCGCAGCTCTTCCCACGTGTCCTCCGACACCGAGACGACCATCCGCTCTTGCGCTTCAGAGATCCAGATCTCGGTGTACGAGAGGCCGTCGTACTTCAGGGGCGCCTTCTCGAGCCACACCTCGGCGCCGATCTCTTCGCCCATCTCGCCGATCGCGCTACTGAAGCCGCCGGCGCCGCAGTCGGTCACCGCGTTGAAGAGGCCGCGGTCGCGCGCGGCGAGCAGCACGTCGGCGACCTTCTTCTCTTCGACCGCGTTGCCGATCTGTACGGCGCCGCCGGAGAGCGACTCGCTCTCGTGCGTCAGCTCGGCGCTACTGAAGGTGGCGCCGTGGATGCCATCGCGCCCCGTGCGGCCGCCGATCGCTACGGCCAGGTCGTTCGGCTGAGGCTTGCCGAACGACATCTCGTGCGGGATCAGGCCCACGTTGCCGCAGAACACGAGCGGGTTGCCGAGGTAGCGCTCGTCAAAGCAGATGGCGCCGTTGACGGTCGGGATGCCCATCCGGTTGCCGTAGTCGCGGACGCCCTCGACGACGCCGTTCATAACCCTTCGGGGAGCAAGCACGCCTTGCGGCAGCGAGTCGTCCGGCGTATCAGGCGGGGCGAAGCAGAAGACGTCGGTCGACGCGATCGGCTTCGCGCCGAGGCCGGTGCCGAGCGTATCGCGGATCACGCCGCCGAGGCCCGTATTGGCGCCGCCGTAAGGCTCCAGCGCGGAGGGGTGGTTGTGGGTCTCGACCTTGAAGCAAACGTTGTCGGTCTCGTCGAAGCGGACGATGCCCGCGTTGTCCTTGAAGACGCTGACGCACCAGTCACCACGGGTTGGATCGCTGGCCCACTGGGCCTGCAACTGCTTCGTGGCGGCAAAGATCGTCTCCTTAAGCATGCTTTCGAAGCGCCGCTCGCCGTTCTCGTCGCGGTAGGCGATGCGTCCGGCGAGCGTCTTGTGGCTGCAATGCTCGCTCCATGTTTGGGCGATCGTCTCCAGCTCGATGTCGGTCGGCTCGCAGCCCCGTTCAGCAAAGTAGCGCTGAATCGTTTGCATCTCGGCGAGCTGCAGATAGAGCTGCTGAGACTTGCTGAGCCGCATCAGCGCGTCGTCGTCGAGGCCGGTTAGCGTGACGTGCTTCAGTTCGAATTGGTACGGCGCGCCGCTCGGCAGGTGCTCGATTCCCAGCGGGCCGACGACAAGCTGCTCGATGGCGTCGTTCGCCAGCAGCTTGCGGCCGAGCTCCGCCAGCCGCGAGTCGTCCAGCCCCGCGATCCAGTACTTGCGTAGCGTCCGCACGCGCGTGCCCGCGTAGCCGAGATCGGCGATCGCTTGCTCGGCGCTCTGGGCGGTGGGGTCCATGACGCCGACCTTCGGCAGCACCTGCACAAGCGCTGCAGCGGCCGTCATCCGCGCGGGCGCCGCGGCGAGCTGGTCGCAATCGACCTTGCCAACGCGGCGGAACTCGACGACCGAATCGGTGAGCACGCCGTCGGCGATAGATC
>JBGSJY010000594.1:0-3898 GCA_041741515.1 Pirellulales bacterium | reverse complement strand
GCGGACGCCGCTGCCGCTGGAGCCCATCCCGACGGGTGACTCGCCACGGTCGGCGAGCCAATCGTTGAGCAGGCGGGCGACGTCGCCGGCGGTCTGGGGCCTGTCGTCCGGCTTCTTCGCCATCATCCGCGCGCAGAGGTCCACCAGCGAGAGCGGCGTGTCGGGCCGCAACTTCAGCAGGCTTTCGGGCTCTTCGACTTGATGTTTTAGCAGCCGCTCGGAGATGGTCCCCTCGGGGAACGGCGGGCGCCCTACGAGCAGAAAGTAGAGCGTGCAGCCGAGGCTGTAGATGTCCGCCCGGGCGTCGGCGGCGTGACTGTTGAGGGCCTGCTCGGGCGCAAGGTAATCGGCCGTACCGAGGACGTTCTCGTCGTTGGCGAGCGTGAGCGACGTTTCGTCGTCGTTGAGCTTCGCCAGGCCCATGTCGAGCAGCTTGACCGTGCCGTGCTGGTCGAGCAGGCAGTTGGCCGGCTTGATGTCGCGGTGCACGAGGCCCATCTCGTGGGCGTGCTGCAGGCCCGTCGCGACCTGCGTCACATACCGCACCGCGGTGACGAACGGCAGCGGGCCGTTCTGGCTGACCGTCTGATGGAGGTCCCGTCCATCGACGTACTCCATGACGATATAGTGCGTGTCCCCTTCGTTGTCGATGTCGAAGACACGGACGATATTCGGGTCGTCGAGCCGCGCAGCCGCGCGGGCCTCGAGTTGGAACCGCGACAGGTAGGAGCGGTCCTTGACCCGCTGACGGGGCAAGACCTTCAGCGCCACCCGCCTCTCCATGAGCACGTGCTCGGCGAGGTAGACGTGGCTCATGCCGCCCTTGCCGATCTGGCCGAGCAGCTTGTACTTGCCGAGGCGGAACCCGCGGTGCTTGCCGGCGAGCAGCTTCTCCGCCTGCCAGCGGGTCAAAAGCCCATCAGCGACGAGCATGTCGGCCAGCTTCTCTTGCTCGGCCGGCATCCCCCCGGGGGCCTGCCCTACTTTCTCCAGAAAGCCGTCAAGCTTCTTGGGCGTAACGAGATCGCTCCGTTTAACGAGGTCGAGCAGCTTTTCGGAAGCGTCCTGAGACATCCGTCGTGCTGTGTCCGTTGCCGACCGTCAGCGGCCGCCGAGCAACTCCCCGTGGGAAGTGTGCGCAGCAGTGCGAGCGATTCTAGGAGTATGCCAAGCATTACGGACCGGAGTGACGCCTTTCGCGTCTTCCGGCCCGTCGAGTGCTATTCGTTTGTTCCGAGTGGAAGTCTTCCTGACACTCCTGACAGAGGCAACCGCCGTGCATCCGCCCGCCTGAGAAGAGTCAGCCGCCAGCTCCGGTTGCGGTGAATTCGCCGCAACCGCCGCTAGCTACACCAGTTGAGCGTATCATGGACAGGCCAGACTGGCCACCGTTTTTCCGTTACGGATGGTCCCCTTTGCGAAGCGAACGAGACTTCGGGGTTCCGATCCTGACGACCATTCTGCCCTCGGCGTCAGAACCGCCCCACACCGTCGCCGACCCCCTCCGGAGGCTACCCGCTCTCGACGACCGCCCGGACGATACCCGCGTCGAAGTAGTTGGTCCGCATGCCCGCGTCGACGACCAGCCGCTGGGCATTGATGCCCGCAGACCGCGGGCTGAGCAGGAAAACCGCCGCGGCTGCCGCCTCTTCGGTCTTCACGGCTTCTTCACGAAGGGTGGCTTTCTCGGCAAATAGGTACGAATCGACGTACCCCGGGATTCCAGCGGATGCCGAGGTCTTCAAAAGGCCCGGTGCGACTGCGTTGAACCGCACCCGACTGAACTGGCTGAACGATTTGGCCAGGAACACCAGCGACGAGTCCAGCGCCGCCTTGATCGGGGCCATGTAGCCGTAGTTTTCGCTGGCCATTTCGGTCGTCGAGATCGAGATCGCCACCACCGAGGCGTCCTGGGCCAGGGAGTCCTTCAGGGCCCCCGCCATCGCCACCAGGGAATAACAGCTGATCGAGAAGGTCCGCAGGAAGGCCCGCTTAGTAGTCTCGTGGAACGGCTTGAGGCCGTCTTCGTAATCGGCGAAGGCGATCGAGTGGACCACGCCCGCGAGCTTCTGCCCCGTCCGCTCGCACTCGGCCGCCACCTCGGCGCCGAGCCGCTCGATCTCGGCCTCGTGCTCGACGTCGCAGATCAGCACCAGGGCGTCGGGTCCCACCAGCCGCTGGACCTCGTCGCGCCGTTTCTCGCTCCGCACCGAGTAAATGACGCGGCAGTCGGCCTCCGTCAGCAGCCGGGCGATGTGCCAGGCGAGCGACTTCTTGTTGGCGACCCCGGCGACGAGGACCGTCTTGCCGGCGAGTTGGAGGAAGTCGGAGGGCATGGGGAAGAGTGGGCGGTCGGCAGTGGGCAGTGACGTAGGGCCGAACTTAGTCGGACTCGGAGCGGGACTCGATTTCGGCGATCAGCGACGCCGCCTCGTCCGAGTCAATCTCGCGCACAAGCAAGCGGCGGAAGCGGGTTTCGCTGCCGTGGGTCTGGAGGTGGATCCGGCCCTCGTTGAATACCGGCGCTGAGCGGTCGAAGTAATTCTCGAGCGGCGCGTCATCGACGACTAGCTTGTCGTTCAGCATCACTCGCACGTAGGGGCCGACCATCCGGACGCTCATCCGATTCCAATCCCCGGTCGGCTTGTCGGCCAGCTCGAGCGGCCACTTCCCGGCGCCGTTGTTGTTCCACAAGGCGCCCGACCCCTTCTGGGCGCCGTGCTTGTGGGCCGCCTCGTTCCAAGGGTCCCAAAGCTGCACCTGCGGCGTGTCGCGGAGATAGACGCCGCTATCGCCGTTGGGCGCGAGGTTCCAATCGACCAGCAGCTCGAAGTCGCCGTACTTCCGTGCCGTCACGAGGTGCGGGCTGTGGCCATCGCTCACCAGTTCGTCCCCCTCGACGCGCCAGTGATCGTGGAGCTCGGCGTCCCACTTCGACTGCTGCTCGGGCGTGATCGTGGAAGGGTCGATCGTCGTCCCCCCGACCCAGCCCGCAAGACTCGCTTCCGGAAAGATCGACACGAAGCCTTCGGGCGTGTCCTCCGCCATCGCCAGCGACGCGACGCACGAGCTGGCGATCAACGCCGCAATTACCGCAAGTCTTCTCATGGTGTAACTCTTCGTGGTGAGCGACGCCGACATCGGCAGAACTTTTTACTGGCGAGCGGTCAGCGTACACGCAAAATCAAACCGGCACGCGAGCTTCCCGCGCGTGACGTTGGTCACTTTCGCCTTCATGAAGAACGCGTCGGCGAGTCGCTCGGTCAGCTCGACCTCGATCTCGACCGCGTCGCCGGGGCGGACCATGTCGCGGAACTGCACGTTGTTGGCCCGCGTCGCGACGGGGACCTTGCCATCCGCATCGGTCACGAGCCCCGACAACAGCACGGCGCCCGCCTGCATGCTCGCTTCGCAGAGGATGACGCCAGGCGTGATCGGGAAGTCGGGGTAATGCCCGCGGTACCAAAACTCGTCGCCGCTAAACGTCTTGCGGCAAACGATTCGCGCCTCGCCCTGCTCAGTGACCTCGTCGATCAGCAGGAAGGGGTCGCGGTGAGGAATGGCGGCGAGGATTTGTTCTTTGGACATGGGAAATCTAGCCGCAGATGGACGCAGATGGACGCGGATGATGTTCGACGGGACTAAACCGATAAGATGGCCGATCGCATCGAAGGACGGTAGGCTGGGGCCATGAGCAAAGTCGTCAACATCAATCCTGGGATTCTTGGTGGCACTCCCGTCTTTGTCGGGACCCGTGTGCCAGGGCCAGCGCGCACTCTGGGCAATCCGGGCGGCCTAGCGCGTTTTAAGTTGGCGGGTTAGTGTGGGGCGTTTCGCCCACTCCCGCCGTGAGGACAGCTGATGGAAGGCGCCGCCCGTTCGTTGTTCGAGCGTCTGG
>JBGSJY010000593.1:0-2539 GCA_041741515.1 Pirellulales bacterium | reverse complement strand
CGGCGACGCCCGACTGGTCCATCGCTTGCTTGGCGGCGCCGGCGGCGAAGCGGGTGTGACGGCCGCGGCGCTGCCACTCCTTGGCGTCGAGGCCGACGTCGGCGACCGACCAGTCACGCACCTCGGCGGCGATCTTGGTGGGGAACGAGCTGGCGTCGAACAACGAAGTTGGACCCACCGCGCTCTTGCAAGCCAGCAGGTTGGCCCACAGCTCGTCGACGGTGTGACCAAGGGGCGTGACGCAGCCCATACCGGTGATGACGACGCGACGCATTGGGGAGGCCTGAGGGGTGAGGCTTGAGCGGTGAGGGCCGTGCTGCCGGCCGTAGTCGATATTCTCCCAGCCGAACGCGGCGTATCAAGGCGACCGAAACGGGGGGCGTCCGAGCCCTCACGCCTCAGGACTCAAGCCTCACTCCTACGCCAGCACCGGCAGGTCGTAGTCCTGGGGCTTCATGCGGCTGCCGTCTTGGCGGACGCCGACCTGGAAGATGCCGGTGGTGTAGAGCCAGCGGGCGAGGTCTGCCGGGTCGAACAGCCGCGGCGGGAGGCCCTTCTGGGCGGCGTCGGAGTCGCCCTCGCTGGTGGAGAGCCGGGCGAAGAAGATCTCCGCCTCGGCCTGCAGACGCTCGCCTTCGATGCCCCGGGCGGTGGCTGTGACCATGCACTGGGCGCCGGCGTCGAGCGCCCTGCCGATCGTGGCGTGGTACTCCAGAGACTCGCTCGGCCGCACCAGCGTGTGGAAGGACAGCTTGGTGAACTTCGCCAGGACCACCAGCTCCTTGAAGCCGTACATCTCACTGACGAGCAGGCCGGCCGTCTGGGCCATCCCTTCGGCGACGAGCGAGTTGGGGAGCGTCGGGTAGATGTCCCAGTGCCCGTGGATGAACTCGTCCGAGAGCGACACGCCCTTCAGGCCGCGCGCGTGCGAACCCGCGACGTACTCCGAGAAGCGATCGACCCAGAACCAGCGCATCGGTGGGCAGTGGGCAGTGGGCAGTGGGCAGTAAAAGGCAGTAGCGGGCCGGCAGGTGAGCTACTGCCCACTGCCGACCGCCCACTGCCTACTTTGCAAGCTTGTACTCCACAAAGCCGCACATGTCTTGCACGGTGAGCTGCTTGCCGAGCTTTTGGACCTGCGGGTCCGCTTCGAAGGCCGAGAGGTTGGCGAAGGGCATCCGCTCTTTGAGCTTGGCGATTCCCGCGGCGTTCACCTTGCCATCGGCGACGTAGGCCGAGTCGGTGAGGATGTCCTCGGGGAACAGCTCGCCGCGTTCGATCTTGATGTTGAAGGCCTTCTCGAGGCGGAAGACGATATCCAGGAAGTCGATGCTCTCGGCGTCGAGATCGCCCTGGAGGGTCGCCTCGGGCGTTACCTCGTCTTCTTCCACGCCGAGCGCGTCCACGAGGGCTTCCTGAACCTTGGCGAAGATCTCTTCTTTGCTGGGCATACCGTTACTCGTCTTCTTGAAATTAAACGTTGTTAGTCGAAGGGCGGTCGCGACGGTCGGAGCGTCCGTCGCGCTAGCGCCGCTAGCTTTGCTTTTAATTCGCGTTCCCGGCGGGGACGCGGTTGAGTCGCATCACCGACTCAATCGACCGCATGTATCGGATGACGTGAGCGTCAACTTCCGCCATGCTGGGATCCGTGTCGCCGAGGTTGAATCGCTGGATCACCAGCCTCCCGGTGAGGCTCGTGCTGTCACCCACCGTGCCGGTGACCTTGAAGGTCGCCTCGGACGCGTCCTTCTTCATCAGTTCGGTAGTGACGGTGAGCTTCGATCCGGGCCGCACGAAGTCGGCGTACTTGATGTTCTTGGCTTCCTTCAGCTCGACGATGCTATGGGCATAGTCGTCGCTGAGCCGCAGCAGCCAGGCCGAGGCCTGCGTCGCGGCTTCGAGCATGAACACGCCCGGCAGCACCGGGAACTCAGGGAAGTGGTCCTGGAGGTACTCCTCGCAATAGCTGACCTGCTTCGAGCCGACGAGGCGCTCATCGGCTACGAACTCATCGATCGTGTCGAGCAGCCAGAACCGCATCGAAGTCTCGGGCGCAGGTTGATTGGGCGCGAACGGGGCGGGCGGGCCGCGCGGCCGCTTGGTCACGCGAATAGGGGCCGCGCGAATATGGGTAGGCTGGGTAGTCGAGCCGCGGATTATAGCCCGGGCGCCGGGCCGCTACAACGCTACCGGCGGGGGCAAAATAAACCTACGGGACGCGTCTGAGCCGGGCGGCGATGGCCTCCGGAGAGAAGTGGGCGCCGGGGTTCCTCCGGGGACTGACGTCTCCCGGCTCGCAGATAACGTCATCTGGATTCCGTCGGGTGACTAGAATCGCTAGCTAGCGGCCTCCGTCCAACGCCCCCGCCCCCCACTCGCATGTCCTCGCCCCTGCCGCCGCCAGACGACTCGTCCCGGGGCCACGCCCACAAGCGGCGTCCGGCGGCGGTCGAGCGGCTGGGCCTGTCGCTGCCGGTGACCGAGCAGGACGTAAAGCAGGCTTACTTCCAGCGGGCCCGGGAGGCCCACCCTGACCGGG
>JBGSJY010000592.1:0-2178 GCA_041741515.1 Pirellulales bacterium | reverse complement strand
CCGGCGCTGTCGGTCCCCGAGCCCACGGCGGCCCTGCTGGCGGCCGCCGCACTCCTACCGCTAATCCGCAAGCGGGCGCCGCGCCCGACAGGGATTTTTTGAGGTCCATCCAGGACACGAAGTCGCCAGCCGCATACGGCGCTTCGGGCCAGTTTTGGCCAGCGAATGTGCTGTGTGGTAGGCTGGATTACCGAGATGCGGACGTGGCATTACGCTTCGATTAAAGAGAGACAAACCGATGCAAATCGAATTGCCAGTGGAAGTCTTGGAACGCGTCAATCGCCTCGCTGCTGAGGGCGAAGACGCCGCGTCGGTCATCCTCAAGGGAATCGAGCGGCTCGAGTGGGAGGCCGCGGAAGTCGTCACTATTCAAGAAGGCATCGACGCTTACCACCGCGGCGACCACGAGCCGTGGGGCGACTTCTCCCAACGTTTCAAGGACGAGAACGGGATCACGCCACTCGGATGAGTTACGAAGTCCGCGTCACGGGCCCTGCGAAGGACGACGTCTGGCGGAACTACCGCTGGTGGGGAGAGAACCGCTCGCGAGACCAAGCGGTCCGCTGGTTTCTCGGCATCGATGGAGTTATCGCTGGGCTGGCAGAAACGGCCGAACGCCACCCGCTGGCGACCGAGCCCGTCCTCCGGCAGCTCGGCATTCGGCAAGCGTCTTTTGGGCTGGGCCGGCGACCCTCTCACCGGATCGTCTACTTGATTGACGGCGACATCGTGATCGTCTACCGCGTGCGAGCCTTAAAGCAAGACCAGATTGGCCCTGGCGATTTGGCTGGTGAGTAAGGAGCGAGGCCCAACTGTCCACCACTTATTCACCACGACGGACACGACGGACACGACGGCTCTAGAAAAAGCGTAGAGCTTAAGTTTGGGGCTCAGTCGACTCCGGCCCTTCCATACCATCGACACGCACCTGGGAATCCCCGAGAACGACATCCCAATGCAGGAAACACCCATGGACGGTCGGGCATTCGACGCTGATTCGCGAGCGAAGTCGGTCCAAATCGCTTCGTGTTGCCACTGATCCGCGAATGGTAACATTCACAATCTTCAACTGCCTGGAAGATACAGCTAGTGTACTGCGTCACTCAGCCTTGATCTTATCGAGGGTGGCTCTCGCGCGGGCGACTTTTTCGAGAATCGCGTCGGCGGTGGCCTTCCACTCGAAGCCCTTGGTGGTGTCGTTATGGTGCTCGACGTAGCCCTCGATCGCTCGGATCAGTTCGGGGACTCCCGGGAACGTGCCGCGTCGTAGTCGCTTGCTGGTGAGGTCAGCGAAGAAGCGTTCGACCAAGTTCAACCAGCTGCTGGACGTGGGGATGAAGTGCAGGTGGAATCGCTTGTGCCGCTTAAGCCATCGCAACACCTTGGGATGTTTATGCGTCGCGTAGTTATCGGCGATCAGGTGCAGGTCGAGTTCGGGCGGCGTGCGGGCGTCGATCTCTTCAAGGAACTTGATCCACTCCTGATGCCGATGACGCGGCATGCACTTGTCGATAACGATCCCCTCGGCCACGTTGAGCGCCGCGAACAGCGTGGTTGTCCCGTTCCGCTTGTAGTCGTGGGTCATCGTCCCGCAACGACCCGGGTGGATCGGGAGCCCCTTCTGCGTCCTGTCGAGCGCCTGGATCTGCGTCTTCTCATCGACACTCAACACGATGGCGTGCTCGGGCGGGTTGAGGTACAGGCCCACCACATCGCGGACCTTCTCGGCGAAGTGCGGGTCATTGGAGACCTTGAACGTTTTCACCCGGTGTGGCTGGAGGCCGTGAGCCCGCCACACGCGGGCGAGGGCGCGTGTCGCTCACCCCCAGCTCCTTCGCCAGCGTGCGGGTGCTCCACTGCGTGGCGTGCTCCGGCTCGGTCTGCGTGGTCGCTTCCAGAATCTTCTCGGTCAGCTCGGCCCGGTTAGGGCTCGGGTTGCCCGGCCGCGGGGCGTCCTGCTCGATCCCCGCCAGACGCTGCTGGGCGAACCGCTTCCGCCACGTCCCCACCGGCCCGCGGGCCATGCCCACCTCCACCGCGATCTGGGCGTTGGTCTTCCCCTCGGCAGCCAATAGGACCACCTGCGCCCGCTTCACCAGCCGCACGGGCGTCGAGTGGCCACGGCTGTACTTGGTGAGCTTCGTCCGCTCTTCGTCCGTCAACGCGATCGTAACCGCT
>JBGSJY010000591.1:0-2872 GCA_041741515.1 Pirellulales bacterium | reverse complement strand
GGCGTGGCGGCGTTGCACGGGGCCGCGCTCGCCGCACCAACGCCCGAATAAGCGCCGGTCGGCTTCAGATGCCGCCGTCAACGCCGCGCGACGACAGCAGGCGGAAGTGCGAGGTGTCGATGACCGGCGGGCGCCAGCCGTCGTCGGGCTCGTCGGGCATCTGGTCGCCGACAAAGCGGCGACGTTTCTCGCTGAGCGTCCATTCCGAGCGGATCGACGCGCAGGCGTCGGCAATCTCGCCCGGGCTGGGCAGGTAGTCGATTCGACGCAGGTCGTCGGTGATCAGCTCGTCCTCGAAGTGCTTCAAGCAAGCTCGCACAGCAGGCCTCCGTAGTCCCGTTAGGTCGACGCCGACCGGCCAGTGGCCGCCGCGGCGTGTTCGTCACATGACTGTCGTTACACGACATCGTTTGGCGTCCGGCAGACCCGTTCCGCAGGGCCCCGATCACGCCTCAAGTCAGGGACAAGGATGATGTCCCCGGAGTGTGTGGATCGTGAGTAGATAGTACGTAGGAGACGGTGAAAGTCTGGGGAAGATCGGGGGTAGTGGAAAACCTGTCGA
The DNA here is from genome assembly GCA_041741515.1 of Pirellulales bacterium. GTDB lineage: Bacteria > Planctomycetota > Planctomycetia > Pirellulales > Lacipirellulaceae > Botrimarina. The sequence goes on along the minus strand of JBGSJY010000591.1, from coordinate 2,310 downwards.
CTCGGACGGGACCTGCTCGCGGACTCGTTTTTCACGGCCAGCCACCGCCCTCCGCGGTTTATCCCCGCCTACCCCGCTGGTCCCGCCGCGGTAGACTGGGAATCCTCGGGCCGAAGCCCTCCTGCAGGCGCAGGGCCGGCTGCTAGTCGTCGAGAGAGGCGACGCGGTCACTTTTCAGCGAAGCACTCGATTCCCAGGGAGCGGGGTTCAGGATGAAGGACGTACTGGCGGTGGTGCTGGCGGGCGGCAAAGGCGCGCGGCTCGAGCCCCTCACCCGTGACCGGGCCAAGCCGGCGGTGCCGTTCGGCGGCAGCTACCGGATCATCGACTTCACGCTCTCCAACTGCCTCAACAGCGGGATGCGCCGCATCCTCGTGCTGACGCAGTATAAGGCGATGAGCCTCGACCGGCACATCAACCTCGGCTGGCGCGACTTCTTCTGCCGCGAGCTGGGCGAGTTCGTCGACGTCGTCCCCCCGCAGCAGCGGATCGACGAGCAGTGGTACCAGGGCACGGCCGACGCCGTGTACCAGAACATCTACACGCTCGAGAAAGAGCGGCCGAGCCACGTCGTGATCCTCGCCGGCGATCACATCTACAAAATGGACTACGCCAAGCTCGTGCAGCATCACGAGCAGCAGAAGGCGGACCTCACGATCGCCGCCCTCACGGTGAGCAAGGAAGAGGCGACCGCTTTCGGGGTCATGCAGGTCGATCGCGAGCAGCGGGTCATCGGCTTCGAGGAGAAATCAAAAAACCCCAAGACGATCCCCGGCGACCCCGACAATTGCCTGGCGTCGATGGGGATCTATGTCTTCAACGCGGCGTTTCTGTTCGACGAGCTGTGCCGCGACGCGACGCTCCCCGAGAGCGCCCACGATTTTGGCAAGAACATCATCCCGTCGATTATCGACTCGCGGCGGGTGTTCGCCTTCCCGTTCCGCGACGAGAACAAGGGCACCCAGGCCTATTGGCGCGACGTCGGCACGATCGACTCGTATTACGAGGCGAACATGGAGCTGACCAATGTCGAGCCCCAGCTCAATCTCTACGACGAACGCTGGCCGATACGCACTCACCAGCCCAACCTGCCGCCGGCGAAAACGGTCTTCGCCGCGGGGCCCGAGGCGGGCGACGAAATCCGTCGTGGCGAAGCGCTCGACAGCATCGTCTGTCAGGGAGCAATCCTCTCGGGCGGCGTGGCGCGCAAGTGCGTGATCGGCCCTAGTTCTCGGATCAACAGTTTCGCCCACGTCGAAGAGTCAATCCTCTTCTCCCGGGTGAACATCGGCCGGCGCTGCCGCATCCGCCGCGCGATCATCGACAAGGGCGTGCACGTGCCCGAGGGGACCGAGATCGGCTACGACCACGACGCCGACCGCGCGCGGGGCTTCACGGTCTCGCCGGGGGGGATCGTGGTGATCGCCAAGGCCGATGGAACGCTGCCAATGGGGTAGTGCTGGCGCCCCCGTTATTTAGCCCCCGGTCATTGAACGGGGGCTAATTGTGCGCGGCAACTTTGTCCCGCACCGACAAGTTTCCCTCAGCAGCGGCAATCCCTACTGCTTGCCCGTTCCGCCGTGGCGCGTAAAACGAAGGACTAGGGCCGTGCTCGTTGCAGAGGCGGCACGCCCCCCTCGAAGCGAACCCACTATCGGAGCCAGGAACACAATGCGTCATCTCCTCATGACGGCGGTCGCCGTCTCCTTCGTTGCGGCGGCGCCCAAGGCCGAGGCCTTCTCGCTGTCGTCGATCTCGTCGCTGCTGTCGAACTATGGCGTCAACGTCACGCTACCCAGCCGCGAGATTAACCTGCCGCCGCGGACCGAAGAGGTCGTCTCGCAGGCGCTGGGTCACGCCGAGGCGGCGCTCGACCGTGTCTTCGGTGAAGGGGGCCCGCTCGAGGACTTTGATTTTCCCGATATCGACCAAATCGTCAGCGACGCTAAGGCAAAGGCCGCCGCAGCCCGCGCCGAGGCGTTAGCACGGGCCGAAGCGGCGCTGGAGAAGGCCGCCGCCCGCGTCGAGAGCGTGCTGGACGGGCTGGACCTCGATTTGCCGGGCCTCGGCGATCTCCCCAGTTCGCTCGACGGGGTGATCGACGACGCCCACGGCGTCCTGGACGACCTCCTCGGCAGCCAAGCCAGCGATATCAACTCGATCATCGCGAGCGCACCGCTCGAGAACCTGCCCCCGGTGGCGGTCACCGCGATCCAGTCGGCCCTCGGCCATGCGAGCTACTTCTCGCTGCCGGCGACCGCGTCGATAGCGGTCCCCGAGCCGACCTCGGCCCTGCTCGGCGCCGCGGGG
>JBGSJY010000590.1:0-7005 GCA_041741515.1 Pirellulales bacterium | reverse complement strand
AGTACATCCGCGGGCAAGACGGAACAGAACCGAGTGACGGCGACGACAACTTTCGGGTCACCCCTCGTGAGTGAAGGACTTCAGTCCGTAGCTCACGAAACGCTTGAACCCACCGGCTTCCAGCCGGTGGTTTTTCAGTTGCGCTTCACTCGCGACATTCGCGGGCAATCTCTTTGCTTTCTTCCTTCGTGGTCTTGGTGCCTGGGCGGTTCCTTTCACTTTAATTCATCGAAGCGGCGGGCGATCGCGAACGCCCCGTTCGCGGTTGAGCAGCGTGAACGCCGCTGGCTCGAGTCGCAGTAGTTTAACGACCTGCGTGCGTGAAACGCCGAGCTTTCCTGCGGCGGCGGCCTCGTCCCAGTCGGCGGCGGCGAGGTGGTCGAGCGCCTCGGCCAGCAGGGCGGGGAAGTCGATGTGGGCCGGGTTGATCGCAAGCTTGCCGCCGCGCGTGCGGCTCCGCCAGAGCTCTCTAGTCATCTCGGCAGGGAGCTCGCGGTGGCCGATCGCCAGCCGCACGCGAAGCCGCTGGATCGCCACTTCACGGTTTTGCTGCTGGCTGCGGCGTTCGCTGGCTTCGGCGAGGATACCGGTGGGCTTATGGGTGAGCACGACCGCGGTTTCGACCTTGTTGCGATGCTGGCCCCCGGGCCCCGAGCGCCGCTGCCGACGCTCATCGCACGCAGCGAGCAACTCGTCGATCGGCAATCGCGCAGGATGCATCGGCGAACGCGGAGGTGGCTGGAGGAAGCTTGGCGCATGAGTCTATGCTCTTGGCATGTCCGCCTCACCTCTGAAGCCCAAAAACTCTAGCCTTCCTCGCGAGCAAACCGTCACGGTCGTCTGGCCATCGATCAGCGCGGGGCCGTGGGGGCGTTGGCTCGGAGGGGTCTATGGCAACCGGTGGGGCGTCCGCCTCGGCGGCATCCCGCTGACGCTGGGCTGGCTATTAGTGATTGTGACGGCGCCCCTAGCCGCACTGTTTTACCTGATCGGCAAAGCGCCGCGGCTGCCTTTCGTTCTGGTGGGGCCGGTGAATCCGGCCGGCGTCCGTTATCGCCTGACCACCCAGCGGCTGCTGGTGGAGCATCCGCTGGAGAAGGACGCCGCTCCGGTCGCCCAGTTGCCGCTCAATGAATTCGACGCCATCGACATCGACGTGCAGCCGGGCCAAGGCTGGTTCTGCGCCGGGGACGTCGTGTTTTCACGGCAAGGCGTCGAGCGACTCCGCCTCGCCGGCGTGCCGCGGCCGGACCCCTTCGTGCGGACGGTAATGAAAACCCAGCAAGCGGCGGCCATGCAGCGGCCGGCGAAGGACCCTGCGGTCCCAGCTGGGCAGGAAGCGATCGCCGCCACCTGAGACGTCGAACCTCCGTCCGTCGAGCGCGGCGTCTGCTCGTCATTGCCCGTAGAGCTCCGTACAATCCTCATCCCGCCGTTCCTTCGCCGGGCGTAGGACGGGTGTCGCGACGCGAGGAGCCCGCGCTCACAACGAGAGACCCGGCGCCAATCGGCGGACGAACTGGCATGGAAGAACTCGACGCGATCATCGTGGGCGCCGGCATCGCCGGTTTGACCTGCGCGGACGAGCTCTGCTCACGCGGTCGCAAGGTGCTCGTCCTCGAGTCCAGCGCGACTCCGGGTGGCAGAATCGCGACTGACGAGCAGGACGGGTTCCTGCTCGACCGGGGCTTTCAGGTTTTCTTGACCGCCTATCCCGAGGCCCGGCGTAAGCTGGACTACGCGAAGCTCCGGCTGCACAACTTCGAGCCGGGCGCCCTGGTCTGGCGTCATGGCGCGTTTCACCGCTTTACCGATCCCTGGCGACGACCACGCCACCTGCTGGCGACGGCCCTCTCGCCGGTTGCGACCCTTGCTGACAAACTGCGGATGGCGAAGCTGCGTCGCGACACCACGCGTGTCGATCTCCCGCAGCTCAACGAGCGCCCCGAGTCGGCTACCATCGAACTGCTCCGGCAGCGCGGGTTCTCGCCCACCGTTGTCGAACAGTTTTTCCGCCCTTTCCTGGGTGGCGTGTTCCTCGACCACGAGTTGGCCACGTCGAGCCGGTTGTTTGAGTTTGTCTTCGGGATGTTCGCCTCGGGCGACGCCGCACTCCCCGCCGCCGGCATGCAGGCGCTCCCGCAGCAGATCGCCAGCCGACTACCTGCGGGCGTGCTCCGGCTCGGGATACGCGTCACGTCGGCCGGCAAGGGAAGCGTCGAACTCGCGTCGGGCGAGCGGCTCCGTGCCGACCGAATTGTGATCGCGACCGAGGCGCCTGCCGCCGCCCTGCTCACCGGATCGCCATCCTACGGCGGGTCGAACCGCGTGGCGTGCGTCTATTTCGCGGCGGATCGGCCTCCGCTGGAAGAACCGATCCTGCTGCTCAACGGCGAGGGCCGCGGACCGGTGAACAACGTCTGCGTCCCCAGCCAAGTGGCGCCCTCCTACGCCCCCAGGGGCCAATCGCTGATTTCGGTCACGGCTCTGCGGTGGAACGACGCCGCGACACTGCCCAGCGAGGTGCGGGATCAAGTCCGTGACTGGTTCGGCCCGTCGGTCGATTCCTGGCGGCATCTGCGGACTTACCCCATCGAGTACGCCCTGCCGCGACAGACTCCGCCAGCTCTCGATCCGGTGGAGAAGAACGCCCGAGTGGCCGACGGCGTCTACCGCTGCGGCGACTACTGCGACACGGCCAGCATCAACGGCGCGATGGCCGCAGGCCGCCGCGCGGCCGAAGCGGTCATCGAGGATAGCGCCGCCTGATCGCCGGGGGATTCATTTCACATCGTAGGATGGCGCCGCACGCCCATCGAGCCGACGCGGCGCCGTTATAAGGGGCCGGCCTCGCGGAGTTTCCGCGCCGCTTCGACGGCGAAGTAGGTCAACACGCCGTCGGCGCCGGCCCGCTTGAAGGCCATCAGGCTTTCGAGCATCACCACGTCGCGGTCGAGCCAACCACGCTCGGCGGCCGCGCAAATCTGCGCGTACTCGCCCGACACCTGGTAGGCGAACGTCAGCGCGCCGAATGTCTGTTTGACGCGGCAGACGATGTCGAGATACGGCTGGCCCGGTTTGACCATCACCATGTCGGCGCCCTCGGCAAGGTCGAGCGCCACTTCGCGGAGGGCCTCGTCGCCGTTGGCGGGGTCCATCTGATAGGTCTTCTTATCCCCCTTGCCGAGCGAGCCCGCCGAGCCAACCGCGTCGCGGAACGGGCCGTAGTAGGCCGACGCGTACTTGGCGGCGTACGCCATGATGGCGACGCTTTCGTGGCCCTTCTCGTCGAGGGCCGCGCGAATCCTGCCGACGCGGCCGTCCATCATGTCGCTGGGTGCGATCACGTCGCAGCCCGCCTCGGCCTGGGCGATCGCCTGTTTGCAGAGCGCGTCGAGCGTCTCGTCGTTGGCGACGTAGCCGTCCACTACCAGTCCGTCCTGCCCGTGCGAGCTGTACGGGTCGAGGGCGACGTCGGCGAGGACGCCCACCGCGTCGCCGAGCTTCCCTTTCACCTCACGGATCGCGCGGCAGACGAGGTTGTCAGGGTTCCACGCCTCCTCAGCGCCGGGCGTCTTGAGGTCGCCCGGCGTCGCCGGAAAGAGAGCGATCGCTGGGATTCCCAGCCCCACGGCCTCCGCGATCGCCGGCTCGAGCAGGTCGATGCTCAAGCGTTCGACGCCCGGCATCGACGCGATCGGCTCGCGCCGCTTCGACCCTTCGCAAACGAAAATCGGCCAAATAAAGTCCGCCGCCGACAGCCGCGCCTCGGCCACGAGGCGCCGCGACCAACCATGCCGCCGCAACCGGCGCAGCCGCGTCGATGGGAACGATCCGAAGGAATTCGACATAGTATGTGTCAATTAGAGATTTGACCACGACGAGCACGACGAGCACGACGATCCCTTTTGCAGGACCGAGCTGAATTCGGAATGGACTCGTCGTGCTCGTTGTGTCCGTCGTGGTCAGTTTTCTTGCGGCGCCAGAGATTTGCTGCTCACTGGCCCCTCATCTTCCAGCGCCGGGCCGCTAAAATCCACGCCGCCTATGGCAGAGAACTCTAAGCCGCCGGAGATGCGTGTTGGGCCGTTCCGGTTCACGTCGGTCGGGGTGCGTATCGACGGCAAACCGTCCGTCGAGGCCTGGAAGGGACCGCTGCAGTTCGCCCTGTGGTGCCAGAAAGCGGGCCCGTGGTGGATCGGTGATCTGCTGAACGCCGGCGACGACGCCTTCGGCGAGGCCTTCTACGCGATGTGCGAAGGGGCCATCTCGGGCGACCAGCTCAATCGTTACGCCTCGGTCGCGCGCCGGGTGCCGATCCGCAACCGCCGGCCCAACCTGAGCTGGAGCGCCCACGCGGCAATCGCGCGGCTCGACGACGCCGGACAGAGGAGGCTGCTCGCCCTGGCGGAACAGAACGGCTGGTCGAGCGAGGAACTTCGCGTCGAAGCCCGTCGATTGGAGGCATAAGGCCGCTCGACGAACACTCCGTCCTCCGTAACTGCCCTGCAGGCCTCGTTGACGTAAACCACGGAGGCACAGAGGGCACCGAGGACGGCGCCGAAAAGCCCTTGACCAGATTTAAAGGATCAACTGGTTTCCGGTACGATCCTGTCAACCCTGTTGATCCTGTCTAAAAAGTCCGCAACTCCTCTGCGTCCTCCACGCCTCAATGGTTAACCCGTCAAGGAAACGAACTCGAACCGATCCCCGTCGAACAGCCCCTTGTCGCTCAGCTTGAGCGACGGGATCACCAAGAGGGCCATGAACGACAGCGTCATGTAGGGCGCGCGGAGGGGGCTGCCCCATTCTTTGGCGAGCTTGTCGAGCTTGCCGTACGCGGCGCCGACCTCTTGGCACGTGCCGGTCGCCATCAGGCCTGCCACCGGCAGCGGCAACGCCTCGGCGACGCCATCCTTGTGGCTCGCGGCGGACAGGCCGCCTTGGTTCTCCATCACGAGGCTCATCGCCGTGGAAATGTCGGTGTCGTCCACGCCCACGGCGATCACGTTGTGCGAGTCGTGAGCGACGCTCGACGCGATCGCGCCACGCGTCAGGCCGAAGTTCTTGATGAACGCGATCGCGGGCGCGGCGTCGCCGTAGCGATTGACGACGACCAGCTTTAGCACGTCGTTCGCAACGTCGGAGACGATATTGCCGGCGTGGACCTTCGGCGTGACACTGAGCGAGCCCGTGATGAGCTGCCCCTCGATCGCCTCGATGACGCGCAGCTGCGACACGCCCGCGGCTGGCAACGCCAGTTCTTCGGCGCGAACCTCGCGGGCGACGAAGTTGTTCGCGACGGCGGGCTCGATGCGCGGCAGCAGCGTCCTGCCGTTCTCCGCGACGAGCTCGCCGTCGATCCAGGTGCGGCGGACATTGAACTCGCTGAGCGAATCGATCTCGACGAAGTCGGCCGGGTCGCCGATCCGCAACAGGCCGATCGGCAGCGCGTAGTGCTCGACCGGCGTCTGGCACGCGACCCTGAGGGCATCGAAGGCGTCGGCGCCCACGGCGACCGCGCGGCGGAGTAGCAGGTTGATGTGGCCGACGTCGAGTTCGTCGGGGTGCTTGTCGTCGCTGCACAGCATAACCATGCCCGGGTGCTCGGCGATGAGCGGCGCCAGGGCGTCGAAGTTACGGGCGGCGGAGCCTTCCCGGATCGAGACCTTGCACCCGGCGGCGAGCTTGTCGCGGGCCTCTTCGATCGTGAAGCACTCGTGGTCGGTCGTCATGCCCGCGGCGACGTATTTGGCGGCCAGCTCACCCCGCAGGCCCGGCGCATGACCGTCAACGGGCTTGCCGCGATCAAGCGACGCCTTGATCTTGGCGAGGCATTCGGTGTCGCCGTTGAGCACCCCTGGAAAATTCATCATCTCGCTGAGGTAGCCGATGCGGGGGTCGTCGAGCAGGGCCTCGACCTCGGTGACAGTGATCGTGGCGCCGGCCGTCTCGAAGGTGGTGGCCGGCACGCACGAGGGGGCCCCGAAACAGAACTTGAAGGGCGTTTGTTCCCCCTGGGCGAGCATGTACTCCACGCCCGCCACGCCCAGCACGTTGCCGATCTCGTGCGGGTCGCTCACCGAACCAACCGTTCCGTGGACCACGGCCGCGCGGGCAAACTCCGTCGGCACGAGCATCGAGCTCTCGACGTGGACGTGGGCGTCGATGAAGCCCGGGACCAGATAGCCCGCGACCGCCTCGCCTGCCGGCAGCGGATTGATCGCCGCAATCATGCCCTCAGCGACGTCGACCTCGGCGGGCGTCACCGTGCGGTTGGCGAGATCAACGACGTTCGAACGGATCGAGAACGAGGCGGGCATGGCGGGGCGGGGCCGGTGGTGAGTCGGTTATCGTGGGGACGCGAGTATAGCGGCGCCGGCGCCGGCCCGTATGTCCCGCAGCGCGGACCGGGGTTGGCGGCGGGATCAGCACTCCACTTGTCGGACCGCCTTCGCGGGTAGTCGTCTGTCCCTGGCGACGGAAAGTTCAACGGCGGGTCCAGTCGGCGGACCCGACGAACGCCGCGTGATCGCCGCGCTAGAGTGGCCGTCGGCGCCATCACCGACCCTAACGATTAGGACAACTTTGTCGAAAGTGCGGGCCATGTCGCGTCGATACCTTCTCATAGCTGCGACCAGGGGGGCCTGGCGTGTGCTGCTTGCTAGCTGACCGCGGGGCGGTCATCGGCGCCAGCACGCCATCGAACCAATGACACCCGCCCCTCGTGAGGTACCTGCGATGCGTCTTCTGATGCACGCCCTAGCCGGTCTGCTCGCCACCCACGCCGCGACCCCTGCACTCGCTCAGTTGCAGTGGCAGTCGTCCGGCGTCCAGCAGGTGAGCCATACCGCGCCTGCCAATTCCCAGGCCAAGCCCGTCGCCAAAGCGCCGTCGGTCGTCCGTCAGACGCCTGCGAAGCCGCCGCGCATTCAACAAGCGGCCGCGCAGGCCCCCGTCTCACGGGCCCCCGTCCGACAGGCCGTCGCCTCGATCCCGAATCCT
>JBGSJY010000589.1:0-6585 GCA_041741515.1 Pirellulales bacterium | reverse complement strand
GCCTCGAGCATCGCCAGCCGGGCGTCGGCCGCCGAGAGTTCGGCCCGGAGAGCGTCGACGCTCGAGCGAGCGTCATCGGCGTCTTGTTCGGCGACGGCCCGCTGTGTCTCGAGATGCTCAATCCGGGCGAGTGAGGTTTCGGCCAGCGAAAGTCTTACCGCGGCAGCGCGCTGCAAGGCCTGGGCTTCATCACGTTCATGGGATCGGGCGCCATTGATCAGCCGTTCACGCTGCGCGACGGCCGATGCGAGTTGCGCCTGTGTCGATTGGACCGCCAGCCGCGCTGTGCGGTCGTCGAGCCGCAGCAGCGGTTGACCCTGTTGGACGCGGTCCCCAATCGACGCCAGCCGCTGGACGACGACACCCGTCACTTCGGGGCGTAGCGAGATGGCTTCGGTGGCCCCCTCGACAATACCGGGCGCCGATATGCTCGTCGGCGCCGTTACGGTCCGCGGCGGAGGGGCTTCGATTCCACGCGAGCGGAAATCGACCACCGTGGCGGCCGAGACAATCGCCGTCAGCGCGGACGCTAAGAAGACAATTCGGGGCATCGTTGCGAGCATGTGTCGGCGTCCTTGCCAAGTGTCATTGCAGCTAGACGGCCGCCTCGACGAGACGGCCGCTGTCCATGGCAACGATACGATCCGTCCCGCCGTCGGCTGGCACGATGCGGTGGTCGTGAGTGACGACCACGAGCGTCTTGCCCGCTTCAACCGTTATTTCCCGCAAAAGCCGCATGGCTTGTTGCCCCGACTCGGCGTCGAGCGACGCGGTCGGCTCGTCAGCCAGGACGATCTTGGGGTCAGCGATAAGCGCCCTCGCCACGGCGATGCGCTGACACTGCCCAACGCTCATCCGCCGTGGCGACTCATTGGCTTTGTCGGCGAGGCCGACCCGCTCGAGCAGGCGGACAGCCCGCTGGTGCGCCGAGTGCTCGTCGACGCCGTCGAGCCGCAGCGGGACGGCAACGTTCTCTGCGGCGGTCAGGCCACGGATGAGGTGGAATCGTTGAAAAACAAACCCCAGTTCGCGTCGCCGCAGATCGGCGCGTTCATGCATGGACAGGCGGGTGATGTCTCGGCCCAGCACCTCGACGCGGCCGTCGTCAGGAGTCAGCAGGCAACCGATGATCGACATAAGTGTCGTCTTGCCGCTGCCGGAGGGACCGAGCAAGAACAAACCTTGTCCCTGCTCGACCGTCAGGCTGACCGACTGCAGAACGCGTGTCGTGGCGCTACCGCGCGTGTACGACTTGCTGACGCCAACTACTTGCACCGCGTGCGCACGGGCGCTCGCGGGCTTAATGATCGACGTGTCAGTCGCCAGGGACATCGGTGCAGGCCGGGGGGTTTTATTGCAGAACTAAAGCCGGATCGACTCGCCGCAGCTTCAGGTAGGGGGCTAAGGACGCGACAAGGCAGATCGCAATTACCAGCACGCAGCTGCCAATGCTTACCGACCACGGCACTGTCATGGGGGCGCGGGGAGTGCTGGCGACGGCTTGCACGAGCCCAACCACCAACAGCCCCAGCGCGGACCCAACGAGCGCCAGCATAAGGGCTTGGCAAAGCACAACCGCTCGGACCTGCGCCTCACTGGCGCCGATCGCCTTGAGGGTTGCGTACTCGTGGACGCGGTCGAGTACCGACGCGTAGAGCGTTTGCCCGACGACCACCAGTCCGACAATCAGCCCCAGACCCGTCGCGGCCCCGAAACTCAACCCAATCCCAGTGCGGCGCAGCCAATAGTCGACGGACGCCCGACCATACTCGTCGCCGGTCATGGTCGTCGCGTCGGGGAGGCGAGCCTCGATGCTACGCCGTACAAACGCCGTATCAGCCGAGTCAGAGAGCCTCACCAAAAAGTAAGACGCTTGATCGGTGGGCTTGTTCAAGTAAGCCGAGGCACGGTCGATCGTTGTGAAGACGTAAGGTGTCACCAAGAAGCCAAGAATTCCTTGGGTGAATCCAACCACACGAGCCCGGCGCTGGCCGATCTCACGGAGGTCACCGATTTGAGGGTTCTCGACTTTGTCGAGGTCACCGGTATCGAGCAGGATGGCGTCGGGGGAACGGATGCTTTCGGCCTCGCCCACCGCGAGGCTCACGGCCGTGCCAAGGAGCGAGGTGCTGTCGCTGCCAACCACAAGCACCTGCTCGAACCCCCCGCTGGGGAGGGTCATCACCGTGTGTCCAACGACGTAGGGCTCTGCCTGTTCGACCCCCTCGATTGAGCGGATGCGGTGCACCCAGCGTCGAGGGATATCGTGGGGGAAATCGACGTTGTTCATCTTGAGGTGCCCTACCCAGATGTCGGCGCCCCCCTGGTCGATGAGCAGGCTCGCCTTGCTTATCAACCCAATGAAAAGGCCGCCTTGGACGTTAACCAGCACCACCGCGAACACCACCCCCACGAGCGCCATGGCAAGCTTGCCACGGTCCGCGAGCAACATTTTTACGGCGAGTGTGTCCATCGACAGCGATGCCGGTGAGAGGTGATCCGCCCAAGCCTATGTCACACGGCGTGTTGATGACGGCGCCGTGCAAAAGCGCTGGTAGGTCCTTAGCTCTCCGTCAGATCCGGCACAATCGCACTGACCGCAACCGGCGCCTCCCTCCGAAAGTGGTGGGGAGCTAGTGCCCAGTTGAGATGGAGCGCCCGCCGCAGGGGGGGCCGTTCCTATATCCGCAGCAGAGAAGCGTTAACACAGGCCCTACTGGTTCCGATAGAAAGCCGTGACGAGCTGGTGTTACAACCTGCCAGGGTTACCACACCGCGAGGGGGTCTCCCCACGGAGGCGACGGCTATGCGGCTGACGAAGCCCCAATGGGCGAATTGTTATTTTTTCTTTTGCTACGCGCGGGCGCGGGGGCGTGTCGCGAAGGTCGCCGCTATCAGTACGAAAGGGGGGTGGTTCCCCTGGCACCTCGTCGCCCTCACGCCGCAAGGGCATGCGCTGCACTTCTGTTCGTCACTCCCCCATGAAGAGAACGCCTTAGCGCCGTGGTGGTTCTTCGGCCGCGTCGAAGGGGTGCGGCGGGGCGCACTAGCAGTGGCGCTGCAAGAGTCCGGGCGATCCCATTGCTGGACGATCGACTCCCAGCCGGCGGCAATCGGGCTGTCAGCAGCGGTGGGCCTGCTGTTCTTGCTTCCTTGGATGGCGGCGTGGACGCTCTGGCCGCTGGCGTGGTTTGCGAATAATTTGCAGCACGCCGTTTCTCTTCGTTCGACTCGGCGTTCCGCGGTATCGCAAGACGCTACTATCCTGCCGATTGCTCGCCGCGGGGATACAACCGACGCGGAGGATCTGCCTCGTTTGTTACCGCAGACTCAGTTGGTCGAGGCGGCCTGAGCCGACGGTCCTATAGAGTTTGGATTCGACCGTATCCGAGCGCTACGTCGCCATCCGTCCGCCGCTTCAGCGAGTTTGGTCCGATCGACCAGAGCGGGCTAAGCCAACCAATGCGATTAGCATCGCCAACCCAACTCCCGTGGGTTCTGGCACGGCCATGAAAAGGCCCGACGCCGCTACCGAAGCGCCGTAGTTGTCACGCCATGCATCGAAATCGGGGCCATCAACGGACCCCGGCGTAGAGTCGCCGGCGAGCGTCGTTGACGTTCCTAGGGCGTCACGCCATACGGTGTAGTCGGCTGCATCGACCTGGCCGTCGTCGTTGAAATCGCCGGCCAGGAAGGGCCATTCGTACACGGCGACGAAATCGTTCACATCGCCTTGGGGCCCACCTCCGAAGCTCGAAAAGTCACCGCTCAGCGCGACACGGGTGCGGGGGTCATTCGAGTCGCTTCGGGTCGCGAGTTGACCCGTGCTTAAGGCAAACGTATCGACGCCCTCACCGGGAGGAGCATCTCCGGCGAACGCAGGGATCCAGGCGATCAGTCCCCCGAACGTACCGAGCCAGTCGTCTCCCAGTGACAAACCAAAGCGGCCGAGAAACGGCGCCCACGCCGCCGCTTCGGCCGCGGCGTCGCCAAAGTCCTCCGACCCCCCCATCACCAGGACGCTTCCCCCGGCCAGCACGTACTGCTGCAGAGCCAGCGAGTTCTCCACGCCGCTACCGACCTCACCGCAGAGGTAGACCGCGTCGTACTGCGAAAGGTTGGCGAAAGTGAATGAGGCGTCGCCATCGACAAGCCAAGTGTGACCGAGGTCCGTCATCCGCTGCGCCAACTCGCCCCCCACCACGCCGCGGGGACCGAAGGGGAAGAGGGGAGTTGTCGCCGAAGCGACGAGAAAACTGCCGGGCGAACCGTCCGAGAGGAAGCTGGCAAGGCTGTCAGCAAGTAGCGCAGCCTGCTCGTAGTTGGCGTCGAAGGCGTAGTCCGAGAGCGGCCAGTCATCTCCGACCAGCACAACTTTACCGGCGAGGCTCGGCGAAGCAACGAGCAGGGCGAGGAATAGTCCTGACACCAGCGACCCGTTCTGCGATGGAGTCCGCACCGCAGGATAAGCCAGTCGATTCGCAGCACGTCGTGCGGTCATTCAATTAAGAGTGGCGGTGAGAAGTTAAGTTAGGAAGGCAGGACGCTGCATTTCTTTGTCGCCGAGAGACCCGTTCCGCAGCTGCCGCCAGTCGAGCGAATTAGCCTCAACGATCGGCAATGCGTCCAGTCTTGCGACGACTCTCGCCACCGTTTCACCCGCCGCTTAACGGCTTTCCGCCTACTACGTCGAGCTGTCGGCAATAGAAGCCACCAAAATGGGGGGGGTGTAACGAGGTCGTAGTATGGGGAATTGGGGGGGATTTGACGCCAGATCCTTGCGGATCACCGTGAGCTGCGAGTATGATACTCATGCCGTCGGTCAAATCCCACAAGCGATTTGCACCGGCTCGATGTTTACTCACCCTCTGAATCGGCACCGTGACAATAATGTCTCTCGCACGCCTGACCGTTCCCACTATCGTCGCCTGCCTGCTGGCATGGACGTCGATCGCCGCAGCGAGCATTAGCGGGTCCGCTAACTTGTCCTTCTTGAAAGTCGGTCCAAGCAACGGATTGCCCGCGCACCTCTCCTTCAACGGGACAAGTAGTGTTGACGCCAGAGTTGGTCAGTTGATTTGGGACGTCCAGAACGACGTTGGCACTCCCCTGCCACTCATAAATCACGGCGACTCCGATGCGTTGCCGGACAATCTGATCACCTTCTGTATCGAGCTCACCCAGTACGTAGGCGTTGCTCCATATCAAAAGCAGTCCGTTGATGCAGTGTTCGGCGCAAACCGGGCTGACTTGCTCGATCTGCTCGCCGACAATCGTTGGTCTGAGGCGACGGGGACCGACGTGACCAAGGCCGTGGCTTTTCAGCTGGCCGTCTGGGAGATCGTTTACGATGCGAGCAGCCTCAACGTCAGCAGTGGCACCGGGTTCAAGGTCAATTCGACTAATGCTCTCGCCGGGGCGATCAGCCTAGCTAACGATTGGTTAGGGCTACTAACCACGGGTACAATGAGTACCCCGAAATTTGAGCACGACAATAACCTCTCAGTGTTCGCGTTGACGAACTCGCAGAAGCAGGATCAGCTCGTCCAGTACGCCACTCCTGTCGTGCAGGGCCCGCCGGATGATGTGCTCCCCGAGCCGCTCTCGCTGATGGTCTGGGTTGGTCTGTTGGGCGCCTGCGGCGCCGTGAGCCGGCGTTCGCACCGCTAGATTCAGCACTGGGGACGAAGCCGGAATTCTCGTCTACGACGTGCGCGCCACGGCACACCGAGCCATCGCGATGCGTCGCGCGTCTCTGCTGGGACAATCGAGTCGGCTAAACACGGCGCGCCGAACCGTTGCAGCCGAACTCGCCGTGCGATGCCCATGGGCGGTGAGCTAATGACCATCGCGCGAGAGAGCGTTCTCGGCAAAGGCGAGTACGGTCCGCTTCGCGATCGGGTACGGCGGACCGAGCGGGCAGGGCGGCGCTTTTGGCGACGAGCCGGAGAGCGACGCTGCACGCTTGAGTAACTCCGTAAGTCCGCCCTAGTTCGGGGGGAAGACCGGGGCTCACAATCTCTCGTGGGTCGACGGGCAGGCGCACTGCCGTCGAAGTCTTGAGGCCGTCGTCCGACGGAAGGTCGTCCGCTGGTGGGAAACGCCCGGGCAGACAGCGGCGCCATTGAATCGAGCGTCATTTCCCGCCCTAATCTCACTTCGCCGCTTCGGTCGTCGAACGATTGGCGGCTTTCGCAACCACCGATTCGTTGGCGGTCGCGATCTGCCCGTCTCGTCTTAGCTGGTCTCGCAGTCGCTCGTGACCTGCCCCCCTCAAAAGAGTCCACGCCCAGAGTGATGATTGGGACGTCTGACCCTCACCCCAATCCTGTACCAGCCGCAGTGCTAGTTTTTCAGCTTCACTTCTTCCCGCGCGCGGGAAGAAGTGAAGCTGCGAACTCTGTCGGGGTTCGGTCGCCCAGGCTGCTGTGCGGCCGGACCGTGTTGTAGTCGATCCTCCATCCTTCGATCTTCTCTTCGGCGTCGGCCAAGCTTAAGAACCAGTGCTGGTTCAGGCACTCCTGGCGAACGCGTCCGTTGAACGACTCGATAAACGCGTTGTCGGTAGGCTTCCCGGGCCGACTA
>JBGSJY010000588.1:0-7932 GCA_041741515.1 Pirellulales bacterium | reverse complement strand
AGTACATCCGCGGGCAAGACGGAACAGAACCGAGTGACGGCGACGACAACTTTCGGGTCACCCCTCGTGAGTGAAGGACTTCAGTCCGTAGCTCACGAAACGCTTGAACCCACCGGCTTCCAGCCGGTGGTTTTTCAGTCCATGTGGCCCGATTAAAGGCTTGTTGCAAGTTCCGGCAGCCGTTGGGTGACGCAGTTCTAATAGGTAAGAGCCGGGAGGAGTTCGGATGATCTCATCGACTTTGGGGGGACGGTGGGACCGCGGAGATTAATAGTCGGAGCGGTTTGGCCCTTGGAATTCGGTGTTTCCGAGGTTCAATCGGTGATGCAAGCGAGGCGTTTGGGAGCGGGTGCTCGAAATCCTCAACAGCGACGCGGAGCTGGAACACCTGCCGTTGGACTCGACAATCGTCCGCGCCCACCAGCAGTTGGCCGGCGCGAAAGGGGGGTCGGCAACGAAGCGATCGGCCGTTCTCGTGGCGGGGTCAACGCCGACGGCCGACCAGTTCGCCTCCGCGTCACTGCCGCTCAGCGTCACGACATCCGCCAGACCGAGGCGTTGTTCAACGGCCCCTCGCCCGACGATGTCGTGGCCGACAAGGGCTACGACAGCGACCCGCTCCGGCAGTCCGGCCGCCGTCGGGGAGCCAAGCCGGTGATCCCCGCTCGCAAGCGAATCCGGAGGTGACGCTACGATCGCACACGCTACCGGCTGCGAATCCTCGTCGAACGCTACCGTCGCGTGGCCACCCGATAGGACAAGAACGACCAAAACTACGCCGGATTCCTCTGCCTCGCCTCGCTGTTCGTCAGCCTCGAGTGATTATCGACATGACCTGGTGAAAGCCTTCGCGGCGTCGCTAGAGGCAGCATAGCGGTTCGTTACTCAATCCGCCGGGCCGTTGGGAGCGTAGCTGGCGAGATGCTCATAGAAGCGCCAGCGCTCGTTGATGTCGTCCTGGGCGTCGGCGAAAAGTTGCTCGGCCCGTTCGGGGTCCGCGCTAGCGGTCATCGCAAAGCGTCCCTCGCACTTCGCGAATTCGGAGAATTCAACGCTCGGCGCCCGACTGTCGATGTGGAATGGGTGCTGCCCCTTTTCCGTCAGCCTGGGATCGAACCTGAACAGCGGCCAAAGGCCCGACTGCACCACGTCCTTCTGGTGAGTGACCCCGCCCGCCATATTGATCCCGTGAGCAGCGCAATGACTGTAGGCCAAAATCAGCGATGGCCCACGGTACGACTCGGCCTCGTGAAACACCTTCAGGGTCTGAGCCGGATTGGCGCCCAACGCGATCTGAGCGACGTACACGTTTTTGTACGTCATCGCCAGCAGGCCAAGATCCTTCTTGGCGCCCCCCTTGCCGGTCGCGGCAAACTTGGCGACGGCGCCGCGGGGCGTCGCTTTCGAACTCTGTCCGCCGGTGTTCGAGTAGACGCCCGTATCGAGCACCAGGATGTTGACGTTGGCCCCGGTGCTGAGCACATGGTCGAGTCCGCCGTAGCCGATGTCGTAGGCCCAACCATCGCCGCCGACGATCCATACGCTCTTCGCGGCTAACGCGTCGGCGATCCTTTCGAGGATTCGAGCCTCCTCGGCGGGGACATTCGCCAACGCCTCTCGGAGGCGCAGGACCTGTTCACGCCGCTGCTCCAGACCGGGTTCGCTCGGTTCGGCGGGCGCCGCCAACAAAGCGACGAGGTCGGGCGGGAGTTGGTCCGCCAGACCTACGACCAACGAGGCCGCGTAGTCGCGCTGGTGTTCGGTGGCGAGCCACATCCCCAGGCCGAACTCGGCGTTGTCTTCGAACAGCGAATTGACCCACGCCGGGCCACGGCCCTCGGCGTTGGTGGTCCAGGGGGTTGTCGGCAGATTTCCGCCGAAGATGGACGAGCATCCCGTCGCATTAGCGATCAGCGCCCGGTCGCCGAAAAGCTGCGTAAGCAGTTTCAGGTAGGGCGTCTCGCCGCACGCCGCACAAGCGCCGGAGAACTCGAAGAGCGGTTGGAGCATCTGTGAGCCCCGGACCGTCGTGGTCTTGACCATCGAACGGTCCGCTTCTGGGAGCGCAACGAAGTACTCGAAGCACCGCCCTTCCTGCTCGGTGTGAGCCTCCTTCGGCCGCATGTTGATCGCCTTGTGAGACGCATCGATCTTGCTGCTGGCGGGGCAAACGTCGACGCAAACCTGACACCCGGTGCAGTCCTCCGGGGAAACTTGAATCGTCAACAGATGGTCCGGCAACTGCTTGTCCCGCCACGTCTTCGTGCGGAACCCCTCCGGCCGGCCGTTGAGCGCCGCGTCGGGGTAGACCTTCATCCGAATCGCGGCGTGCGGGCAGACGAGCGAGCAGAGCCCGCACTCGGTGCAGAGATCGGGGTCCCAGATAGGGATCTCGGTTGCGATAGCACGCTTCTCGTACTTCGCGGTCCCGACGGGGAACGAACCATCGACCGGCAATGCGCTGACCGGCAGGCGGT
This sequence comes from Pirellulales bacterium, assembly GCA_041741515.1. GTDB lineage: Bacteria > Planctomycetota > Planctomycetia > Pirellulales > Lacipirellulaceae > Botrimarina. Next base: position 5,455 of record JBGSJY010000588.1, on the reverse strand, counting down.
CGCCGTCACCAGCAAGCAGTCTTGAGGTGACGCGTCGGATGAACTCGGTAGCGGTCGCGGTGACGATAGGCTTGCGATGCTTCTCGCTGTCGGCGTGTTCGGGGACCGGAACCTGATGTAGGTTGACCAATGCCGCATCGACGGCGGCGAAGTTGTCCTGCAATACCTTATCGCCCCGCTTGGCGTAGGACTTCTGGATCGATTGCTTGATCTGGTGGATCGCCTCTTCTACCGGGAGCACTCCCGAGAGGGCGAAGAAGCAGGTCTGCATGACCGTATTGATCCGCTGACCAAGGCCGGCCTTCTTCGCTACCGAGAAGCCGTCGATCACATAAAAATTCAGTCCCTTATCGATGATCGCCTCTTGGACTTCCTGGGGCAGTTCGTCCCACACCTCGGCAGGGCCGTGCGTGGTGTTCAACAAGAAGGTCGCGCCCGACTGGGCGACACGGAGCACATCGATCTTGTCGAGGAACTGGCTTTGATGACAGGCGACAAAAGTAGCCTGGTCGATCAGGTAGGTCGAGTTGATCGGCCGTGGACCGAACCGCAGATGGCTGACGGTCATCGCGCCGGACTTCTTCGAGTCGTAAACGAAGTATCCTTGTGAGAAGAGCTTGGTGTTCTCGCCGATGATCTTGGCGGTGTTCTTGCTCGCGCCTACCGTTCCGTCGCTCCCCAGTCCGTAGAAAACGGCCCGCGTCTCGTCAGACGCTTCGGTCCGGAAGTTCGGGTCCCAGCTGAGGCTGAGTTTCGTGACGTCGTCGTAGATGCCGATGGTGAAATGTCGTTGGGCGTTCTCCTGTTTGAGTTCATTCCAGACCGACGCGGCCATCGCCGGCGTGAACTCTTTCGAGGAAAGCCCGTAACGTCCGCCGATCACTCGGGGAGCGGATCCGTGGTGGACCGTTTCCCATTCTTCGGCGAACGCGGTGACGACGTCCTGGTAGAGTGGCTCACCGACGGCGCCAGGCTCCTTCGTGCGGTCGAGAACCGCGACGTGCTGCGTCGTGCCGGGAAGAGCCTCGATAAGCCTCTCGACATCGAATGGGCGATAAAGCCGCACCTTGAGCAACCCGACTCGCTCGCCCTCCGCCACGAGCCGTTCACACGCCTCCGCAGCCGCGCCGACTCCCGACCCCATCATCACAATGACGCGTTCCGCTCGGGGGTGGCCTTCGTAGTCGAACAGGTGGTAACGGCGGCCGGTCACATCGGCGAAGTTATCCATCGCCTCGCCGACCAGAAACGGCTGCGCGCGGTAATAGAGGTTTACCGCCTCCCGCGACTGAAAGAAGACGTCTGGGTTTTGCGATGTGCCCCGCACGATCGGGTGATCGGGAGTCAACGCCCGAGAGCGGTATGCGGCGATGTCTTCCTCACTAATGAGTCGGCGAATCTGGTCTTCCTCTAGCCAAGCGATCTTGTTTACCTCGTGGGAGGTCCTGAAGCCGTCGAAGAAATGCAGCATTGGAATCCGTGACGCCAACGCCGCGACCTGCGCGATTAGGGCGAAGTCCTGGGCTTCTTGAACACTCGAAGACGCGAGCATTCCCCAGCCGGTCGATCGGGTCGCCATCACATCGCTATGATCGCCGAAAATCGACAGCGCGTGGGTCGCTACCGAGCGCGCAGCGATATGGAAGACCGTCGGCATCAGCTGCCCAGCGATCTTGTACATCTCTGGGATCATCAGCAGCAGGCCTTGCGACGCCGTGAAGGTGGTCGCCAACGAGCCCGCCTGCAGAACGCCGTGCACAGCGCCGGCGGCGCCGGCTTCGCTCTGCATCTCGATGACGCGGGGCGTCACGCCGAAGATATTCTGCCGCCCCTGAGCGCTCCAAGCATCAGCCAGCTCCCCCATCGTCGAGGCGGGCGTAATCGGATAGATCGCGATCACCTCGTTAAGGAAGTGCGCTATTCGTGCAGCGGCTTCGTTGCCGTCAACGACCCCAAAGCGAGCGTGGGAATCATGCGAAGGGTGTTCCATCGTCAAGATCTCGTTTTCTGGCGACATCCGGCATGCCGACTGGCGCCGCGAGTCGCACTGCTTGTGCATATCCGCCCTACTACGCCCGTGCAACGCGGCAGATAGTCGCACCGCAATAGACGGGAGTGGCGGAAGATAGGATGGGCGCATCACAAGAGACGCTATCCGGTGGATTCCGGTCGTCGCCGATTATCGCGTCCGCGATCGCGTTTGCTCTGGCTGGACGGCTCCTGTACTTGTGTGGCTTGTGGACTCGACAGGCGGGTTTCGGGTTTGCCGGAATCGTGCTCGCCAACGGCAAAGCCATCTCTCGGCCGATGGCAGCGCTGAGCTCGCTACATTAATTGTTCGGTTCGATTAGGTGAAACCCTCGTCGCATCCGACACTCCGAGGGTGTCGTCGAAGCGGCCAGATCTGTAGAGAAGTAAAACTTCCACGCGTAGAAACGACGAAGCCAGCGCAGATTTGACGATTCCGGAACCAATGGAGGTGGGCTGTACCGACGCGGGTCGCGCCGCAGTGTAATTGGAGTCGGCAGGTACAACCGACTTCGCTTCAGCCCTGATGAGAATCACGTCGAACGAGTGAGCCCTTATAAATTCGCCGGTATCGCTCCCATGCCAGTTAGAGCGTCAGCTTGCTGACGCTACCCGGGAGACGGGTGTTGAACGAGTAGCGGAAGTCTTGGGTCCTTCCGGTTTCAGTGTGGGTCGTTCCGCCAGGATCGAGCCTCAGCTCCCGCTCCGACAAAGGGGGCAGGTCGCCCCTTCACCATCGCTCTCGCCCCGACCGCAGCTTGAAGTGACGGTCGAGGCGAGAGCGACGGCGAAGGGGCTCCGGCGCCAACCGGGTTCAAAAATCGTCCACATCACGCTTCTGTTGAAGCACGCCCCACGTGAGCCCCTCCCGTCTTCGCCGTCGCGTCGGTCCTCAATCTCCGATGGGACCGACGCGACGGCGGAGACGGGTGGGGCGGGCCCTCTTGTTGAGCCCGAGCCGGGGGGATTCCACCCACACTAAACCCGTATGGATCAAGTCTTGACTTTGGTGAGCGACAACGCCGCGGAGAGAAGCAATAGCAGCAGCGAAGCCGGTTCGGGAACGGAGGCGACTGCAGCGACACCCGCACCGCTGCCGGCGGTTTCGCCATAGTGCGTTTTCCAGACGTCGTAGTCGGATTGCGCGTAGGTCGAGCCGAGCCCGTCCCGCCACACCGTGTAATCGGCGGCATCGACGATCCCGTTGCTGTTGTAATCGCCTGCGAGGCCGGCGGCGGCGAGACTGAGGATGCCGTCGGAATAAAGTTGGGAGGTGTTCCAAGCTAGGCCGGCGAGCGCGGGCAACGACAACGTGTCGAACGCGCCACTAATGCTGGCCCAATCAAACAGATTGAACGATTGTCCCGCAGTCGGGGAGAAGCCATTGATGAGCGAGACCTGCAAGACGCCGTCGAGCGCGAGCGCGCTGGACGAGATGATCTGGTCGTATCCGCTGCCTGGCGCTGTGCCCCCCAACTCCATCGCGAGGGTGCTGGAATCCGCGAGTGCAACGTTGCCAACTTGCAAGCTCGTCGGCGAGAGGCCGGGAGAGAACGTGCCGGTGAAGCTCACGTTGTCGAACGTGCCGACGCCTTTCACGAAGCCGCTGAGCGTGATGCGATCGGTCGTCGAAGCGCCTTGCATGGACCCGTTGTTGACCAGCGGCTTGAGGGCGTTGTTGGGGGTGCTGATCAGGCCGACGCCCGTCACGTTGTCGCCGAAGTCGACGACGACGCCGTTGGCCGCGGCCAGCGTCCCGGGAGTACTGCCGCTGCCCAGCGTGGTAAGCGAACCCAGTACCGCCTGGTTGGCGTCGAGCAAGGTCACCGTGTTGGTCACCGTACGAAGCACCCCTTCGCCCACAAATCCATCGACCGCGCCGGCGTCGCCGAGCGTGAGATTGCCGGTGGCCTGAATCGTCGATCCCACGCGCTGCGCGATGCGGGCGCCAATCGTCCCCGCCCCCTGAAAATTATCGCCGGCATCCAGCGCGACGCCGTTGGCGGCGGCAAGCGACCCGCCGGCCGCCATCGTCGTCAGCACGCCTAGATTCGCGAAGCCCTGCGAGCGGAGCGTCACGGCGTTGGCGCCGACCTCCAGCACCCCCGCATGGTTAAAGCCGAGGAAGGAGTTGCTAACACCCAGCGACAGACTGCCCCCTGCGGCGCGAATCGTTGACTGCGACGCACCGCTGAGCGGCCCCGAAAGATCGCCGTTGCCTGCCAGCAAGCCGAAGTTGGGCACCGCCAGACCCTGGGGCGCGAGACTGCTGCCACCGGCCAGGTGTAGTGCTCCGCGGTTCCAAAGAATCGTGCCTACGGTGGCGTCCACGGAGGTGGCGGTTAACGACCCGCCGTCGAGATGCAGCACTCCGTCGGTTGCGAGCGAGAGCGCGCCAACGACCGCGTCCGCCCCGGTCGCCATTCGCAGCGTGGCCTGACCCGAAATGCTGTCGCCGATCGTGAGTGCCGTACCGAGGTTGCTGCCGGTTCCGAGCAAGTTCATCACGCCCGCATTGAGATCCGCGGGGCCGGCCGCAGCCAAGCGTTCGAGCCGGCCGGCGTTGATCGTGCCTCCGTCGAGATAGAGCGCGCCGGCGGTCCAGATCCGGAGAGCGCCGGTGACGTTGACGACGCCGCCGGTAGCGACGCCGAGGGCGCCACTCCCGCCTGCCCCGCTGGAGGTCCCGCCGATCGCGAGGTCTTGCGAGTTGTCCCACACGGAGCCGGCGCCCGTGACCGCGACACTGCCGTCGGCGCCGGCGATGGCGCCGATGGTTCCATTGGTGTTGTTGACCCGTCCGCCATCGCTCACCGTGAGCTGGCCTTGGCCCCTTGTGCCGACGGTAAGGGCGCTGCTGTTGTTCCACAGCGAGCCCGGTCCCGTGACGCTGGCTGAACCGAGGCCAGTGGCGCTATCGGCAATGGAGGTGGTCGTGTTGTTGACTCGGCCGCCGCCGCTAATCGTTAGTTGGCCCGTGCCACTATCGGCGACCCGGATTTGGCCACTATTGTTCCACAACGAGCCGGCCCCTATGACAGCGACGCCGCCATTGGCGGCGCCGGTGTAGCCGATTTCGCCGTTGATGTTGTTGACCTGGCCTCCGTCAGTGATCGTCAGCAGGCCCCCGCCTTGAAAGCCGATGTAAGTGCTGCCGGTGTTGTTCCACAGCGAACCGATCCCGGTGACCGTCGCGGCGCCGTCGCCATTGACGGAGTAGCCGAGAAAGCCGGTGGTGTTATTAACCCGGCCGCCGCTGCTGACCGTGAGCTGGCCCGTGCCGTCGTAGCCGACGTTCAGCTCATTGCTGTTGTTCCACAGCGAGCCGGCGCCCGTGACCGCGGCGCTGCCGTTCGAGCCGGCGAGTGAGCCGACGAAACCGGACGTGTTGATGACTTGGCCGCCGCCGGCGACCGTGAGCTGGCCT
>JBGSJY010000587.1:0-8847 GCA_041741515.1 Pirellulales bacterium | reverse complement strand
CCGGCGCCTCGGATGCCGGAACTGCGTGCGATGGCGGCTCCACGGCGGGCCGCTTCGCCGCGGTCGCCAGTTCTTCCGCCAGTTCTTCCGCCGGTTCCGGCGCCAGCCGCGGCGTGGCCGACAGCATCAACAGCGTATCGTCCACCTGAACCAGCAAGGCGACTCGCTGCTCGGCGGGCAGGCGATCCACGGCGGCAGCCAGACGTCGCAGGACCCATTCGCCCCAGCGTCCCCCCTCGTCCGTCGGCGACTCTTCCAGTGATCGGATCGCAGCGGGCGCCTGCGTCGCCAACTGCTTAAGGGCGTTCACGTCCCCCAGCTCCGCGTTTGACAGCGCTTGGTTGATCTTCGCCGAAGCGACGTTCCTGGCGACGGCGCCGGATTCGCCCGGCGCGGTGAGCGCCGCGGGGATGACGTGGAGGGCCCAGTCGTCGCGCGTCGCGACGACGGCGAGGCTGTGCCCGGCTCGCGCCTGTCGTGTCGCCTCAGCGGTGAGACGCTCATCCGCGAACCGCCAGAGCAACTGGCCCCCCAGCGCTGCTAGCACACCGCCGACCAGTAGCCAGCGCAGCCGCGACCGGATGGCGGGAGACTGGCGGGGAAAGCGAATTAGGTAGCGCATCGCCACGGAGCATCCCGAACAGCGGCCCCCGGAGGCAAGACCGATCGGGCCGGTCGGAATCGGCCTGACATGAAACCTTCACGTCGGAGCGTCCCTACAACCGAATTAACCGGCTTAGTTGACACGATCATCGCAGTCTCGCCCTCGGTGGCGGGCTGCACGGACGCCTTCCTGGGGGGGAAGCTATGGCGTTCCGACCGGGGGGGTCGGGCCGCGCGCATCGAGGACGGGAGACACGGGGGCTGCTGGCCTTGGTGCTGACCGTATGCCTCATGCCGGCCCCGCTCCGCGCCCAAGACGACGCGGGGAGCGACACGCCCCAAGCGCGACAAGCGGCGCTCCGCGACATTCCGTGGCAATCGCTCGCAGCCGCCGACCGCCCAGAGGTCCAGCGTGTTGTGAACGACGCCACGCTCTACCGGCAGATGCCGACCCGCGTCATCGACTGCGACGACGAGCTGTTCGCCTACCTGGTCGAACACCCAGAGCTCATCGTCGACTCGTGGAACGTGATGGGAGTGAGCAACCTACGGCTCGAACCCATCGCGCCAGGTCGATACCGCGTGGCCGACGCCGCCGGGGCGACGGGCGACATCCGTGTGCTGCACCGCGAAGGGGGGGGCGCGGCGCCGCTACGGATGTTGCTCTTGGCCGAGGGGTCGTACCAGGCGACCCCGCTGCCCAATTCGATCGACGGCAAGAGCGTGTTGCTGCTCCGCGCCGACCCCGTCGAGGAGAGCAACGGCCGTTGCTACCTCACGACGCGGCTCGACACGTTCATCCACTTCGAAGGGCCCGCGATCAAGGTCGTGGCCAAGACACTCAAGCCGCTGATCCTGCGGACCGCCGATCACAACTTCGTCGAGACGATGCGGTTCGTGGCGCTCTTCTCCCGCACCGCGGAAACGAATCCCGACGGCATGGTGCGCCTCGCCGGCCGTCTGGAACAGGTCGATGTGGCGACGCGCGACGAGTTCGCGGCCCGTGTGCGGGTGACAGCACAACGCTACGCCCAGCGCAAACGACAACGCGAAGACATCGCGTTGGAGCAGCCGGTGTCGTGGGTGCGCTGAATCCAATCAGCCCCCGGTCATTGACCGGAGGCTAAGTGAAATACTTGTTTCGCTCGCTAAAGGGGCGTTGAACCGCCGGTCGCGCCGAAGATCTCGCCGGTGACGTAGCTCGCTTCGGGTGACGCGAGCCACACATACAGCGGCGCCAACTCCGCCGGCTGCGCGGGGCGGCCGAAGAGCGTGTCGCCGCCGAACTTCGCCGTTTTGTCGGCGGGCATGGTGGAGGGGATAAACGGCGTCCATACCGGCCCTGGGGCGACGCCATTCACCCGTACGCCCCGTTCGATCGCCAGCTTCGCGAAGCCCTTGGTGAGGCTCGTCAGCGCCGATTTTGTCGCGGCATACGCCAGCAGTTGCGGCGACGGCCGGAAGGCCTGGATTGAGACCGTGTTGATGATCGACCCGCCGGCGGGCAGGTACTCCAGCGCCGCCTTGCTGAGGTAGAAGGGGGCGAAAACATTGGTGCGGAAGGTCTTCTCGAACTCTTCGTTGGAGAAGTCTTCGGCGTCCTCGCCGGTGCTTTGGAACGCGGCATTGTTGACCAGCAAGTCGAGCTTGCCGAACTCTCGCAGCGCGGCGTCGATCAAGCTCTCCGACGTTTCGGGGGCGCCGAGATCGCCGCGGTGGAGCCCGACTTTCACGCCGGCCTCCTTCGCCAGCTCAGCGGTCGATTCGGCGTCCTCGTCTTCGGACAGGTAGGCGATCATCACGTCGGCGCCTTCGCGGGCGTAGGCGATCGCCGCGGCACGACCGATGCCGCTATCCGCGCCGGTGATGATGGCCGAGAGGCCTTTGAGCCTCCCTGTGCCCCGGTACGAGGACTCCCCGTGGTCGGGGGTGGGGTCCATGTCGCCGAACTCGCCCGGCGGCGACTGGTCCTGCAACGGGAAAGGGGGGCGGGGGTGGAGGTCGCGTGGGTCGGTCAGCGTGACGGCTTCGTTCGATTCAGCAGCGATCATAGCGTTGCACTCCGGGCGGCGGGTTGCGCGTAAAGCCGCCAGCGGAGAAGGCAACTACGGCGCCAGTTCCCGACCGCCTCGCTCGAGGGGCGGCGTGCGCTGATCCGGGAGGGGCCTCGTTGACGCCGATTCCAGGAGCTCCGCAGTCGCGAAATAAGCATGCCCCCGACGCCCGAGCCTCCTTCTGCAGATGCTGAGGAGACTGACCGCCGCCGAACCGCATGGGTCGTTTGCGGAGCTGTGAAACCGCCCACGGATCGCGAAGCGGATCGTGACGCACTCCCCCCACCGGCGTGGTGAGCTCGCGGCAACTCTTGACGGCAGCCCTCGATGGTGAGCGGCGCTACAATGATGATGCTCAGCCGCCTGACGCTTTGGCCCGGTAACCGAGCGCCACTAGCTTCTCTAGCAGCTTGTCGCGGCAGTCGCCCTGGAGGACAAGCTCGCCGTCGCTGACGCCACCGCCGGCGCCCAGCGCGCCGCGAAGTTCTTTGAGGAGCGCCTTTTGAGTTGCCACGTCCGATTCCACCCCCGCCACCACCGCGCACCACTTGCCCCGGCGACGCTCGCGACGGACCCGGAGGTCGAAGTCGGCGCGGGAGGCCTGCGGCGCCTTCTCAGTCGGACACGTGCAGGCGGCGACATCACGGCCACAGCGGTCGCAAGTGACAGGGCGTTCCAACGGAGTTCCGGCGAAGAGTCCAGGCATGCGGAGATTGTAACGTGGATCGTATCCGCTCCGAGTGACAGGGAGTCGGAAAGCGCCTTGCGCTTGCGGAAAGCCCACAACCGCTGGTGATGTGCGGCAGCCCACCGCTAGCGCCCTACGCCGCGCGAACCTTGTTGCGTAGTATGAGGGTCCCACCTCAGCGGCCCCTGCTTCCCCCCTCTGCGCCTGCTGAAACGTCCGCGTCTGCTGACCCGCCTGGAATGATGAAGAGCCCCGCCCTGGATGGCGCCGCTGCTGTGCGTCTTGAGAAGGTCCCCCGTGACGGTGACCCCCCCTACGCCTGGGCAATGCTGCCGCTGGCGATCTTGATGCAGTTGGGCACGAGCCCTGGGCAGACATTCGGCGTGTCGCTTTTCAACGAGCCGATCCGCGAGTCGCTCGGCCTCTCGCACACCGAGCTCACCGGCGCCTACATGATCGCCAGCGCCCTGGCGGCCGTGCCGCTGATGTGGTTGGGACGGCGGATGGACCGGAACGGGTTGCGTACCGTTTCGCTGTTGTTGGTGGCGGTCGTCGCCACGGCCTGCTTCGTCATCTCGCAGGTCCAGGGGATCATCAGCCTGACGCTGGCTTTTTTCTTGCTCCGGGCGTTTGGCCAGGGGGGCCTGTCGATGGCCTCGGGCAACACCCTGGGGATGTGGTTCTCTCGCCGCCTGGGCCTAGCGTCGGGCGTGGCGGGGATCGGCGCGGCGTGCGGCGTAGCGGTAACGCCACTGGTCTACAACTCGCTGATCCAGTACTTCGGCTGGCGGGAGGCGTATGCGGTGATCGGCGGCGTGCTGCTGCTGGTGCTGCTGCCGCTGATGTGGCTGACCTACCGCAACAACGTCGAGGCGATGGCCGTGACTCCGTCCGCGGTTGCGCGTCACACGACCGGCCGTTCCTTCACGCTCCGCGAGGCCCTGCAGACGCCCGCCTACTGGGCCGCCACGGCGTGTGCGGCGCTGACGGGGCTCCTCTGCACGGCCCTCTTCTTCAATCTCGACCCGATGCTCACCCGCAACGGCCTCACGAGCGCCCACGCGGCAGCCGCGTTCCCCTGGATCGCCGGGGCGATGGCGCTGATGCAGCTCAACGGCGGCATGCTGGCCGACCGCGTCCCGTTGCGCGTGTTGATGGCGGTCGCTATGGCGCTGCTCGGCGGCGGCCTCTTGGTGGTAGGCCAGGCGACCACGCCGCTGGCGGTCTACTCCGGCGGCGTGCTGGTCGGCGCCGGGCAGGGCATGATTGGGGTGACCGGCAACACCCTCTGGCCGCGGTACTTCGGCCGCCGCGAGCTGGGCTCGATCCGGAGCAGCGTCTGGACCATCACGGTCGCCGCGTGCAGCGTCGGTCCGTTCATCATGGGCCTGACGTTTGACCTCACCGGCAGCTACGACCCCTCCTTGTGGTTGTTCGTCGCGCTGGCGGCGCTGACTTCCGCGGCGACGCTCGTGTGGGGCGGCCCGCCGGAAGTCGCCGAAGCGCCACAGCCGTGCACGTCGGCGGCGCTGGCGGCGAGCTGAGATCGGCTTTCGCGATCAGCGAGTCGAGCCGGGTGCGTCAGCGACCGGAGGGAAGCCGGGCACCCACTAACTGTCGTAGCTGACGCTCCCGGCTCGCCATCCATTTGGAGGGAGAGTCTGATGGCGCGCTACCCGCGGCTAGCGCCGACGGCTCATGCCGTGCCCAGCTATAACGGCGATCGTGATCAAGACGGTCGTCGGCTCGGGAACGGCCGTGGCGGGCAGCCCCGTGTCGGTCGCGCCGTAGCGTTCGGCCCAGTAGAGGTAGTCGGCGATGTCGGTGGCGCCGGGCGAGACCTCCTCGTTCGGCAGCACGCTGGTCGGCCCCGAGTCGCGCCAGACCGTGTAGTCGGCGGCGTCGACGACGCCGTCGTCGTTGTAATCGCCAAGGACGCCCCCGAAGGTGACGTCAAAGTCGAGCCTCGCCGCCAGCGAGCCGGCGGGGCCGGTGAGGACGCCGGTCTCGGTCGCGGTCGCCTCGCGCGACGCGATCCGCCACTGGCCGTTGGCGGGCGAGCTGTAAGAGATGAGCAGCGTCAGCAGGTCTTTGTCGCCCATCCCCTGCACCAGATTCGTCAGGGACGCGGGATTGATGACGCCGACATTGCCTTCACTCGTGTAGCCCGAGTAGCTGAAGCTGCCGAGGTCCACCAGCGCGCCGCCGACGTTCAGGAGGTTCGTCGTCGAGTTGCCGTCGAACGTGAAGCCCGGCATCGAGCCGTAAGTGATGGTCGCTTCGTCCCAGTCCTCGCCGGCCGTGCCGGGCGTCAAGGCGTACAAGCGGAGGCTCTGAGAATTGTTGGCGCCCGCGCGGAACATCGTCGGCCGCAGCGACAGCGAGTTAAGTCGTGTCTTGTCGTTGTACGCGCTCAGGTCGAACTTGAGCGCAACCCACTCGTTGCGATTGGCGGGGCTGCTGCTGTAGTTCCAGCGGGCGTTGAGCGAGGGTCCCGTGCCGGACCCGCTGTCGGTGGCGTCGCCCAGGCCGGTCGTGCCGTTCTCGCTGAGCTGGGCGTCGGCGATGGTCGCGACCGAGGCAGCGTGAACGTGCGATGCGCCTGCTACAGCCACGATCACCGCGGCGCCGCAAGACGCGGCGTGGCGGCGATTGGCAGCGAACCCGAGCGTAACGATGCCTGCAAGCAGCACGAGGCCCGTCGGTTCGGGGACACTCTGGCCCGCGCCGACGCCGGCCACGAGCCAGAGGACGTTGCCGATCTGCTCGACGGAGTAGCCAGGGGTGATGGACTCGAAGGCGCCGGTGAGGGAGGAACCGCCGAGGATCGCCCAACGGGCGCCGGTCGCGGGGCTGTAGGCGCCGATGTTCGTCACGTCGAGGACGCCGCCAAGGGCGATGTCTCCCGTCACCACGAGCACATCGGAGGCGCTGGGAGAGGCCAGGTCGATCCCTAGAACGCCGCTACTCAGCGTGAGGTCGCCGTCCATCATGACCACGCCGACGCGATCGACGCCTACCTCGAAGCGGCCACCTTCATTGACAACGTCGCCGAGGATCGAATCGGTTGCCAGCGTTCCACCGGTGAACTCGAAATCGGCGCCCGGAGCGATGGCGAGGGAAGGGGCGCTGAGCCTTCCGCCAATTAGTCGGTAAACGCCCCCTTCCAGATCAACGCCGCCGTCGAGGACACGGGTCTCGCCCCCATATTGCTCGACCCGGCCGGCGCCGGAGACGACGAGGTCCTCCGTCACTTCGATCCAGCCGCTCGTCACGTACAGGCGGCCGTTCTCGCTGGGGGCGCCGCCGACGATGAGGGTCCCCGCCTGTTGCCCGACGGCGTCGACGAACGCCGCGCCGGTGGCGACTTGCACCTCGTCGAGCCGCGACGGCTGCCAATTGCGGGTCCAGCGCGCCCAGTCCGCGTAGCGGCCGATGCCGCTGAACTCCAGCGTGCCGACCGCTTTGAAGGCGGCGAGGTCGTTGAGGTACTCTTCGAGGTCGGTGTAGCCGTCCTGGTCAGAGTCCCCGTTGTTGTTGGCGACCGCGGGGTTCGTGCCGTGACGAATCTCCCATGCGTTGGGCATGCCGTCGCCGTCCGAGTCGAGCGGCGCGACGCCGGCAGCCAGCGTGCCGAAGCCGCCGTTGCTCACGCCCGCGAGGTCGCTCTCACGCGTGATCAGCGCGCCGGTGCGGTTGACGACATTGTTGTAAAGGACCGTATCGACCTCGTCGCGTTTCCAAGGCGTGGCGCCGAACTGAGCGAGGACCCGCTCGTAGGCGTCTTGCGGCGTGGCGTCTTGCCACACCTGATTCGTGCCGTAACGAGTCGGCGACCACGTGTAGGTCCCGGAGACGGCGCTGCCGAGACCCGCGTTGTTGACGCCGTTGCCCGTCAAAATCACGCCGTCGTGCGTGGCGTCGCCGTCGTTGTCGTAGGCGTTCGTGCCGAAATAGAGGCCGTAGTTCTGCGCCGAGCCATTGGAGACCATCGCCCGGCCCGTGTCGCCGGGGCCGTTGATGTAATAGTTGCCGTCGACGTTGGCCTTCCAGAAAAAGTCGCTCGTGTCCGAGTCGCCCGCGATGAAGCCGTTGTCGTAGTCGTAGACGACGTTGTTGACCCAATCCATGCCGTTCCCCTCGACCCGCGCCTTGGGGTTGCGCGTATGGTTGTGGGCGTACAGATTGTGGTGGTGGGTCATCGACTCGGCGCCTTGGATCAACGAGCCGGCCGAGTGGTCCTCCAGGCCAAACGAGACGGTGCTGTACTGCATCGTCAGGTTGTAGACGCCGCCGCGCGTAAGGGCGTTGGCCGAAGCGTTCTCGTCGTAGCTGAACGACGCCGAGATGTGGTCATAGATCACGTCGTGACCGCTAGAGATGCTTAGCGAGTCGACGCGTCCCGCGCTCTTGCCGGGTCGGAACCGCATGTGGCGGAGGATCACGTTATCGGCCCCGACCGAGGTCTGATTCCCCTTCACGCCGACGCCACCGCCCGGCGCGGTCTGACCCGCGATGGTGATGTTGTCCCGCGTAATGCCGAGCTTTGAGTTCAGGTTGATCCAACCGCCGACGTCGAAGACGATCGTCCGCCCTGCCCCCGGCGCGTTCTCGATGCCGTACCGCAGCGTTCCGGCCGAGCCGTCATCATTGAGCTTGGTGACGTGATAGACGTCGCCGCCGCGGCCGCCGCGGGCGTTCTCGCCGTAGCCCTCGGCCTGAGGGAACGCCTTGATCTGGCCGCGAGTGGTCGCTGAGCACGCGGCGATCGCGATCAGCGCACACGCCGAGTAGGAAAGGGTCTTCATCGAGAAGGGCTGTTCCGGAAAAGAGACACGACTCGGCGACGCCCCCCTTACCGAGACGAGTTCGCGTAGCCGCAATCCCGCCAGTTTAGTTGTTGGCCCCGGGTTCCCCCACGCAAACGGCCGCACTCGGACCCCCGTTGTCCGAAAACAAGGCGAGCAGTGATACTCGGAGGGCGTGAGACAGCCCACTCGCGGCGCCGGTCGCCATTCGAAAAGCGGTTATCGTAGGCGGGAGTAATGAGCCGGGAGACGTAAGTTCCCGGAGAGACCTGGGTACCCGCTGCGCTCCGGGGACTGACGTCTCCCGGCTCTCAGTTATCGTTCTCTCTATCTGCCCCCGACCCGGAGGTTGTGATGTTGTTCCGTCGGACTTGCTTGTCACTCGCACTTGCGGGGCTGCTGGCTTCCGGTTCCTTCGCCCAAGAGTGGGCGGCTGCGCGGCTGGAAACGTCGCCACGACACTTGGAGTGGGTCGAGACCGAGCACGACGGGCGCACCGTCGAGTGCTTCCTCGCCTACCCCGAGCGCGCCGACAAGGCGCCCGCGGTCATCGTCATTCACGAGATCTTCGGCCTCACCGATTGGGTCCGCGGTGTCGCCGACCAGCTCGCCGAGAACGGCTACATCGCGATCGCACCCGACCTGTTGAGCGGCGCGGGCCCGAACGGCGGCGGCACGGCCGCGCTGGGCTCGG
>JBGSJY010000586.1:0-4222 GCA_041741515.1 Pirellulales bacterium | reverse complement strand
GCCCCCAACGCCGCCACCCGCCTCGTCAGGTCGTCCCAACACCGACCGCCATCGCCATCAACGACCAAGCGGAATCGTTGTCGATCGGCTTTCGCAGCGATCCCCTTTTTGCCGACGCATCAAGATTCGACGATAACTCTCTCGAGTTGTCCCAGCTAGAATCGGGCCTGGCTAGAAGCGAGCCTCCGGTTCCGCGGGAAGGGTTTAACCCAACTTCAATTCCTCACACGCTGTGAGTGTTCTTCAGTTCTTCGTGCGCCTGTTTGCGGACCCAGGCCAAATCATGGAGAACGAACATGAGCAAGAACCTTCCGGCCCGCCCCCATCTCGATCATCTCCGCCGTCAAGCTAAAGCGCTGCTCGCGGCGCTCGACGACCGTGACATCGAGGCTATTTCGACGATTCAAAATCACCTACCGGCAGCCTGCGGCATGACCGCGAAGCAGGTATTGAACGCGGGCTTTCGTTTGGCGGACGCGCAGTATGCGATCGCTCGAAAGAATGGATTTGGTAGTTGGCCTCAACTAGCGCGTCATGTCGAGGTACTACGTGAACTGGAAGGGACTTGGTCCATTAGAGATTTAGAGATCGACGGCGTGGTTGTGCCCACAAGCGCTTTGCAGGCCTCGCGGGTGCTCATTGACGGAGACCGATTTCGCACCGAATCTCCCGAAGCGACCTACGAAGGTGTCTTTAACATCAATGTCGAAGCAGATCCGCACGAGATCGACATCCAGTTTGTCGCCGGGCCAGAAGCGGGCAATTGTAACTTCGGGATCTTTCGTTTGGAGGGCGACGAATTCAAACTATGCCTCGACCTGAACGGTAAGCCGCGGCCCGACACATTCAGCACGTCACCAGGAAGTGGACATGCTTACGAGACGCTGACGAGGGTCTCTCCATCGCGTCCCGAAGGGGTGACTGGCGTCGCTGGCACGGCCCCCCCGCCGTCTGCACCGACTGATGGATGTGATAGGTTTGAGTTCATCGACAGCCCGACGATGGCCAAGTTACAAGGGGAGTGGACCGCCGTGAAGATTATTCGTGACGGACAAGATCTTCCGTCGATGATGCTTCGCACGGGCCACCGATCGGCCAGCAAGAACGAGGTCCGGATTTCGTTTGGCGGCCAAACGATGATTCACGCATTGGTCAGACTCGGTGAAATAGCCGACCCGATCGAGATTGACTACTACAACTTAGACGGATCGTGCCCCGGCGCCATCCAACATGGCGTCATGAAATGGCTAGGCGAGGAGGTCTGCTTCTGCATGGCCGCACAGGGCAAACCTCGCCCCGAAGATTTTAGTAGTCTTCCTGGAACTGCGCGCGTCTTTAGTCAGTGGCGACGAAAGAAGTGACGTGACCATCATTTCTGCTTCCGGCCGGGGCTCCTACTTCAACTGAGGTTAGTTCGTAGGCCGTAACCAGCGCAGCGCAGTTACGGCAAGAAGCCCTGTTGACGTTGTCATGCCGCAACTGCGCTGCGCTGGTTACGGCCTACGCGGCGCCTCTTCGGTGAATGCGAGCCGGGAGCCGTCAGTCCCCGGAGTTGAAGCGGGTAGCCCAGGTTCTCGAACCTGGGTCGCCGCAGGCGACAAGAAGCGCCGCGTCGCGTCGCCTCACGAAAGTTCCTACGTCCCCCAACGGCTTCTTGTGGCTGCGCCATCCCGGTTCAAGAACCGGGGCTACCCGCTACTTGGCTCGCATCCGAATCGTGCCCTCAGACAAAGCTCCACCTATCGACATTATCGCCGATGTCGTTTCAAAGACCTCGGCTGGAACTTCCTCAGATTCGTATCCTTCTGCCAATAGTTGAAGCTGTCCGGGCTTCGATGTCGTCCCCAGCCAAGTCACACGGCACAGCCCATCTGGTTGCATCTCAACAATCTGTAGCGGGTTTGCTCCGTTGACCGAAGGAAGTCCTTTGACCGACACCGCTACGTTCATCGGCTCGCCTGAAGACGAGTCAACGACCCGAAAGACGGCCACGTTCAGGGTGTAGTCTACGGGAGGCTTCGTGCAGCCTGACAACAAGAGAGCGATTGGCGAAACGACCGCAAGCGATAGAGAATTACATCGCACCATACGCTAGCCACCCCTGTCGAAGCCAAAGAGATCTTATTTGGTGACCAGCTTTTTGAAGTTCTCAGGGTGGGTCTCGACTCACCCTCCACGATATACGCCCAATTCGCACAGCGGGTAGCCCAGGTTCTCGAACCTGGGTCGCCGCAGGCGACAAGAAGCTCCGCGTCGCGTCGTCTCACGAAAGTTCCTACGTCCTCCAACGGCTTCTTTTGGCTGCGCCACCCCGGTTCAAGAACCTGGGCTACACACTACCGCTCTCCACGGTCCGCACAGCGGACGCTACGCCGCCGCCTTCGCTTCCCAGCGGCTCGGGGCTACCACCGTTCCCGCGACGCGGTCCTCGAGGTTCGGCCTAAAGACCGTCAGCAGCAATAGCGGCAGGTACCACGCCAGCGCCAGGCCGCCGCTGTGGGCGTGCCAGAACTGCACGCCGAGCATCAGCGCGGCCGAGCCGCTCAGCAGCGTCGCCAGGTTCTTCTGCGCCGGCCAGAGCGCGAAGCTCACGCTTAATCCGATAAAGCCCAGCAGGATCGGCACGCGGTACCAGCCGTTCCAGAAGGCCCAGACGCCGCTCAGCTCGTCCATCGCCGGCAGGCGGATGCCGAACATCTGCTGCAAGCGCGCGAAGAACATCGCCGCGTCGGTCGAGGTGAAGACGAGCGTCGCCACCAGCACGCCGAGCGTCAGCAGCACGCCGGCAGTGAACCGACCCACCCCGCGGCGCCAGTAGAACGACGTCCACAGCGGCAGCAGCGCGAAAGGGTAGTAGATCGCGCCGCACGCCAACCCGAGCAGCATCCCCGCCACCGCGGGCCGGCGATAGAAGTAAGCCGTCCACACCAAGAGCGCCGCCGGCAGCGCGTGCGTCACGTTGCCGGTCCACAACGCCGTGTACGGCAGCATCAGGTACATCGTCGCCGCGGCAAGGCCGAGCTGCAGGTTGCCGAAGTGATCCTTGGCCATCATCAGCACGCCCATCACGACCATCACCTGGCAGAAGATCGCCATCAGCTGCGCGGTGAGGACGTCCCGCGCGGCGTCGGCGGCCTCGACCTTGGCGGGGTCGGCCTCGTCGGCCGCCTCGTCCACCAGCGCGCGGGTCGAGATCCGCGGCAGCATCAAGAGCAGCGTGAAGCCGGGCCCGTGGGTGCTCAGCGTGTTTTGCTCGACGTCGGAGGCCTCGCGTTGGCTGAGGTGCTCGGCACGCTGCACGGCGCGCAGGTCGGACGGGTCGGGCTTGCCGGTCAGCACGTTCGCCGCCAGGAAGACCATCAGCGACACGGCCAGAAAGCTCAGGCCCCCGCCCGTCATGTTCGGCTCCAAGAGCGGGCGCCGCACCATCGACGCGTCGTAGAGCATCCGCACCAAGAGCAAGCCGTTGACCACCAGCAGCCAGACGTAGCCGATCCGCGCCACCGAAGCGTCGGCCTGACCGCGCAGCGCTTGCTCGATGCAAAGCAGCCCGGGCGCCAACAGAATGACCAGCACGAGGTCCAAGTTCCGCATGCAGAACACGCGGTTGAACTTGAAGAACAGCGCGATCGTCAGCAGCGACGACAGGTACGCCCACGACGTCGGGTTCACGCGCTCGTAGTGAAAGAGCAGTTCGCTCATCTTCCGCCCGCGATGGGGGTGTGGGATCAGTCCACGGCAGCGCCGCCGTCGTGCGGTCGCTCAAACAGGCTAAGCGACGCCGCTAGACTTACAAGCCGTAACGCCAGCCGTAACGCCGCGTTTCAATCGCCCGACTCTCCCCATTTTAAACGTTCGCGGGCCTCTTGGGCCCACGGGCTCTCGGGGGCGATCTCCAAGAAACGTCGCCAATGGGGCGCCGCGGCGGCGTGGTCGCCGTGCTTCTCGTAGACCCGCGCCAGGTGGAAATGGGCGTCGGCCAGCGCCTCGTGCTGCTCAAGCGCCCCGCGCACCGCGGCGGCGGCTAGCTCGTGCTCCCCCAGGTCGCTGAGCACACAGCCGAGGTTGATACGGGCCTCGAGGTGCTCGGGATCGATCTCTAGCGCCGCGTAATAGCGCTCCCGCGCAGCCTCGGGCTGGCCGGCGGCGTAGAGCCACTCGGCGAGCACGAAGTGCCCCTCGGCGGTGGGCGGCGTCTCGAGCAGCGCTAGCCGCCAGGCGT
>JBGSJY010000585.1:0-8075 GCA_041741515.1 Pirellulales bacterium | reverse complement strand
GCCCCGATTCACGCCGCCGGAGGTTGGCTCGTGGGGCCACGGCAGCGAGTTGGGATCGAACCGCCAGCGCTCGGCGCCAGTCGCGGCGTCGAGCGCAACGAGCACGCGATTGCCGGTGGTCAGGTACAGGACGCCTTCGACGACGATCGGCGTGCACTCGATCGTCGGCCCGACTCCGGCGGTCGTCTCGCCCGTGTGGAAAGTCCACGCCGGCTGGAGCTTGCCGACATTCGAGCGGTCGATCTGGTCCAGCGTGGAGTAGCGAGTGGCGCCGGCGTCGCCCCCGACAGCGGGCCAATCGGTGGCCGGCCCATCGGCCGCGAGGACGACTGCCGCGAAGGCGGCGAGAACGTAGAGGGCTGACCAGCAGGAAGTAAGGTTCACGATGAGCTCCGCTATAGAGAAAAGCAGGATTGAAACCATCGTACTACAGCCAATCCGATTTCAAAAAAGCAGTGGGTCAGAGCCGGTCATTCTCATCGGAAAACGGCTCGATGGACGCACATGCCGAACACCGCCGCCAAACTCGACTTTGCCAACCACGAGGCGATCGCGCCGCCAAGGGGAGCGTGATTGGGCCCACGCGACCGGTAGCAGCGACCTACGCGGCTCACCATGCCGAGCGATCTGCTAGTCGGACGGCTGGCAGACCACCATATGCCAAAGCGATCGCCCGCAACGCTTCCTTCGATCGCGTCGTCTGGCGAGCCTGCGGCTGAGCGACCTTGGGGAGCCGCTCGGTAGAACCCGCTGCTGGCAGCCGGCGTTATGGCCAGGGCCAGCGCGCCTAGCCAGGCAGGCGGGGTGATCTAGCGCGAACCGTAGGAGTGACTTATCTTCTGAGCTTTTAGCCGGAGGAGGTCGAGAGCAGGAAGCCGTTGGCGCCCTTGTCGCTGTTGGAGCAGTCGGAGTCGTTGCCCGACCCGCGTGCCGAGAAGAACCGCCAGCACCTGCTGGTGGATGTCGTGGCGATCGCCGTGTGCGGCGTGTTGGTTGGGTGCGACGGGCCCACGGCGATCCGGCTGTGGGCCGAGCAACGCGAAGACTGGCTGCGAGGGTTCCTATCACTGCCGGAGGGGCTGCCGTCGAAGGACTGCCTGAGGCGGGTCCTCTCGCGGCTGAAGAGCGACGCCTTCGCCAAGTGCATCGCGGCGTGGGTCGCCGAGGGGCTCACGTCCGACGGCGAAGGCCGGCTGGTGGCGATCGACGGCAAGACGCTGCGTCGCAGCCGCGACAAGAAGAACTCGCTGAGGGCGTTGCCTATGATCAGCGCGTGGGCGGAGTTCTCGCTGGGGCAACCTGCGAAGGCGTTGATCGTTCGCAGCTGAGGAGTCTCACTTCTCAGCAGATTTGGCCGCGTCGGAATCAGCCCTGGGCGTGTCTGGCCTCTGTACGTTGGTTTCAACAACAAACGCAGGGGCCGATGCGATGTCCTGTATTGTCAGAGGTCGATCAAACCGATGCGATTGCGACGGCCGAGCGGTCTTCGACAGCGCTGACATTCAGGGCGAGCTTTCTCGGCTAGGAGCATCCCATTTATGCGGAGCGCGCGAGCTAAGCTCGGACGAGGCTCCGCGATCGGCGGCCGGCGTGGCTTGCCGCGGCAAGCGCCAGCATCACCACGCTCGCCGGTTCGGGGACGGCCGTCAACGGAGTGAGGGCTATGCTGCCGAGGCGCCGTAGTTCTGTGCCCACTGGGTGGACTGCGCTGGGCCGACCGTCCCGCCGGCCGTGTCGATGGTGAGCGTGCCGGCCGAGGCGCCGACGTTGTCAGCCAGCTCGTGTTGTCCGCCGCGTTAACGAAGCCGTGGTTCTTGTAGTCCCCGGCGAGGACGGCGATCGACAAGACGGTGATCCCCAGGGTTGTCGGAACGAAAACCACGCCCCACGCCAGTCCGCTCGCCAAGGGGGCCGCCGAGAAATCGGAGGTCGGCGTGCCGCTGGTTGAACCCACGGTGAGGATCGTGAAGTGGGCGTCCACGGCGGGCGCGAGGCGGACTTGCAGAGACACCATTAGGTCTCCGCCAACATTCGCCGCACCAGTCACCTTGCTAGTCGATGACGGCATGAAGCAGGTTCATGCAGCTTCCATGCAAGGCGCGCGGCTGGCGAAACGGTGCGCGGCGCTTGTTGGGGTCGTGAACGGCGGTAAGGAGTCAACAGAGCCAGCGCCCCGAGGACGAGCGCAGTCGGCTCGGGCACGGCGGCGCTCTGCGCGTTGTCTTGCGACGCGCCGTAGTTGGCGACCCACAAGTCGTAGTCGTCGGGCGTGTAGGTCCCGGTCTCGACCCCGTCGCGCCAGACGGTGTAGTCGGCTGCGTCGACGAGGTCGTCGCCGTTAAAGTCGCCGGGGATCAGCTCGTTGGGGACCGCCCGGACCCACTGGGCCAGCGAAGGCGTCCCTTGGTCGTTGACCAAGAAGAGCATGTAGTAGCCGACCGGAGCTTCGTTCCAGTCGGCGGGAAGCGCGATGTGCACTCCCGATTCGTCGGCTGTGAAGTCGAGAAGGTTGGCCCGCTGCGTCCAGTTTTGGGCGTGGGTCACCGCACCAGGGACCACCCATAACGCTTTGGCGATGGAGCTGGCATCGGGCGTTTCGACGAAGATCGTGTCGCCCAGTTCCACGACGTCGGGCGCGGCGGTGATGGCCGGACGCACCGCCGGCGAGCCGTCCTCGGCGAAGAGGTAAGCGGGAGAGTAGATCTCGGCGTTGGTGTTCTGCCCCGGTATCGCGCCGCCATAGTCGTGGTCGCCGCCGGTGATGAGCACGCGTCCGTCGGGGAGCAACAGCCCCGTCGAGTGATAGCCGCGATAGATGTTAACATTGGCGTCGGCGACACGGCGGACCTCTTCGGTCACGGGGTCCCAGATCTCGGCCGCCGCGATCAGCCCGTTCGGGTCGTTCCAGCCGACAACCGACGTGCCGCCGGTGATCAGCACCGTGCCGTCGGCGAGGATCGTGGCGTTGTTCTGTCTGCGGGCCGCCGACATCACGAACGGCGAGTCGGCGGCGTGCGGCGTGCGGCCGCCGCCGGCGTACCGCCACGCGGGGTCGGACTGGTTCATGTCGAGGATCGAGATGTTGCGCGTCGGGTTGTTGCCGCCGCCCAGGTAGGCGATTTTGCCGGTGTCGTACATGACGGCCGGGCCGTAGTTGTGGAGGTTGCTGTCGAGCGTGTCCTCCAGGTAGCTCCACGAACCGGCGCCCGTTAGGTCTAAGAATTCGGTGTCGTCGCTATAGTCGGACAGCGAAACCGCACGCCCGTCAGGGCCTAGGAACACACGCGGGTACTCGGGCAGCAGGTCGCCGCTCGGTCGCAGCGCGCCCGGGTAGCTGGCCCAGCTGTTCGACCCGTGCTGGTAGACCTGCACGGTGCGGTTGGTGACCCCTAGCTGAGTGACGTCGCCCGAGAGCACCAGCACGTCGCCGTTGCCGAGCGTAGTGGCGCTGGGGTACCAGCGTTTGCCGCTCGAGGCGGTGTTGGTGCTGGTGGAGCCCATATTAGGCACGTTCGCCTGCGCGGGGTCGGCGTTCGCCCAGCGTTCGGTGAACGGGTCGAAGATGTCGGCGCGGTTCTCGCCGTTGTAGTTCTGGATGTGGCCCCCCGCGACCAGCAGCCGGCCGTCGGGCAGCCAGGCGTGGCCCGAGCAGAAGACGTTGTGCGACGCGAAGTTGCCGGGGCTGGAGAACTGGTTGGTCACTGGGTTCCAGAGGCCCACGCTCTCCTTCCAGGTCGACCAGAAGAGCACCTTCCCCGTCGGCAACAAGAACGTGTGGATCGCTTCCACGCCGCCGGCCTGGCCCCAAGTGAAGACATTGGCCCAGTCGCCCTCGGTCGCGACATCCGCGCGCGTAGCGGTTGGCGTGAGCGCCGTCAGCGCGGCCAACCAGCAGCAAGCCAAGTGAACCGGCTGCACGCCCGCCGACTGGCGTATAGGCGTGGGGGAAGGCGTATCGACCGTCTTGCGGGGGCGCCGGCTGTTGCGGCGACCGACCAGCAAGCACAGGAAACCGACTATTCCCGCGACGCCGGTCCCCGGCTCGGGCACGACTCGGGCGATGTGCCCATGCAGTGCGAAGTTTGCGAAGCCCGACTCGACGGTGTGCACCGCAATGACGATCAAGCCCTCATCGAAGTGGTCGATCCAGTCGGTGACGACCTTCGACGTGGCAAAGAAGAACTGCGGATAAGGCTGCCCGGTATCGGGGTCGATCGTGGCGTCCGACAGGTCGTAGCGGCCGCGCAACGTGTGGCGCTCGTAATCGACCACCAGGTCGGCGTCTTCTTCGCCCCACAGCGTGGGAGTCGCCAAGCCGAACAGGTTCAGCAGGTGCGGCCCGATCGCATCAGGCACGTGCAGGTGCAGGTGCATGCCGAGGATATCGTCGGGCTCGACCCGGTCGGCTGGGTCTGGCTTCAGCCCCAACAGGTTGTCGAGCTGGATGAGGTATTGGACCTCGTCGCGGGCGGGGTTCATTGTCAGCCAGATCTCGCCCGTCGAGTCGGTGGTTGACGGGCTGGCGTGGAAGTCGTCGATCACTGCGTAGTAGCAGGCCTCGCCGATCGACTCGTCGCACGGCAGCGGCAGTTCAACGTGACCCCCATGGTCGTGGTCGTTGTGCGCGAAGACGACGCCGCCAAACTGCGCGACGCCGAGGAACCAGAGCGTCCGGAGCCATCGGGGTGTATCACGGCAAGACATGAGGCCAACTCGCTCGGATGGGGTTGCAACGGAAAGCGATCGGGCGGGACGCCGACTTCCAACATGCCGCGCTCGAGGCGCTTCGCGAAATGCTCGCCGACTGCAAGAACAAGAAAAGAACCGACAATTGGTCCAACTGCCGCGACGAGCTGGCCGCCATCCCTTGCAGCCTACTCGCGCCGCAGCTTAGCCCGCCGGGAGAGCCAGATCAAATACTTTAACGTCACGAGTACCGCGACGCCTTGCGGGCCTCAGGGCCACCACCCCGGCGACTCCCAGCGCCCCCGCCGACGGCTCGGGGATCGCAAAGAAAACATTGTCCTGGATCACGCTCACCGAGCTGTTCCAGCGAATCAAGTTCGCCAACGTGACGCGATCCAGATCGACGACGCCGCGAACCAAATCGGAATCCAGGTCGGGATCGCCAGTGAAGAAGAATCGGTCGCTGTCACGCAGACGCGTAAACTGGCTGAAGATCACTTCGTGCGCCAGCGCTCCCAGGCTGCTACCCGGCAGATGATCCTCGGCGATCATCGCCACCCAACTGTCGAGGTTCTCGGTCTCGCCGTAGACGCTTTCCAACGCCGCGGCGATCTCGGGGTCGGATGTCAGCGACAGAAAGTCGTTGATTGGCGCGAGGCTGTAGGCTTGGCGCATCAGCCGATAGCTGTTGAGCAGTCCCAGGTCGCGTCCGCGCTGGATGTCGAGCGCCGCCAAGTCCGTTCCTCCGGCGCCCGGCGGACCAAAGCGAATGTTGCGCAATTCGTCGACGATGCGGGCGTCGTTTTCCTGGGCGACTTGTCGCGCCAAGCCACTGAGAATCCAGTCCACGCGCTGCGGGTCGTTGGCCAGGAATTCGGGGTTCTCGGTCGCCGTCGCCAGGGGTAGCGCCAACGACGTCGGTCCGTCGGGGCTGACCAGGCGGATTGTCGGCGACTGCATGCTGTGCCCGAACCGAAACGCCGCCGCCGTGAAGGCGGTCGTGATCGACGCGTCTCCCTCGTTGTAGAGGTAGTCCTCCGCGCGCGGGGAGAGGTTCTCCCCCATCACCGCCGGCAGGTACTCGCGATAGGTGATCGCCTGCACCTCGGCGCCGACGATCTTACGGGCCCACTGGTAGATCGCCTCGTCGTGGAGTGTCGGGTCTTGGGCGGCGATCAGCCCGGCGAGCCGATTGTGCTCGCGCACGAACAACGAGTGGATCGACGTCAGGCCCACGTTCTCGTTTGCCCGCGTGTCCCCGGTTAAGAAGTCGCCGTCCGCGGCTTGAGGGGGCAGCAGCCCCCCAGCGCTCGACAACAGCCGTCCGCCCGTCAGCTCGCGGAGTTCGCTTGCCCGGTCGATCGTCGAGCCGTAGACGTTGGACGCGTCCAGATACGAAGTGTTCGAGTTGATCGGCCAGCGGGGAATCGGAATCTCGCCGCGCGGGGTGACGATCACGTCGCCGTTGCCCGTGGTGGGGTCGAAGGCCGAGCGGTGAAACACAAGTGGCCGCGGGCCGAGAGGATCCGACAGGTCGGTGATCGGAATCGAGTAGTCGCCCGTCGCGCCGGTTGACAGCCGATCGTACTGGACGCCGTGTTCGATCTGTGACAGGTCGTGAGTGACAAACTGGCCCCAGTGGACCGACCAGTCCGACAGGCCCCGCGTATTGGGATGGCTGCCGACTTGCGACAGAGCACGGTTGCTGACGTCACGGGCGTTCGGCTTACCGGTCGCGGCGATGACGTCCCCCACACCATCGGGATAGTCGGCGTCATAGCCAAAGCGAATGACGCGTGTCCCGGCGGCGCCCAGCAGCGCGTCGTAGGGGTTGTTGCCCGACCCGTCGATCGAGCGGAACTCGGCCCCCTCGACGGCGCCAAGCGTGCAGACCGCCAATGCAGCAAGCCGCGATACATGCCAGACCATCCCCTCGGCCATCCGCTACCTCGATCAACGCATTGGAGAATCGCGTGGCGCCCCGGTTGGCTCCACGAGCGCGTGCCAGCGACAGCACGCAATGACGGTTCCGAAGGACGAGCAACTTTGAGCCGGGATTTCCCAGATGGATCAGCCGGGAACCGCTCCCTGCACAGTTTGAATCCCATGGTAGTCGCTGCGCCCTCCCCCACGTGGCTAGCGCATCGCGATTTTTTGCATTTATTCGTTCTGTGGTCGATGCAAGGCAGATGAAGGCTGTTCTTTGAGCTTCCAATTGCCCTTCGGCGCGCAGGTTCCCCTCAAAACGTGACTTACATCGACCCATGGAGCTAGCCTCGCGGCGCAGCGATCTCGGGCGGCGGAATTGCCAACCGCGCCATGCGGTCGAGGATCTCGGCGAACAGCCGCCGAGGCATGGCCACCTCGGCTAGTTGGAACGTCATGTACTTGGCGTGCCGAATGACTTTTGCACCAGTCTTCGCCATTCTTTCGTGCAGCGTGGTCAGCGATCAGTGATCGATCTCCTGCGGCAAAGCCATCCCCCGAACGAAGATTCGCCACGTTGTAAGCCAAGGCGAACAGTTGCAGCCACGTTTGGTTGTCCTTGAACGTGCGGATGGAGAGCTTAGTCCACTTGATCGCGTTCTAGCCCTCTCTGACCGTGATAGCCCGATCGGATTGGTAGGAAACGGCTTCCGGCACAGTTCGACTGCCGATCCCAGCAGGTTTTCGATAACGTCACAGGTCCGACCGACCAACGTGGATGACGCTATCCGAAACTGCCGAGGAGTGTTTCACACCTCCGCAGATTCGGGCGCGTCAAAAGGACACGTCGGCGTATCCGTCCTCAGTAGATTCGGCGCCGAAATGAGCCGTTCTTATCGACCGGTACCAGGCCGATCGTTGGGTAGGTCAGCGCCATCAAATCGACGGCGGTCGGCTTTCCCGGAACTGCGGTGGGTGGCGACGACCTCAGCTGATTCGGACTGGCAGTTCCGCGCCTAGGGTGATGCACCCGAGGTCTCGAACCAGTTGTGTCCGTTCCGTGAAACGCATCTTCTTGCGTCGCCGCTAGCGGGTCAAGCTTTGGCCTTGTCGACTCTGGAGGAAGTCTATGGCGAACGTGCAGCGGGATGCGGATTCGGGCACGACAACGTGCCCAATAAATCATTCGGCTCGGATGCCCCCCAAAGACGGAAGGTTGTTGACAAGGCCCTACTGACTGCTGATCAGCTTACGAGCCCTGGCCAGTTCTTCATTGCTGCCGCCAGCCTCTAGGAGGTTCTTGGCGGCGTCTGCGGCGTCGCTGGGGCTTGCCTTGGCGACTACTTCGGCGATGGCAATGACGAACTCGTTAGCTTTCGGGCCCAGCGCGGCAGGAGACAACTGCGTTGCTGCCAAGCGAAGCGATTCGGGCGACGGCGTCAGCGACAGAATCTGCAGCGCCA
>JBGSJY010000584.1:0-2200 GCA_041741515.1 Pirellulales bacterium | reverse complement strand
GGTCGTCGAGCCCCACCACTGAAAACTGCGTGAGCACGATCCCGGACGGATCGATCACTACGCCGGCGCCGCTCGGGAGCGGCGTCGCCTCGGTGACCATCTGAAGGTTGCCGAACCTGCCGCCGATCAGCGGCTGGCCCTGGATAAATATCTGCGGCGCCGCCTGCTGGCCGAAGGGGGCACGCATTCCGTCGGGTACCCGTTGACCAATGGGGAGACCGTTCCCGAACACAACACCACCCGGCTGGGGCGCCGCATTGGCGGCGAGCTCCGGCGATTGGGCGTGCCGAGTGATCGAGACGACCGAGCGCTCGGCCCGCTCGATCAGATCAACCAGCGACGACTCCAGTGCTACGGCCGCTGCCGGGCCACTAGTCTGTGCTCGCGCTGTCGTGGCTGAAGAACAAACGCTCACCGCGACGCCCAGAAGCGTCGCGGTGAGGAGTAGGTGGATCGAACGGCGTTGAAGATCAGCGGCTAGCCCCACGCGGATGTCCTTTCGGTTGTCGTCACGCCGGCGCTACGTCCGCAGCGGCTCAGAGCGACTCGTCGTAAGCATCGTCGTCCGAGTCGGCCTCTTCGGCGGACGGCTTATCGACCTTTAGCAGGTCGTCGAAGCCGCCCGTGGCGAGGAGCTTTTCGCGGATCTCTGCGGCGATGTCCTTGTTCTCGCGGAGGAACAGCCGGGCCTTTTCGCGGCCCTGACCGAGCTGCATTTCACCGTACCGGATCCAGGCGCCGGTTTTGGTGATGACCTTCTTCTCGGTCCCGAGGTCGATCAGGTCGCCTTCGTAACTGATCCCGTCCTTGTGCATCATATCGAACTCGGCGACGCGGAAAGGGGGCGCGACCTTGTTCTTGACGATCTTGGCCCGGACCCGCTGGCCGACGACTTCCTCACCTTCTTTCAGTTGGCCGATGCGACGGACGTCGATACGGCACGAGCAGTAGAACTTTAGGGCCCGGCCGCCGGGGGTGGTCTCGGGGCTGCCGAACATGACGCCGATCTTCTCACGGATCTGATTGATGAAGATCACCGCGCACTTGCTCTTAGAGATGGCGCCGGTGAGCTTGCGCATCGACTGGCTCATCAAGCGGGCCTGGAGGCCGACGTGCGAATCGCCGATCTCGCCGTCGAGCTCCTTCTTAGGCACCAGCGCCGCGACCGAGTCGATGACGATGACGTCGACCGCGTTGCTCTTCACCAGCATTTCGGTGATGTGCATTGCCTCTTCGCCGTGGCTGGGCTGGCTCACCAGCAGCGTCTCGAGGTCGACGCCCAGTTTCTTCGCCCAGCTCGGGTCGAGGGCGTGCTCCGCGTCGATGAACGCGGCGATGCCCCCTTTCTTCTGGGCCTCGGCCACCACGTGCAGGGCGAGCGTGGTCTTGCCGCTCGACTCGGGGCCGAAGATTTCGATGATCCGCCCTTCCGGGATCCCCTGTCCACCCAGCGCCATGTCAAGCGACAGGCTCTGAGTCGAGATGCCGTTGATCCGGCGGTCCGAATCGGCGCCGAGCGGCATAATGGCGCCCTCGCCGAACTGTTTCTCGATAGCCGCGACGGTGTGGCGGAGGTCGTCGCTGTTCTCGAGCACGAGGTCCATCGCCGAACGCTTGGCGTCGGCGGCTTTGCCGCCTTTTTCTTTGGAATTGGCGCCCTTCTTGGCGGACGATTTTTTGGCCATGGAGTTCTTCGGGGCGGGGTCGTTCTTGGGGGCCGGGTCGTTCTTGGCGGCGGCGGCGGTGCTAGCGGCCGAGTTCGGAGCAGAGCCGTTCAGTTTGGCGGTGGCGACCATCGGGCTGCGGCCCGGCGGCGACCGGGTCCCTTTATGTGGGGAGAGGTGGCGAATGACAAGCGGACGCCGGCCCAGCCGGGTGTCTTTCGAGCGAGTCCGCCGGCGATAGATTACTGTACGCAGGAACACTGTATCGGTGTTCGGGTGTTCATGCAAGAGTTTTTTCTCGCCCCTGCTCAGCCACTCCCTCAACCACCCGTCATTCCCAGCGGACACGTCGCCAGCGGGTAGTATTCGGGCCCGCCGCGGTACAGCTCGCTGGAGTAGACGACCACCTGATCGATCGGCAGTTCCCCCGCGTCGTAGTCCGCCAGGCCCTCCAAGACGCCCGCCAAGTGGGCCGAGCCCCCCGCGCCGCCTCGCGGCAGGCGGGCCAGCGTCCAGTGGGGGACGAACGCCCGGTT
>JBGSJY010000583.1:0-2629 GCA_041741515.1 Pirellulales bacterium | reverse complement strand
GCCATCGAGCCGGCGCCGCGGACCACGGCCCGCGTCACGTCGTGCAGCCGCTTACCGACCGGCACGGCGTCGGCGTCGCGCGGGGGGCGCTCGGAGAGGCTCCGCTCGGTCGCCAGGGCGATGCGGTTCATCATCTGCACGGTCTCGAGCGGGTAGTTACCGATCGCCGTCTCGCCGGACAGCATGCAGGCGTCGCCGCCGTCGAGGATCGCGTTGGCGACGTCGGTCACTTCTGATCGCTTGGGCCGCAGGTTCTCGTGCATGCTGTCGAGCATCTGCGTGGCGATGATCACCGGCTTCTCGTGGCGGTGGCACGTGCTGATGATTCGCTTCTGTTCGACGGGCATCTCGGCCACGTCGATCTCGACGCCGAGGTCGCCACGCGCGACCATCACGCCGTCGGCCGCGGCGACGATTTGATCGAGCCGCTCGAGCGCCTCACGCTTCTCGATCTTGGCGATGACGAGGGCCTCCGAGCCGTTGGACTGGAGGATGTCGCGTAGCGCGTGGACCTCGTCCGGCTTGCGGACGAACGACAGGCTGACGAAGTCGACGCCCGCCTTGGCGGCCCACTCGGCGTGCTGATGGTCGGTCATGCTGATCGCCGGGGCGCTCAGCTTCACGTCGGGGAGGTTGATGCCCTGGCGGCTGCGGATGGTGCCTTGCTGGATAACACGCACTCGCGCACGGCCGGGCGTCTTCTCGACGACCTCCATGCAGACGGTGCCGTCGGCGAGCATGACGTGGTTGCCGACGGCGAGCTCCTTGACCAGCGGCTTGTAGCTGCACGTGAACTCGTTGTCGGCGCCGGGCTGGTCGCCCGCGACGAAGAAGAACTCGCGGCCGTGCTCGCAGAAGAGCGGGTCGCCGATCACCTCACCGAGGCGGAACTTGGGGCCCGCCAGGTCCACAAGGATGGCCAGCGGGTGGTTCAGCTCTTCGCTGATCTGGCGGATCGCATCGACGTTCTGCTGCTGACGCTCGATGTCGCCGTGCGCCATGTTGAGGCGGAACACGTCAACGCCAGCGATCGCCAGCGCCTTGAGCATCTCGGGGGCGGAGCACGCCGGGCCCACGGTGGCGACGATCTTGGTGCGAGCGTTGCTGCGGAGGTCGGTCGGGCTGGGCATCGGCACGATGGGGTTGAGCGGGGTACGGACCGCCTCGGCGAGCGAAGCGGAGGCGGATGCCGGAACCAAGGACGGAGACTCGACAGTATCGGTGGTCATCGTTCGGCGCCGGGGGAGGGGAGGGAAGGGGGGCTGCGTTGGGGCGTGGCCGGACGGCCGCCCGCGGGGTGCTAAGCCAAAGCGTGGCACGAAACACGCCGCCTGAGAAGCGTGAATTGAAAAACCTTCCTGACGATTTGACCGGATAAGCCGGGCAGGTGGGGCGAAAGACGGGACAGCGGGGCTGCCGGGGCCTGCCGTACCAGCATGGGCGCGTTTAATCTCGCGTCTATGCCAAGACCGAGCCAACCAGCGGAAGCGGGCCGCCACGCCCTCATCACCGGCGCCTCGGCCGGCCTCGGGTTGGCGATTGTCCACGCGGCGGCCAGGGCGGGAATGCGGGTGACGCTCGTCGCCCGCGACGTCGGGCGGCTCGAGGCGGCCTGCGATCGCGTGGCGACTCTCTACCCGGGCGCCGTGGCTGGGAAGTTCTCGGCGGACCTTGCGGAATCCGGCGCGGCGACGCGTATCGTCCGCGACGCGCAGCGGGAGGCGCCGCTCGATGTGGTTTGCCACGCCGCGGGACTATCGGCCCGTGGACGGATCATCGACACGCCACGAAGCGAGTTTGAGCGTCTGATGGCGATCAACTTCTTCGCGGCGGCCGAGCTAGCGGCGGCCCTCGGCGAGCCTTTTGCCAGGAGGTGCGGCCGGTTGGTGCTGATCGGCTCGCTAGCAACGCGTGTCGCGCCGGCGTACCTGGGGGCCTACGCTGCAAGCAAGCACCCGCTAGCGGCGCTCGCGCAGCAATTGCGGATGGAACTCGGGCCCGCGGGTTTAAAGACGCTGCTGGTGATGCCCGGCCCGCTGACGCGGAAGGACGGCGGAGTGCGTTACGACGCGCAGTCGGAAGGGCTCCCGGACTCGGCCCGTCAACCGGGCGGGGGGGCCAAGGTCAAGGCGATTAATCCCGATTGGTTGGCGGATCGCATCCTCCAGGCGTCGCTGGCTGGCAAGAGCGAGTTGGTCGTGCCCGCGAAGGCGCGGCTGTTATTCATGCTCAGTCAACTCTCGCCGGCGCTGGGGGATTGGCTTTTGCGGCGGAATATGAGGGTTTGAATTGGCTCGCTATTGCGTTACGCGCGCAACGCCCTCCACGACGCTGACGATCTCGCCGCGCAAGAGCCGCGTCGTCAAGCGCTCGCCAATCGATATGTCTTCGATCGATCGCACCAGCTTGCCACGACGGTCCGTTGTGAGGGAGTAACCCCGTTCTAGCACGCCCAACGGGCTCAGCGACTCGAGCTTGCCGGCGATCGTCGCCACGCGTGCTTGGCCGCGTTCGATATGGCGGCGGACGGAACGCCCAGCCGTCGCGTCGAGTTCATCCAGCCTTCGCGCTGCGTCCTGTAGGATGGCGTGCGGCCGCGCGAAAGGTCGGCTCCGGCCCGCTCGGTCAA
>JBGSJY010000582.1:0-2428 GCA_041741515.1 Pirellulales bacterium | reverse complement strand
CCTGGTCGCGGGGCAATGCCTGGAATCGGGACCATCTTCATAGGTGGCACGACGGCCTGCGTGTTCGGGTCGCTGTTGATGTCGGGGAAGCTCACCTGCTGCATCGCGTCGAGGTGGTAAAGGTAGCCCCAGAATTCCTGGAAGCCATGCGCCGTTGGCAATGAATCGGGATGATCACCGAGGTGATTTTTGCCGAATTCGCCCGTACTGTAGCCCTGGTCGTACAGGAATTTGGCAAGCGTCGGCGTACCGGGGCGCAGGTAGGAAATGGCGCCGGGCAACTGTGGCAGGACCATGCCAGCGCGGAAGGGATGCATGCCCGTAAAGAACGCACAACGGCCGGCCGTGCAGCTCGACTCGGCGTAGTAGTGCATGAACATGCCGCCTTCGCGGGCGAGCCGGTCGATGTTGGGCGTTTCACCGACCATCAGGCCGCGGTGATAACAGCTCGGCTGCATCCACCCGATGTCATCTCCCATGATGAACAGGATGTTAGGTTTCTTGGCTTGGGCTTGGCCTGGCTCCGCAACGCCTAGTACGGCCGCTACAGCACCAAACGCAATTGCAATCAGGTTGCGTTGCAATACGCACATGCTTGTCCTCTCTTGAAGAGTGGGTTTTGAAAGGCGAAAGCCTTTCAAACTGTGGCCGAAAGGTCCCTGAGACCGTTCGACAGAGCGCGGTTATCCTATCACCGGCAAAACACCGCTGCTACAAAATCCGGAAAGATAGAGGAACGCGTGCTTTTGCGAAAAAGCGGTGCGATTTGCCACGCTAGTCGCCGAGGGGCTCGTGTATGACTCGAAGACGGTAGGGTGGGTTTCAACCCACGGCATCCTGATACCCGCTTCCCGGCGGGTCACGACCGACCCGACGCGCTGTCCCCTCAAATCTCCTTCAACGCATCATTAATCATCCCCGTGTACATCCCAAACACGCGGAAGATCAGCACGATGATCAGCGCCGCGATCGCGGCCCACACGAGGAACGCCGCCACACGCGTCAGCATTGCGACGGCGTGCTCGGCCTCTTCGTCGTAGCGCTTCGACAGCCGGTCCATCGACTCGACGATCGTGCCGGATTCCTCGGCGACCTCGAGGTGATCGAGGAACTCCCGCGGGAAGACGCCCGTCGCCGCGAAGCCTTTTGATAAGGGCTCGCCGCGGCCGACCGAGGCGGCTACGGCCGCGGCGTACCGCGAGTAGCGCTCGTTGTCCGCCGCGCGGAGGACCACCGGCGCCACCTTCCGCAGGTCCATCGCGACGTTCATCGTCAGCCGTAGGGCCCAGGCGATCCGCGCGAGGGCGATCTTTTGCAGGGCGTCGCCAATGACGGGGAGCGAGCTGGCCCAGCCGCGGACCTTGGCGCCCCACTCGGGACGGCGGCGTGCGGCCAGCCAACTGAGCATGGCGACGAGGCCGGTCCCGATCAGCAAGCTCGCGTACATAACGAGCCCGCTAGCGCCCGTCATGCCGAAGCCAACCATGTCGAGCGGCTGGCCCTTGCCGTCTTTGAGGGCGCCGCCGATCCCGATCAGCACGGCGACGACCGCGAGCGCCATAATCAGTTGGGTAACAGGCCACATGATCGCGCCGCGGAACTCGCGGGCGCGGCTGACTTGGCGCTGGTAATGTTGGCCGAGTCGATGGAAGACCTCGGGCCCGGTGCCGGTCTGCTCGCCGACGCGGACCAGTTCAACCATCAGCGGCGGGAAGAACGGCGCAGCGGCGGCGATCGCCTCGTCTAGCGACTTCCCTCGTTGGATCGCGTCGGCGACCTCGGAGCAAGCATTGGCGCCGCGGCCGGAGAGACGCTCGGCTTCGCTACGCCAGATGCGGCGGATGTCGATGCCGGCGTCGAGCGAGATCGCCACACGGTCGCAGATCGCGGCGAGCGTCTTCGCCGAGGCAGGGGCGCCGGCGGTGAGCATGGGGGAGGGGTGAGGTTGCAGGCTTGAGACTTGAGGACATGATGACTCGCAAGCGAGTCAGAAGCGTTTGCCTAGTGAAAGAGTATCCAGGCCAACCCTGTAGTCTACAGTCTCAAGCTCACCCCTAATTTTCGCTATAACTGGTGCGAGAAGCGGAGCGGCCCAGCGGGTTGCGTAGGAACCGCTCGCGGCAGTCGGGGCAGAGGTCGTAGCGGACTTGGCTGTAGAGGGCGTCGTCCAGGTCGGGGTCGAGGTCGTCAATCCGTTCGAGGAGGTCCTCGATCTCTTCCAGATGGTCGGACTCCTCGGCGGTTTGGCTGACCTCGTCGTCGAGGGCGGCGTAAACCTCCATGCGGACGACGTAGCGGGTCTCGCTCGTCTGGTTGATGGCCCGGCCGCAGCAGTCGCAGGTGAAGTGGATCATCGGTAAGCGCCTTGTCGAAATGGCTTGCCCGTGGATGGCTCCGCCAATTCCCAACATCGTCGGGAAAAGCGGCG
>JBGSJY010000581.1:0-2389 GCA_041741515.1 Pirellulales bacterium | reverse complement strand
GGGACCGTCGACCGCCATGATCGCCGGCGATCCGGTGGCGACATGCTCGACGAGCGTCTCGAGCGCCGCGACCCCGCCGCGGTCGCGGCCGTTTTTCCGGCTCGATCCGCGTACCGGCGTCACCCCGAGCAGGCGCAGGGCCCGGACCATCAACTCGCCGTCGCCGGATTGCGACACCATGGCCGCGGTGTCGGGGTCGGTGTTGATCGCTGCGGTGATCTGATGGGCGTGGAGAACTGAATACGCGATCCGCTCACCACGGCGACGCAACTCGGGCCGCGGGTCCTCATGGACTCGGGTCCGGCAGGTGCGTCGGAGCAGCAAGACGTACGCGGCGATTGGCCACGCAAGTAGTCGGGGAGATATTTTTAGCACTGACCGAGCCCGAGCAACGTGCAGGACGCCCGGATAGTCCGCGCGACGCGCTGGCAAGATAGGCGATTTGCCCCCATGCCGCTACGGCGGTTTGGCCCGGGCTTGCTAACTCAAACGAGGCCGCCGGCTGACGTCGGCGGCCTCGTTTTGGTACTTATCGGAAGGGTGACCGTAAGAAAGCGGTCGCTTTGCTCACGCCACGCCAAATTCGGGGCGGCGACGGCCAAGCTGGCCCTGCAGGCGCTGGACGATCGCTGAGTGCATCTGGCTGACGCGGCTCTCGGAGAGGTCGAGGGTGGACCCGATCTCCTTCATCGTCAGCTCCTCGTAGTAATAGAGGATGATGATCAGGCGTTCGTTGCGGTTGAGGCCCTTGGTCACTAGCCGCATCAGGTCCGACTTCTGGACTCGGCGCGTCGGGTCGTCGGACTTTTTGTCCTCGAGGATGTCGATCTCGCGGACGTCCTTGTAGCTGTCGGTCTCGTACCACTTCTTGTTGAGACTGATCAGGCCGACGGCGTTCGCCTCCTGGATCATCTTCTCGAGCTCTTTGACGGACATCTCCATCCGTTCGGCGAGCTCGATCTCGGTCGGCGAACGGCCCAGCTCGGCTTCCATCGCCTTGACGGCGGCGCCGAGCTTCGAGGCCTTCGACCGCACAAGGCGGGGCACCCAGTCCATGCTGCGGAGCTCGTCGAGCATCGCGCCGCGGATGCGGGGCACGCAGTAGGTCTCGAACTTGACGCCGCGGTCCATGTCGTACGCGTTGATCGCGTCCATCAGGCCGAAGACGCCCGCCGAGATCAGGTCGTCCAGCTCAACGCCGTCGGGCAGGCGGCTCCAGATCCGCTCGCCGTTGTACTTCACCAGGGGCAAGTACTCTTCAACCAAACGGTTGCGGAGCTCCTTGCTGTCGGGGTCCGCCTTGTACGCGTTCCACACGACCGCCATCTCGGCGGCGCGGGCTTCCTTGGCGGCTTCCTTTTTGGGGTCCTTGACCGCGGCGTGGGGCTGCGGACGGAGAACCCTCGAGGCAAGCGTCGTCGCTGACATGCAAATCCTCCGTGAGTCGCTCTCGCAACGCCAACCGTGGCGCCGCGGCGTACGGGATCCATCCCGCGTTGTATTCGCTGTGAGGCTTGAGTCTTGAGGCTTGAGTCTTGAGAGTTGCAAGGGCAGAGTCCCTCACGCCTTTCTCAAGCCTGTCACCTCAAGCCTCAGGTCTCTTATCTCAGGTCTGTTTCGCTTCTAAGTCGTCCAGTTGCATCTGCAGTCGCTGCCGCACCGACTCATCGACTGTCGCCTCGGCGATCAGTCCCACGAGGAGCCCGACACCCGCCAGGAGCAGCATCGCGACAACGGCCGTTTCAGCCGTCCGCTCGACACTCCCTCCCAAGAGGGCGCCCCGCGCGAACGTGACCGCCCAGGCGAGCGAGCCGAGCACCCCGGCGTACGCCCTTGCCATGACCGTCTCGTCCCCGAGGCCGCAAACTCTCGACAACCTTCCCATCTTGCCCAACGCGGGCGCGACGGTTCGGACTCAAATGTCATCGGCACGGTTGTCACGGAGGGTTGAGACGATTTGGTCATTCTTTCCGGATAGCAGTGGCGCCGCTCAAGCCGCGGCAGTGGCGGCGCCGGAGAGGGGACCCGCTGCTATCGCGGAATGGGCGGGGTCGTCGGCGGTAGTCGGCAGCCAGCCCGCCAGCATCGGTGAGGTCGATAGGAACTGCCGGCACGATTGCGACAGTGAGCCGTGTACGTCGCGGGCCGCCCGTTCGTTCGGGCAGTGATTGACGATGACGCCCACCCGGGCCGCGGTCGGACCGAGCCGTTTGAGCGCGAGGTAGCCGTTGACGGTCGAGAGCCGATCGCCGCCGACCACCATCAAGGGCCGTACGGCTCGGCTGGCGAGCTCGCGGGCCCAGAGCGTATCGCCGACGCCCGCGTCGATGACGATCCAGCCGCCGGCGTCGTCGATCCACAGCCGGGCGGCGTGGAGCAGACGCTTGGC
>JBGSJY010000580.1:0-2731 GCA_041741515.1 Pirellulales bacterium | reverse complement strand
GGGGAGAGCCGGTCGCGCTCGCGAAGCACCTGCGGGGCGTCGCCTTCGCCAACGAGGACCCGCACGCGCTCAATCGGTCCGATGTCGTCCGGCAACTCGCTGACGAGATCGACCGCCCGACCGTCGCGGAGGGCCTCGAGGTCCTCGGGCGAGAGCTTCACGAGGTAGTCGTAACCCTCCGACGATGGCGACTCGTCGCCGCTCTGCCCGGCGGCCCTCTCACTCGGAACCCAGCCGAACGTGACGGCGATCAGCGAGGCCGCCAGGTAAGTCGAGATAGTCGTCACGGAGGGTCTCTCTCGCAGGGGCCCAGCGGGGCAGTGAGGTCATCGCGGCGTCGCGTCGTCACGGCGTACAGCCCATGGTACGCCGCCCCACGCCTGGGGGCGACAAGCTGGCGCCGGTGGCGATTCTATCCCGCCGGCGAAAAGCGACCTAGCCGAGTTGCCCGGATAACGCGGCTTGCCAGGGCCGCTGCTAGCAGCGTGAGGCTTGAGGCGTGAGGGTCGCGCAGCGGGCCGAGGTATTCGTGGCCTAGTTCCGGGTTCTCCGATCAGTCTTAGGTACGTCGGAATAACTCTCGTACGATCCGGACTTCGAAACGCCGATCGTTGACGCCACGCTCGCCGGTAGATACGGTTCACTTGTCCATGGTAAAGCTAGCATTCGACCCCGCCGACCTCGTCAACATCACCGATCCTCGGGAGATGCCAGCGTATACCGTTCCCGAGGCGGCTTGGGCGCTCAGGATGCCTCCGTCTACTGTGCGGTCCTGGTTCTTTGGCAATAAGGATCAGTTTGAGCCGCTCCTGATACCCGCACTGGCCGAGCCGGCGCTCCTGTCGTTCAACAACCTCGTAGAGGTGTTTGTTCTCCGTTCCCTGCGAACGAAGGATGGCATCTCTATGCGACACGCTAGAAAAGCGCTCAGTCGAGTTGAAAACGAACTACAGCGTCCGCGCCCTTTACTTCGCGAGTCATTCAGAACGGATGGAGTTCGATTGTTCATCGAAGCGTATGGTGGCACTCAAGACGCCGAGACAGGTCAGCGAGCCCTTTTTGAAGAACACCTTCGGCGTGTTGCATTTGATGAAGGGGGGATTGCCGCGAAGATATTCCCCTTCACTAGGCCTGAGGGTTCAGCTGAAGACCCCATGAGTGTTGTGATTGATATACGTCGATCGTTCGGTAGGCCGATCGTTGATCGTATTGGAGTGCCTACTGAGGTCATCAACGATCGGTGGTGGGCTGGGGATACAGCGGCTCTGCTCGCCGAAGATTACCGATGCGAGCTAATTGACATCGAAGAAGCTATCAAATATGAGTCAAGGCGAAGAGCAGCTTGACTCTGAGATCGTCTTCTTTGTCGATCGCAGTCTCGGTGGGATGATAGTCCCGGACGCAATTCGTGCAGCTGGTTACCTAGCTGAAGCTCACGACGATCATTTCGGCCCCGCGACGGCTGACGAGGAATGGCTACCCGAAGTTGGAAAGCGTGGATGGGTCGTTATCACCAAGGACCGACGATTCAAATCCAGAACGCCAGAACTTGTTGCAATGATCCGCGCAAACACTCACGTCTTTGTGCTTCGCGACAAAAAGCTCAATGGCGATGAACAAGCTCAAGCCATTGTGAAGGCGATTCCCGACATACTTAACGTAATCCGATCACATTCCCCACCGGTCATGGGTACCTTCAGCGTTTCAGGCCTTGCCGTCGAGGTCGAAGGTGTCGATCTGCTAATCCAGCGACTACTGAAAAGCTAACGTCTTACCCCCCCATCGCCGCCAGCGTCGCCTCGTCCACCTCAAAATTCGCCGCGGCCT
Source organism: Pirellulales bacterium (assembly GCA_041741515.1). Taxonomy (GTDB): domain Bacteria; phylum Planctomycetota; class Planctomycetia; order Pirellulales; family Lacipirellulaceae; genus Botrimarina. Next base: position 904 of record JBGSJY010000580.1, on the reverse strand, counting down.
TCTGCACGTCGTCGTGGTCGTCGAGGGCTTCCATCAGCTTGATCGCCTTGAGGGCGTCGTCGCCGGAGAGCGTCACCGTGTCGTTGGGGACGTAGCCCAGCGACTGGCTGTCGGGCGTGAGGCCCTCGGCCTTTTCGACCGCGGCGCAGAGGTCGTTGAAGGACTCGATCGGGCAGGTCACTTGGAAGAAGTCGCCTTGCAGCGAGACGTCGTCGGCGCCCGCCTCGAGGACGATGTCCATCAGTGACTCTTCGTCGGTCTGGTCGGCCGGGATCGTGATGATGCCCTTGCGGGTGAACATCCACGCCGCGCAGCCCGTGGCGCCGAGCTTTCCGCCGGCCTTCTCGAAGACCTTGCGGATCTCGGGGGCGGTGCGGTTGCGGTTGTCGGTAAGGATCTCGACCATCACCATCACGCCCGACGGGCCCTGCCCTTCGTAGACGACCTCTTCGTAGTTGTCGCCGCCCGACTCGCCCGCGCCCTTGGCGATCGCGCGCTCGATGTTATCGCGCGGCATCGAGATCGCTTTGGCGTCGTTGATCGCGTAGCGGAGCTTGATGTTGGTGTCGGGGTCGGACCCGCCCGCCTTGGCGGCGACGATGATCGCGCGGCTGAGCTTGCTCCACACCTTGCCACGCTTGGCGTCGATGGCGGCCTTCTTGTGCGCGATGTTCGCCCAGTGTGAGTGTCCGGCCATGAGGAGTCGTGCGGTTGATTCTGCGGGCTATGGAGGGCGCCACGGGGAGGTCGTGGGCCGCGATACGTTGTCGAATCGCGTAGTTTCGCCGCCCGGCGGCCCGCCCGCAAGTCGGACCCATTCGGGTCGTGCTAGCCAAATAGAAAAACCCCGCCACGCCTAGTAGGGCGTGGCGGGGCGGTAACCGCTAACCGGCGGGAAAGCGGC
>JBGSJY010000579.1:0-7538 GCA_041741515.1 Pirellulales bacterium | reverse complement strand
CGCGCATCGCCGGCCACGACCGCGGCGGCCATGTCGTGCGGGCGATCACGCGCGAGTGCGCGCGGCTCGCGCCGATCGAGCAACTGACGCTGTACTGCCTCTCGAGCGAGAACTGGAAACGCCCTGCCGAGGAGTTGGCGTTCTTGATGCAGCTGTTGGAGGCGTACCTCGTCAACGAACGGCCGATCATGATGGAGGACAATGTCCGCGTCCGCATGATCGGCCGGCGCGACGGGATCCCCGACCGGGTGCTCGACGAACTCGACAGAACCGTCGAGCTGAGCGCCGCCAACGACGGCCTGCAGCTCAACCTGGCGATTAACTACGGCGGACGGGGCGAGCTGATCGACGCCGCCCGGTCGCTCGCCTCCGAAGTGATGGCAGGACGCTTGAGCCCCAGCGACATCGACGAACGGGCGATCGCGGAGCGCCTCTACACCGCGGGCCGGCCCGATCCCGACCTATTGATCCGCACCGCCGGCGAGATGCGGATCAGCAATTTCCTCCTCTGGCAGATCAGCTACGCCGAGATCTGGGTCACCGATCGTGCGTGGCCCGAATTCGATGAATCGACTCTCCACGACGCGATCCGTGACTATGCTGGTCGCGAGCGGCGGTTCGGCGGATTAAAACGCTGAGCCGCGAGCGGCTGCCGCTCGCGGCTTAGCGGCGTCATCTCTAACCTCACCACCAACGACCCTGCACCGTGCTGATCTGGCGACTGATCCTCGGCGTGCTCTTGGTCGCTCTGGTGGCGGGTCTGGCGTGGCTCGACTTCTACGCCGCACGTCCGGGTCTCGTGATGGCGCCGCTCGCCCTTGCGGGGACGTTCCTCGCCGCGGGCGAGCTGGTCCGGCTCTTTGAGCACAATCATCAGACGCCCGCGCCTTCACGCTACCTCGTGGTTCCCGGCGCGGTGGCGGTGGTGATGGTGAGCTTGGCGCCGTCGTTTTGGCCTTTCGGCGAAATGCCCGGCGCCACGCTCATGGGACGTGTCGGCTGGGTGGCGATTGGCCTGGCGGGGTCGTGCTCGCTTGTCTTCGCCGCCGAGATGCTCCGTTACCGCGAGCCCGGCTCGGCGACAACGCGGCTCGCGCTGGCGATCTTTGGCATCGCCTACGCCGGCGGCCTGATGGGATTCGTCGCCCAACTCCGGCTGCTAGCCGGCGGACGTTGGGGCGAGGACGGCCGCTGGGGCATGCTGGCGCTGCTGTCGCTGATCGTCGTCGTGAAGTCGAACGACATCGGCGCCTATTGCGTCGGCAGGCTTGTGGGGCGGACGAAGATGGCCCCGGTGCTCAGCCCCGGCAAGACGTGGGAAGGCTTGGCAGGCGGGTTCGCCCTGTCGATCGCGGCGACGATGGCGACGCTCGGCCCCCTCGCCGAAGCCATGGGCTGTGATAGCAAGCGGACCCTCGGCGCGTGGCTGGCGGGGTGTCTCGTCTATGCCCTGCTGGTGGGGACGGCGGGCGTGGCGGGGGATTTGGCGGTTTCGCTGCTGAAACGCGACGCCTACCTGAAGAACTCGAGCACCTGGATGCCGGGATTCGGCGGCGTTCTCGACTTGCTGGACTCGATCCTGTTTGCGGCGCCGGTGGCGTTTTTGCTGTGGATCACCCGCTGCGTAGGCCCCTAGACGCCCCCTGCCGTGGGGGGTTGGCCGTGTGGAACTGGTGGCAGGATCGGCACAAGCCGCACACCTGCAAGACTTTACGGCCGACTCATCGCCATGCGCTGGGCAGCTAGCCAGCGGGTTGGGTATAGTTACAGCGGCTCCGCAGGCCGCTCGCCGCACATTTCGGCGAGCCCCTCCACGGCCGTTCCCCAACGGATGATCGAAGCGACAATCCCCGTCAGCGGTCCGGAAGAGACCGTTCTCCTATTCGGCGTCGGCGACGAACACCTGAAGAGGGTTCGGCAACGCGCCCCGGCGAAGATCGCCACCCGCAACGGCCGCATCCATCTGTCGGGTGACGAGCACGCGGTGATGCAGGCGACCGCCATCTTCGAGAAGCTCAAGGCCGCCCTCAGCCGCGAGGGCGCCCTCACCGGCGAACGCGTCGATGAGATCGTCGCGCAAGTGACCGGCGACCGCCCCGCCATCAACGGCGCCGAAGTCGTCATCCAGCAGCCGGGCATCACGATCCGGCCGCGGACCGACGGGCAGAACGCCTACCTCAAGGCGATCCGCGAGCACGACTGCGTCTTTTGCGTGGGTCCCGCCGGAACGGGCAAAACGTACCTCGCTGTCGCCGCCGCCGTCGAGGCGCTCCGCGCCAAGCAGATCCGCAAGATCGTGCTGGTGCGTCCGGCGGTTGAAGCGGGTGAGAGCCTCGGCTACTTGCCCGGCGACCTCCAGGCCAAGATCCACCCGTATCTACGCCCGCTGCTCGATGCGTTGGGCGAGATGATGGACTACGACCAGCTCAAGCGCTACACCAGCGAGGACATCATTGAGGTGGCGCCGCTCGCTTACATGCGCGGGCGGACGCTCAACAACGCCTTCATCATCATGGACGAGGGGCAAAACACCACCGTCCCGCAGATGAAGATGTTCCTCACCCGGATGGGCGCCAAGTCGAAAGTGGTCGTCACCGGCGACGCCACCCAGGTCGATTTGCCGCCGCACACCCGCAGCGGACTCGCCGACGCGGTCGAGCGGCTGGACGGCATCGAAGGAATCGCCTGCGTCCGCCTGCAAACCAGCGACATCGTGCGTCACCGGCTCGTTTCGCTGATCGTCGAAGCTTACGAAAAAGGGGAGTCGCGGTGACGTGATGGCCGTGGGGCCGACGCGCGCAACACGCGTCGTTAACCACCAGCGCCGCTCTCGACCGACAATGGCCAATCCAACCCCCAAACGAACTCGCAGCCAACGCGTTGCGATGGTCGAACTGCCGCCGGGCAGATTCTCGACGCTGCTCGGTCAGCTGCGTCGCGGCGCGGTCGTTCTCCGCCTGGCGATTGCTGCGGTGGCCGCCGCGCTGCTGGTGGTGCTGGTGAAGGGATGGGAGCCGCCGCGCGACTTTGCCCTCGGGGAGATCCCGGCGCGCGACTTGACCGCTCGGGTTGAGTTCCAGCAACTCGACGACCGCGCCACCCGCGACGCCCGCAACCGCGCGCGACGGTTCGCCCAGGCCGTGTACGACAACGACCCGGCGCCGCTGGCGCAACTGGTCGCCCAAGTCCGCAACGAAGCGCTGCAGCTCGCCGGGGGAGAGTCCCTCGACAAGGTCGATAAAGCGTTGTGGGCCCGTTACCTCCCGCAGCTTGCCGAGGGGACCCCCGCCCCGACGGACGAAGAGAAACGGACCGAGTTCGAGCGCTTCCGTACGGCCCTGGCCACCGAAGAGGCCCGGGAGGGTTTCGGCTTGGCGCTCGAAAAGGCGGTTGAGCAGATTCAGGATCGCGGGATTCTCGATCGCGCCCCCACCGACGCCAACGCCGAGCAGATCCTGGTGCAACGCCCGGGCAAAGAGGCGTTCCCCCGCGAGGTCGCCGTACGCGACGCTCTGGTGGACAATGTCCGCAACGACCTCGATCAGTCGCTGCGTAGGCTGATGCCGAACCTCGACCTCGCACGCCACGTGTTCGCGCGGGTCCGCGCCGAGCTGCCGGTGACGCTCAAGCTGAACGAAGCCGCGACCCGGGCGCAGTCCGACCGCAAAGCGGCGGAAGTCGAAGACGTGTTTCGCGTCTTTCAGCCCGGCGACCGGCTGGCCGAAGGAGGCGAGCCGCTCGACGAAGCCCACTCGACCCTGCTCAACCTGGATCACCAAGCGTTTCTCGCCCAGCGCACCGCGGGCGAAATCATCGGCCGCGCGGTCGCGGTCTACTGGCTCTATATCGCGATGCTCGCGCTCTGCGGGATGGGACTTTACCGTTCCGACCGGGCCGCCGTGGCTGAGCTGGGACGCTATGCGACGCTGCTCGTGTCGCTGCTGATCACCTGTGGGGCGATGTTCGGCGTGATCTACGCCGCCGGCGCTGAATGGCGGCTGGAGATGATCCCGCTGCTGTGGCTCGGCATGACCGTGGCCGTCGCTTACCGCCACCAATCGGCCCTGCTGGTGACGGTCACGACCGCCTTCGTCGCCGCCATCGGACTCGGCTGGTCGCTCGGCGACGCGGTCATCGCGCTGGCGCCGGCGGCGGCCGCGATCATCCTGCTCGACGCCGTGAGGCACCGCAGCAAGCTGTTACTGGTGGGGTTCTGGGCGGGCGTGGTGGCGATCATCACAACGCTGGCAGTGGGCGCCGTCGAAGGCCAGCCGCTCTGGCCCACCATGCAGCTCGCGCTCGCCACGGGCCTGTGGCCGGTGATCGCCGGCTCGCTGCTGACGGTGTCGCTGCCTCTGGTGGAGAGGGTCTTCAACGTCCAGACCGACCTGTCGCTCATCGAGCTGGGGGACCCGGCCCACCCGCTCTTGCAAGAGCTCGTCCGCCGTGCGCCGGGCACTTACAACCATTCGATCACCGTGGCGTCGATCGCCGAAGCGGCCGCGGAGTCGATCGGCGCCCGTGGCCTCTTGGTGCGCGTGGGGGCGTACTTCCACGACATCGGCAAGATGCTCAAGCCCGGTTACTTCATCGAGAATCAGGGCCAAGGCGGCAATCAACACGACGCACTGGTGCCCGCGATGAGCACGCTGGTCATCATCGCCCACGTCAAAGACGGCGCCGACCTCGCACGGCAGAACCGGCTCCCCGAGTGCATCGTCGATTTCATCGAGCAGCACCACGGCACAACGCTCGTCGAGTACTTCTACCGCCAAGCGCAGAAGAAGAGCCTCGACCAGGCGGACGACTCGAAAGTCGACGAGAGCCGCTTCCGCTACCCCGGCCCCAAGCCGCAGACCAAGGAGGCCGCCGTCTTGATGCTCGCCGACGCGGTCGAGAGCGCCAGCCGGGCTTTGGTCGAGCCAACCCCCTCCAGGATCGAGAACCTGGTCGAGGAGCTCACCCGCAAGCGGCTCGACGACGGCCAATTCGACGAGTGCGGGGTCACCCTGCAAGAGCTGCATACGATCGGCGAGAGCCTAATCAAGTCGCTCACCGCCGTCTACCACGGGCGGGTGAAGTATCCGGATCAGGTTACGGCCTGAGAGCAAGTATCAGGAGGACAGGAATCAGGTGACGGGAGACAGGAGACAAGAGACGCTGGATTTGGCCCCGTTCCGAGTCGGGGAGCCCTAAGCGCCAGCGCCGGGAGTGAACCTGCGGACCCGCTCGCCAGCGGTGGTCCCGCTTCAACTCCGGGCGCTTACGCTTCCGGCTCCCACCCGAATGCTGTTTTGCCAACCTTCCCCTTCCGATGAACATCGAGATCGCCAACCAGCAGTCGACCCTCGCGGTCGATGAAGATCGAATACGCCGTGTGGCGGCGGCGATTCTGGCGGATGCCGGCTACGTCGAAGGTGAATTGAGCATCGCCATCGTCGATGACCCGACGATCCACGAACTCAACGCCCGCCACCTCCAGCACGACTACCCGACCGATGTGCTGAGCTTCGCCCTCGTGGACGAGCCGCCGCGGCTGGAAGGGGAAGTGATCGTCAGCGCCGATACGGCGGCGGACAACGCGGCCGACTACGGGTGGCCCGCCTCGGACGAGCTGCTGCTGTACGTCATCCATGGGTCGCTCCACCTGGCGGGGCATCGCGACAAGGCGGATGACGAGGTCGCCGCGATGCGAGAGGCCGAAGCCAAGTACCTGCGCTTGGCGGGAGTCGCGTCGCCCGGCCCCTCCGCGGCGCCCACTGGGGCCCCTCAGGAGAGCCCCTCCCGGTGAGCCAAATCGCGCTATTCTGGATCGCTCTGGTGTCGCTCGTGGCGACGGTGCTCACGGCGGTGAGCTCCCGCGCTCTCCGCGAGTTCTCACGCACCGACCTGCAGGAGATCTGCTGGCGCCGCAATAATCTTGACCGCTTCGGCGAGATCCTCCGCCAACACGAGACCACCGCCCTGGGGCTCGACCTCCTCGGGGCCTTCGCGGTGGCCCTGTTCTCGGTTGCGACCTTCGCCTGGACGGTCGGCTACTACGACAGCGAGTGGGCGCTGTACGGCGTCGCCGGCGGCGTGGGGCTGACGCTCGCGCTGCTGCGCGTGGCGGCGACCTGGGCTTTTGCCCGAGTCTTCGCCGAGCCCTTCCTGTACCACACCTGGCCGTTGTGGCGCGCCTTGGGAGTGGTCTCGGCCCCGATGCGGGCCGGCGCGCGGCTGCTCGACACCGTTCTCCATCGCATGGCCGGTCGCGAGCCGTTCGTCTCTGACGAAGAGACCATTGGCGAAGAGATCCGTACGATCGTCACCGAAGGTCACCGCGAGGGCCTGCTCGAAGAAGAGGCCCGCGAGATGATCGAGGGCGTCATCGAGTTGGGCGACGCCGACGTCTCCGAAGTCATGACGCCGCGGACCGAGATGCACATGCTGCAGGTCGACGAGCCGTGGGAGGTTCTCATCGCCACCATCATCCGCATGGGGCACACTCGGCTGCCGATCTACGCCGAGTCACGCGACGACATCGTCGGCATCCTCTATGTGAAGGACCTGATCCCCGAGCTCGCCAAGTCGGACCCCGCCACACGGCTCAGCGTCCGCGAAATGGTCCGCAAGCCGATCTTTGTGCCGGAGACCAAGCCGGTTGACGACCTGCTCGCGATGTTCCAAAAGCAACGCACGCACATCGCGCTGGTGCTCGACGAGTACGGCGGCGTCGCGGGGCTGGTGACGATCGAGGACATCCTTGAAGAGATCGTCGGCGAGATCGTCGATGAGTACGACGACGAGGTCGTGGACGAATTCCGCAACGTCGGCGAGGGGGTCTGCGAGGTGCTCGGCCGCACCCACGTGGATCAGATCAATACCCGCCTGCGGATCGATCTCCCCGAAGACCGCGACTTCGACACGATCGCCGGGTATGTCTTCACCAAGCTGGGCCACGTCCCCGTGCAAGGGGAAGAGGTCGTCCACGACGGCGTTGTGCGCATTACGGTGCTCGAGGTGACCGACCGCCGTATCGAACGGGTGCTGGTGGAGCGGATTGATACCGCAACCGCCGAAAGCGCCTGACAGGGAACCGCCAAGTCGCCAAGAGCGCCAGGGATCGCCAAGATATTCGGGCGGGATCAACAGGATCGATCCTTCACGACATATCCCGCAAATCTTGGTAATCCTGCCCGGTTTTCCTTGGCGAACCTTGGCGTTACCGGCTTCTTGGCGGTTGGAGTTTCTCTTGACGCGTCCCGGCCGTGCGTCCTACGGTCCGCGACCCGCGCCCCCGCCGCGCCCGATCGCCACCCAGGCCGACCGTCCGCCATGCTTCGAACGACGCTGCTAGCAATCCTTGCCCTGTGCTCCGCCACTCCCGTCGTGGCGTGGGAATGGCCCTCGTTCACCGGCGCCAGCACGGCCGAGCAGGTCGGCACCCGCGAGTGGTGGAAGAAGCACAAGAAGAAGGCGATCCACGTTCCCCACCAGGGTTACCAAGTCCCCGGTTACGACGGGTACTTCGACGGCAACGGAGCGCCTATGGCGGC
>JBGSJY010000578.1:0-2542 GCA_041741515.1 Pirellulales bacterium | reverse complement strand
CCTACCAGCCCGCGGCCGAAGGCCCGCCGGCGTTGGGTCTGCCGACCGTGGCGGGCCTGTTGGGCGTCATCGCGCTGGCCAGCGGCCAGACGATGTTCGCCGCCCCGACCGTGTCAGAATACACGGCCGAGATCACCGAGCAGTTCAACCTCGGCGAGACGTCGTCAAACCAGTCATCGACAGCAGACCCATCGCCAGCCGAGCGGACGCCGGACGAACAAGCGGCGACGACGATCGAAGCGCCCGAGCCCGAGGGGGCGGGCGACAGACCAGCGGCGCGCAAGCCCGCGCGTCGCCAGGGCGGGCCGCGGATCGTCACCGCGCTGAATGGCCGGCTCAAGTTCGACACCTACGAGCAGGCGGTGCTCGGCTCGCCCGACGCGCCGCACGTGGTCATCGAGATGATGGACTACGCGTGCCCCCACTGCCGCGAATTCCAGGAGAAGCTCACCGAGGCGCTGCGCCGCTTCGACGGGCAGGTCGCGGTGGTGGTGATGCCCGTGCCGAACGAGATCGAGTGCAACCCGTACGTCAAGAAAGCGCGGAAGCAGTCCCTGGGGGCGTGCTACGCGGCCAAGCTGTCGCTGGCCGTTGCGGAGCTCGCGCCGGACGACTTCGAGGCGTTCCACGAGTGGATGCTCCGCGGCGACTCGATCCCCAGCCGCACGGCGTCTTTGATCGAGGCCCGCCGTCACGTTGATGGCGACAAGCTCAGCGTCGCGCTGAAGGACGAGGAGGGCGCGCTGGCGGGGCGGATCAAGAACCACGTCGCGCTCTCCGCGGCGATCGCCAACCAGGGACGCTTCGGTCTGCCGGCCCAGATCCTCGGCGACAAGGTGATCGCCGGCCCGCCCGACACGGTCGACAAGCTGTGCGAAGCGTGGGCCGAGGCGTTCGGGCTCGAGCCGCCGGGCGACGCGGTCTCGTTTTAGATTTCCCTTGCGAAGAATGGCGAGCCTACGACGCGAGTCGTGGAAGCGGATTTGGTACCCACGTCACTCCCACGACTTGCGTCGTGGGCTCGCGGTCACTCGTGGTGGTGGGTTACGGTGAGGGGTCGAGACGATCGCTCACTCGGAACTTCCCATGCCCGCGCAGCGCTTCGCCAAACCCTCCGCCGCGCGGAGCCGCACGATGCGGGCGGTGAAGGGCCGCGATACGGGGCCAGAGCTGCTCGTCGCGGCGCTGCTCGACGAGCTGGATGTCGCTTACCTACGTGAGGTGGCCGAGCTCCCCGGCAAGCCCGACTTTGTTATCTCGGGGCGGGGCCGGGTGATCACGGGGCGGGGCGGGGTGATCACGGGGCGGAGCCGGGTCGTCGAGAAGCGTCGCCGCCAGCCGCTGGTGATCTTCGTGCACGGCTGCTGGTGGCACGCGCACGATTGCCCGCGCGGCGCGAGGATACCCAAATCGAACCGCGCCTACTGGACGGCGAAGATCGACCGCAACCGCCGTCGCGACCGCCGCGTCACGAACGAGCTGCGCGCGTTGGGCTACTCGGTCTGGACCGTGTGGGAGTGCCGCCTGAAGTCGGGCCGGCTTCCGCCGCGGCTCGTCACTCGTTTACAAGAGTACGTTCGGCATCCCCGGCGCCCGTGAGCCGTCGGCGCTAGCCGCGGGTGGCCCCGTCGAACCCCTTACCATCGCGATCAACCCCGCTCCCCGATGTCCCACGCCCACCAAACCACGATCCACCTCGACCAATTCCTCAAGGTCCAAAACCTCGTCGCGACCGGCGGCCAAGCGAAGCAGGTCATCCAAGGGGGCGAGGTCCTGGTGAACGGCGCGGTCGAGACGCGGCGGCGGAAGCAGCTGAAGCAGGGGGATGTGGTCGCGTTCGCGGGGGAGGAGATGGTAGTAGTGTTTGATGATGAGGAAGAGGCGTAGCCTGTTCGGTTGGCTGGGGTCGCAGCGAAGCGAAGCCCCCAGCGAATCACCACGACGGCGACCACTCGCTCGGGCGCTGGGGGCTCCGCCTATCGGCTGCGACCCCAGCCACCCGCCGTTTGCCAAGCCGGACCCGCGCTGGCGCTTGTTCCGGCCTACTCTTTCGAACAGAAATGCCGTATGGAAATGAAACCTCTTCCCGCTGCCGAAGATGATTCGGACCGGAAGTTATTGTCCGACATCACACGCGTAGGCTGGCATCTCGTTGGAATCCCTGAGGATGATGAGGGGCCAGGGTATGTATTCTCGGTAGGACTTTATCACTCGTTTGATCAACCGGAGATAGTGATAGTCGGCCTAGATAGCGGGATTGGCGGACATCTAATCAATGCCGTCGGCGAACAAATGCAAGCGGGCAAGACCTTTAGCGACCTAGACATCGCAGATGATATCGCGGATGGAATACCAGTGGGTTTCCGAGCAGTTACGGAAGAATACTATCCTTCGTATCTCGGGTATGCGATAGCCCACGACTTTCGGACAGCGGCGGGGTGGGACTCTACGCCGCTAGGACCGGGGCGTGTTCGGTTTCGAACTGATCGGGACTCTTGTAGCCCAACGACTGATGAAGCCGCTTGCGATTGTAGAACGACTC
>JBGSJY010000577.1:0-2360 GCA_041741515.1 Pirellulales bacterium | reverse complement strand
CCTGCCCCGCCGCGGTGACGGCCTCGGGCTTGGCGCATCCGGCCAGCGCGAGCGCCGCGGCGCCGAGGCAGCCCAAAGCTTTCGCTGCCCGTTTACTCCTTTGGCCATCACTCATTCGGCAAGACCTCTTCGCTGTCGCGGGTAACGAGGTACATGAGCAGTTGAGCGCTGGTGTCGTCGTTCAAGAAGCGGACGCTGCCATCGCCCATCCCGACGTGCGCTCCCCCCGGATGAAACGCAAAGACCCCTTGCGAGTTGTTGCAGTTGACCGCGCAATCGGTCCCCGCGGGGATGTTCGACAGGTTCGTCGGATAGGTGTCTGGCGTGTAGCTAGGGTAGGTCTGGATCATGAACGCGCACCAGCCGAGCCACGTCCCCCAGGCCCCCGGCTGGTCGAGCGTGACGTCAGTCGGGGGCATCGGCATCCCCACCCCGCGGACGTAGTGCTGGTCGTACCCGGCGTGCTCGATGAGCATCGTGGTGTGCGAGAGCCCGTCGGTCGCCTTCGACATCTGCGGCGCTGTCCCGGCGAAGATCGGCGTCGGGGCCGGGTCGTCCGGATTCACCAGTGCATAGGCCGATTTGTTGATGCCGTGGTTCACCCAGTAGTCGAGGGCCGATCCCGTGAGGATGTCGGGGGCGTTGGGGTCGGTCGTCGAGCCGGTCGCCGTCAGGTACGCGCCGTAACTGGTTCCCGTCTTGCTCGACAGCCGCATCTTGATCGGGTCGGGGTTGGGGTTCGACGGGCAGTGGATCATCGCCACCCGCAGATTGGCGATCGTTTGGTGCTTGGGCTCGGCGAAGCCGCCCGGCGCTTCGCGGTCGAACTGGTCGCCGACCGCCGACTCTTCGATAAACGGCAGCAGGCCCACCATGTGGCCGAACTTCGGGTTGCTCGACATCCGCGCGGCGGGGAAAGAGCCGTAGGCGCCGTGGTAGTTGTGCAGCGCCAGCGCCATCTGCTTGAGGTTGTTCAAACACTGCGTCCGCCGCGCCGACTCCCGCGCCGCCTGCACCGCCGGCAATAGCAACGCGACCAGGATCCCAATGATCGCGATCACGACGAGCAACTCGACTAGAGTGAACGCGTGTCGTTGCTTCATAAGAGGACCCTCGTGGACGGATGAAGACGCCGAACACCAAAGTGTGAACGTCCGCGTGTTTTGTCGCCCGACTGTGTAAGCCAGATACGGCACACGGCTCGAACACCTTGGCTCAGAGAGCGCTGGAGAGGAATGACGACATCACCTCTCGACGACTCGTCGGCACGCGGCCGATGATAGGCGAGAACAAGGCGCTGAGAAGGCCTTCGTTGACGTGTAGCAGGAAACTAGGACCTTTCTTACATCGTCGAGCAGGAACGGTGTCGCGCGAAGCGACGCGGTGTCGAGAGGGGCGACACGCCGGCGCGGCGGTTGGTTGCCGCGATGCCAAAAAATCAAAGGCCGAATTACTCGCAGGCGCCCTGCGCCATGGCGACCCTTCATCCCGGGATTCGTGGCGCCGCCCGTTTACAACCTTGAGCGTCTGCTAGCACTTTCGCTGGCGATGGCGCCCACTCCGTCAATTCACACGCTTCGTAGACGATCGCGGAGGTGTTAGCCGGCAAGCCACGCTTCGAGCCGCGTCGATCCAAGACGTGCGGCGCCGACAGGCGCCAGCTCGCTGTCGCTTAAGGGTGTCCCAAAGTAACTAGCCTTGGGGTCGGTAAGCACCGTGCGCGAATCACCCCGTGCGGCTAGACAACGCCCCACGGCTTCATGCATCGGCAGCGGCTCAGGCCCGGCAATCTCGATGACACGATTCATCGGCGCAGCTATCGCGACTTCGACCAGCGCCGCCGCTACGTCGCGCGCTGCGATCGGCTGCATCCTCGCGGCCGGCAGTCGCACTTCGCCGTCAGCTGTCGCGGAGTCGGCGATCCCGCCAAGGAACTCGAAGAACTGCGTCGCACGGACAATGGTGTAGGGAACCGCGGCCGATTGGATCAGCTTCTCTTGAGCGACTTTCGCGCGCATGTAACCGCTGTCGGCTAGTAGATCGGCGCCCACCACCGAGAGGGCAACGTGATGCCCAACGCCAGCAGCAGCTTCAGCCGCCATCAGATTGCGAGTCGAAGTCTCGAAGAACTCCAGCACCGCCCGGTCTTCGAAGGACGGCGAGTTCGACACATCGACGACAACCCCGGTGCCGACGAGCGCTGCGCTCAGGCCTTCGCCGGTATGCGATAGCCCACGACTTTCGGACAGCGGCGGGGTGGGACTCTACGCCGCTAGGACCGGGGCGTGTTCGGTTTCGAACTGATCGGGACTCTTGTAGCCCAACGACTGATGAAGCCGCTTGCGATTGTAGAACGACTC
>JBGSJY010000576.1:0-3013 GCA_041741515.1 Pirellulales bacterium | reverse complement strand
CCGATCTACGCGATCTACGCGGCCTACGTCGCGCGCGAGGCCCGCGCTTGGGAAGCGACGCTCGATCGTGATCCGACGGGCGTCATCGAGGGCTGCGACACGTTCGACGTGGCGCCGAGCGGTGGCGTCGATCGCGACACGGCGATCCTGCTCGTCCACGGCCTCGGCGCCTCGCCGCGGCACTACGAGTTCATCGCCGAGGACCTCGCCCAGCGCGGTTACCACTGCCGGGCCTTGCGGCTACCGGGGTTTGCCGAGCCCGTCCCGAAGTACAGCGAATCGACCTCTCAAGCGTGGCTCGACAAGGTGCGGGGCGAATTGGCCGCTTTAAGGAAAGACTTCGGCCGCGTCGGCGTCGTTGGGCACTCGCTTGGCGGCGCGGTGACGATCGGCGTGTTGCTCGATGCCCCTCAGGCGGCGGATTTCGCGGTGCTGCTGGCGCCGGCGGTCGAGGTTTCCGACGCCCGCAGCCCCGTCCTCTCGACGCGGACCTGGCACGAGATTTCCGAACACTCGCTGGTGTTTGTCGAGGTGCTCAACTCCCCCTACCCGCTCGACTGCCACGACCCCAGCCGCGATGACTTTCCCGGCCGCACGCCCTTCACGCCCAAGTCGGTCGTGGACGAGCTCTTCGAGCTGATGGACGACAACCGCGGCCGCGCGGTGGAGATCACGGCGCCGACGACCGTCGTTGTCGCTATCGACGACCCGATCATCGATACGCCGGCCGCCGAGCGGTTCTACGAAGAGCTGGGGTCGAGTGACAAGGACCTCGTCCGGCTCGACGATAGCGGCCACGAGGTGACGCTCGATTGGCAATGGCAGCAAGTCGCCGACGCGATCGCCCAGCGAGCGGCTAGCGAGCCAGCGACGCAAGTCGTCGGAGAGAACCCAGAGCCATCTCAACCGTAGCGCACTCCCACGACTTGCGTCGTGGGCTCACGGCCAATGGCGAGGGTCAGGCCGAATCCGCGTGACGCGCTTCGCCGTTCTCGGGCTTCGCCGGCTCGGCTTTTGAGGCTGAGCGGTCGAACTTGGCGAAGACCATCCGCCCCGCGTTGGTTTGCAGGACGCTTGTCACGACGGCGGTGACCGGCTCGCCGATGTGCGCGCGGCCGTTCTCGATGACGACCATCGTGCCGTCCTCGAGGTAGCCGACGCCCTGGTGTGTCTCTTCGCCCGGCTTCATGACGCGGACCGTGACCTCCTCGCCGGGGAGGAAGATCGGCTTAAGGGCGTTTGTCAGTTCGTTGAGATTCACGACCCCCACGTTCTGGACCTTCGCCACCTTGTTGAGATTGAAGTCGTTCGTGACGACCTTACCGTCGAGGTGCTTGGCGAGCAGCACCAGTTTCTGGTCGACGGGCTGGCCCTCGAACTCCGGCAGGTCGCGGTCAAAGATCACCAAGTCGACCTGTTTGTCGCTCCGCAGGCGGTTGAGCACGTCCAGGCCCCGGCGGCCGCGGTTGCGGCGCAGCTTGTCGCTAGAGTCGGCGATCGTCTGCAGCTCGGCTATGACGAACTGCGGCATCACCAGCTGCGACTCGAGGATGCGGGTCTCCACGACGTCGGCGATGCGGCCGTCAATGATGACGCTCGTGTCGAGCACCAGCGGCGTGTTCCCCTTCGCCTTGCGCTGGAACTCGACGTAGGGAATGATGAAGCGGAAGTCGTCCTTCGTCTGCAGCAGGATGCTGATGCACGAGTAACAAACGACCGTCGCCATCGCGAGCCGGATCCAGTCCGCGAGGTCGGCGAGTTCCTGCGACTGCGGCAGCAGCGGCGTGAGCGCCAGTTGAAAGACATACGTCAGGAACAGCCCGATGATCATCCCGAAGTAGACGGCCGTGATCACGTCGATCCGCTTGCGGCGCACGAGGGCGTCGGCATAGATGACTCCGCCGGCGAAGACCATCACCCCCACAAAGCTCGACCATCCCAAGAGGGGCGATTCGCTGACGACAAAATCCGACCGCGCAAGCTGGTACCCGAGCGCCGAGGCGACCATCAGGAAGACGAGCCTGAGGATAATCAGGGCCATCGTGGGCTTGGAGCGAGTGGGGAAACGGGAAGGGAGGGAGCCTCCAGTCTACAGGCCCGGCCGTCCAGAAACACTGAACCCGCCCGGCCGGGTGGAGCCGGCTCTGCCCCATGAGCAGCAAGACCGCGCCAACCGGCACGACCTGCGTTCCAGCGGGGCCTTCCTCACCGCAAGACGGGCCGCGCGGTTTCGAGGACGGCCCGGTCGGTCAGCGTCGCCACGTAGTCGCCCGCGGCCCGCCGGGGCGAATCCTTCGCCGCGATCTCCGCGAAGGCCCCTGGCAGCTCTGCCGACGACGCGAGCACCCGCTCAAAACAGTGCTCCAGCGCCGCCGTCGCTTCGGCGCGGTGCCGCAGCACCAAGGGGTGGCGGTAGACGGCCCGGAACAGGAACGACTCCAGTTCCAGCTTCTGCCCGGCCATCACCTCCGAGTGGCGGGCGATCACCCCGGCCGATCGCAACGCCTCGACCGAGTCGATGCCGCGCTCGGCGATCGCTTCGGTGAGTGTCGTGTAGAGGTCGCTCACTTGGCGGTCAATTACCTCGTGAACTGTCGCCCGACGGAGGTCGTCGTCGCCGAGCGCCGTGTAGCGCCGTCGCACTCGGTCAGCCGACTCACGCCACAGCGTGATCGAGTCGAGGTCCGCCAGCGTCACCAAGCCAAGCTCCAAGGCGTCGTCGGCGTCGTGCGAGTCGTAGGCGATGCTGTCGGCCGCATCGACAACCTGCACCTCTAGCAGCGGCGTCTGCGTATCCACGGGCTGCGGCTCGAGTTGATCGATGCTCCGTGCCGGCTTCGTCGCGCGGCGGCGCTGACCGTCGAGCACCTCGGCGGTGAGGTTAAGCCCCGGCCGGTCGGGGTAGCGCCGTTCGAGCAGCGTGAACAGCCGCACCGCCTGGGCGTTGTGGTTGAAGCCGCCGATGTCCGCCAGCAGCCCGTCGAGCACCGCCTCGCCCGCGTGCCCGAACGGC
>JBGSJY010000575.1:0-1703 GCA_041741515.1 Pirellulales bacterium | reverse complement strand
AACCCGCCACATGGGTCGCCGCGCCGGCGCCTTGGGCCAGGGCCTGGACCGGCACGTCGGGGCTCACGCCCACGTCGCTGATCGCTTTACCCAGCGGCGAGTAGAACTTGGCGGTTGTCAGGCGGATGCCGGCGCCAGAGTGGGCCATCGGGAAAATCCCCTGGACCGATCCCTTGCCGAACGAGCGGTCACCGACGATCGTTCCCCGCCGGCTGTCGCGGATCGCCGCGGCGAAGATTTCGCTCGCCGAGGCCGAGTCGCCGTCGATCAGCACTACTAGCGGGACCCGCCAGGTGCCGGCCTCATGGGCGCGGTAGTCGAAGTCCTCGCCGTCGCTGCGGCCACGGGTCGAGACGATATTCCCCTGGCCGACGAACTTATCGACCAGCTCGACCGCCGAGGTCAGCAGCCCGCCGGGATTGCCCCGCAGGTCGATGACCAGCGTCCGCATCCCTTGCCGGTGGAGGTCCCAGAGGGCGGTCTCGGCGTCGCGACTGGTCGACTTCTGGAAGACCGGGATCCGCATGTACGCGACCCCGTAGGCGGGGTCACAGATCCGCGAATCCTCGATGCTCGGAACTTCGACATGCTCGCGACGCACCCGGAGGGTCCGGAGCTGACTGGCCATCGAGCCGGCCACCGGCTTCGCCGCCAAGTAGGCGAGGTCGTCGGTCTCCGCTGCGGTGGTCGCAATCGACGTAACGGTCACGAAGGCGAAGCTCCCCTCCTCGCCCGTGAGCAGCGAGGCGGCCTCGTCCGTGCTCAGCGATGCGGTCTGTTGGCCATCAACGGCGGTGATCCGGTCGCCCGGCTTCATTCCCGAGCGTTCGGCCGGACTGCCGGGGATCACCCGCACAATGAGCAGGGCGCCGTTGTCGGCCTTCAGTTCGACGCCGAGACCGACGAAGTTCCCTTCGATCTGCGAGTAAACGTCGCGGAGCTGCCCGGGAGTCAGGAACGCCGAGTAGGTGTCGAGGCCGCCGGCGGCAGCGGCGACGAACTCCATCGTCCAAGCCGACGCCGGCGCGCCGATGCGGTTTTCGCCCAAGGCCGAAAGGTCGGCCGCGATCCGCAATGCCTCACGGGCGTTCCGCACCTCGCCGATCGCCACCAAGCGGTCGTTCAGTTCCTGCCGGAGCGACTCGATGCGGGCGTCCGTGGGGTGGATGCCGTGCTGATTCTGGAAGGCCGGGTCGCGAGAGGCGACCAGCATGGCATGAGCGCCACGGCGAGTGATTTTGGTCCACGGCGGGTCCACGACGTAGTGCGACTCGATTTTCGACAGCAATTCGGCGTGCAAGTCGAGCGACGCGCGGGCGTCGGTCTTGCCGAGGGTGTCGATGAAGCTCGCGTCGGCGTAGCGACGCTCGAGGCAACTGTGCAGACGGGCGACGTCGAACCGCCATTCGAGGCGGCGGTCGCCGGGAGTTTTGCGGAGGGCCTGTTCGTAGTGGGATACGGCGTCGGCCCAGCGGCCGAGCGATTCGAGCTCGAGGCCTTTCTCAACCTCGGCGTCGGTCGAAGAGGGGAGGGCGTCGGCCGGGATGGCGACTGACTCGACCGCTGACGACGCCGCCGGCGGAACGGCGACCGCCTGGCCCAGCGCCAACAGCGGGGCCGACGCCAGGGCGACCAGTAGCGGGACGCGCCGACAGAGCGACGCGGCGGACTTCAGGGACATAAGGGGCTCGTTCCGTCTCGCA
>JBGSJY010000574.1:0-10304 GCA_041741515.1 Pirellulales bacterium | reverse complement strand
TGGCCAGAGCCAAGCCGCCGACCGCGGCGCCGGGCAGTCGGCCGACAAGGGGGCTGGCGATTCTTCAGGCCGCGAAGGGGGCGAAGAGACGAGCGACTCTGCTACCGGCGGACAGTCGGGGGAGGAACGCGGGCAAGGCAGCAAGTCGCGCGAGTCGGAGAGGGGCGATCAGGGTGAGCGCGGCGATGGCAATAAGCAAGGTCGCGATGAACCGGGCGGCCAAAAGCAAGGGAAGGAGCCGAATCAAACCCCTGAATCCGGCGAAGGCCAGCCCGGTAAGCCGTCCGATCAGCCGCGGGGCGATGAATCTCAAGATTCAAGCGGCGCGGATGGTGGTTCGGAACAACCCGACAAATTGGAGGATCAGCGCGGCAAGGGCGCCGGTGACGGCAAGAACCCGGCCGGGCGAGGCGGTCCGATGGCGCTCGGGGATCGGGGCGCGACGTCGGACGCCGCCGGCGAAGGCGCCGAATCGGGGGGCGATGCCGCCAACCTCGACTACGCCCGCGAGCAGACCGATCTCGTTCTCAAGCGGCTTGAGGAGCAGCTGAGCAAAAAGGAAGTCGATCGCAAGCTGCTCGACAAGCTCGGCTGGACCGACGAGGACTTACGCGAATTCGTCGAGCGCTGGCAGGCCCGCAAGCAGAAGGCGGCCGAGCGAGGCGCCGAGGGAGAAACCCAGCTCAACCGCGCACTTCGCAGCCTGGGCCTTAGCCCAAAAGGACCCACGGCGCAACGCCAGGTGACCGAAGACTCGTTCCGCGACTTGCGTGAGAGCGCCCGCGGCAAGACGCCGCCGAGACTCCGCGACTCGGTCGAGCGGTACCTCCGCAGCGTCAACGCGGCCGAAGACGGATCAGCGAACGCGGGGTCGGCGGGCGACAAATGACGCGCCGAGGACCGCGATCAGGATCACTGCCGCGGGCTCGGGCACGGTAACCGCCGTCGCCGCTGTGAAGGCGTCCCGCCAGATCGTGTAGTCCGCCGAATCAACGACGCCGTTGTGGTCGCCGTCCGCGAGAAGCCGCGTCGTCGAGCCGAAGAAGGTCGCCCAGACGTCGTAGTCGCCGGCGTCGATGACGCCATTGCCGTCGTAGTCCCCGGCGGCCGGCGCGAGGACGCCCGAGCGTTCGTCGGCAAGCAGCACCTCCCAAGTGACGAGTTGGATCCAAGCCGCTTGTTCGTCGGTGATGTCGGTTGAAGTCGACCAGCTTGGCACGGTCCTATCGATCGATTGTCCTACCGTTGAACGTTGCAGGATGACATCCTGTATGGTGGTCGATGCTACGAAGCGACCAAGCCCCGACATATGGATCAAGTCACGGTAAAGGCTATTCGTGGAAGCGATCGGGGCCTGTCCCGCCAGTATCAAGTCACGGACCTTGCGAAGCACCTTGCCCGCGCTAGCCAGCTGCACCCGGCCGGGATAGAGGGCGTCAATCTTGTCGTAGAGCAGGTTTTGATAGGCGGCCGAGTTGATCGTCTCGGTTTCGGCCGCGTCGATGACGGGGTTATTCCACTGCCTTGTCCACTCTGTCTCTGCCGAACCCGGCCACGGGCCGTAGACGATGATCTTGGTCGCTCCTCCGCCGCCGACATCCGCGGCGGCGATGAAGTTTTGCATCGCGGCGACTTCCTGCCCGAGCGTCGGGATCGGGTCGAAAATCGATGGGAAAGTTTGCAGAGTCAGGTAGTCCCACGAATTGTTAGGCAGCGCGACGGTGTGGTTGCCATAAGATGTCACACTGGTATCGGGCGCCGTCGGATTTTGCCACAGGTAGTCCAGCGTGGTATTGCCGCGCATGTGGTACGCGAGATTCACTGGCTGGCCCAATGCGGCCTCGAGCATCACCTCCGTTCCAATCGGAAATCGCGGCTCCCAAGGGACGTAGGACGAGTTCGCCATCGAATCGGCTGTGAGACTGTTCCCAACCTGGAAAACATTGAGGGCCATGAGCGGCGGCGTAAGCTCAGCGAACTGCGCCACGCCAACGAGCAACATCAAAAGTGACGGCCTAAACAATCGCATCGCGTAGTTTGCATCAAAGGGAGCGGGGCTGCGGCGCCTTTGGGCGGCATCCAACCAGCATACTCACAACTGCTAAAGCCGGCGCTAGTCTCGTAGCGGGGCTCCCGGGCCCCTAGGATATCGGGGGCGCCGGTTCCGCCGGTCTTGCCCCCCATGCTAGCGAGTCCGCCCGTGTCCGAGCCCGCCGATTCGGCCAATCCACGCTACCTGGCGCCCTTCCACCCGAAGCGGATCCCGCACCATTTTGTCGATGTTTTAATCGTCGGCGGCGGGATCGCCGGCCTCCGGGCCGCGATGGCGTGCGACCCCCGTTTGTCGGTCCTGATCGTCACTAAGGACCACCGCCGCGAATCCAATAGCTCCTACGCCCAGGGGGGCATCGCCGGGGTCCTCGACCCCGACGACAACTTCGACAGCCACGTCCGCGACACGCTGATCGCCGGCGCCAATCTGTGCGACCCCGCGGTGGTCGAGCTGGTCGTTCGGGAGGCCCCCGCCCATATCCGCGAGCTAATAGCCTGGGGCGCCAAATTCGACCTTGCCGACGACGGCGAGTTGCTCCTTGGCCGCGAGGGGGGGCACAGCCACAACCGCATCGCCCACGCCCTGGGGGACGCCACTGGCCGCGAGATCATGCGGGCCATGTGGACCCACGCCCATGAGACCCTCCGCGCGCAGGTGTGGGAAAAGACCTTCACAATCGACTTGCTCACGACGCCCGGCGAGGCGACCGGTGAGCCCGAGTGCCGCGGCGCGCTGGTATGGGGGCCTTCGCACGGCAAGACGTTTGTGTGGGCCAAACAAACGATCCTCGCCACTGGCGGCGCTGGTCAGCTGTTCCGAGAGACGACCAATCCCCCCGTCGCGACGGGCGATGGTCACGCCATTGCTTATCGCGCCGGCGCCGAGCTGGCCGACATGGAGTTCATGCAATTCCACCCGACGGTGCTCTACATCGCCGGTTCGAGCCGCAGCCTGATCACCGAGGCGATGCGGGGCGAGGGCGCCTGGCTGGTCGACGCCGAGGGCCACCGCTTCATGCCCGAGTACGACCCCCGCGCCGAGCTGGCCCCCCGCGACATCGTCAGCCGAGCGATCGTCCAACAGATGGAGAAGACGCGCCGGCCGTGCGTCTATCTCGACTTGCGTCACCTCGACGCCGAGCACGTCCGCAACCGGTTCCCGGGCATCGCCCAGACCTGCCGTGAGTTCGGCATCGACATCGCTACCGACCCGATCCCCGTCCGCCCCGGCGCGCATTACATGATCGGCGGCGTCCGCGTTGACGACCGCGGGGCGACGACGGTGCCACGCCTTTTCGCCGCGGGCGAATCGAGCTCCAGCGGCCTCCACGGCGCCAACCGTCTCGCCTCGAACAGCCTGCTGGAGGGGCTCGTTTACGGCCACCGAGCCGGCGCGGCGGCGTCGCAGGCGGCGCTCGAGGAGCCGGACACATACCGGGCGATCCCGCTAGAGAACCCGCGAGTCCCGAAGTCGGCCGAGACCCTCGACCTGGCCGACATCCGCAATTCGCTGAAGAGCCTGATGTGGGTCCGCGCCGGGGTGTGGCGCGACGCGGCGGGGTTGGCGGAAGCGGCCGAGAGCATCCTGGCGTGGCGTCACTACGTGCTGACGAGGCAGCTCATCACGCCCGATGGCTGGGAGCTACAGAACATGCTCCAGGTCGCCGAGCTGATGATCCGTTCGGCGGCCGTGCGAACCGAATCGCGCGGCGTCCACTTGCGGAGCGACTTTCCTGTGCCCGACGACGCCGACTGGCGGCGGCGCGTCGTGGTTAGTCGCGGGGTGTCGGAGCCGACGTGCTCGGTCACCGAACCCATCGACACGCCGCTGACCTCGCTGGCGTGACCGATCGTGATTGGTCGCCGAGGTGAAATCTTGACGCCCTTCGAACCACCTATCGCGAGAGTCCGTAGCCGGTGGCAGGGACGCTTTGGCCGCCCGGCGGAGATAAGGCGGACGCCTCACCCGCTTTCGATCCACCCCGCTACGGGATGGACAGGCCGCCACCGGGCGGTTTAGCTTTAGCGACTTACCCCCCGTTTTTTACGCGAGCAGTACGGTCGAGCACCACCGCATGAGCACGCCCCAGACCGCCGGCGCAGGCCAAGCAACCACGCCGATGTCCGCCACTCCGATGCCCGCTGCGATGCCCGCTGCGATGATCGAGGCGGAGGGCCTGTCGAAGTTCTACGGCGACTTCGCAGCCACCCGCGACGTGACCTTCGCCATCCGCAAGGGTGAGGTCGCCGCCTTCCTGGGCCCCAACGGCGCCGGCAAGAGCACCACCATGAAGCTGCTGACGGGGTACCTCTCTCCGTCGGCGGGCGTGGCCAAGATCGCCGGCTACAACACCTCAACCGAGCGGATTGAAGCCTCCAAGCGGCTGGGCTATCTGCCCGAGAACGGCCCGCTCTACCCGGACATGACGCCGCGGACGCTGCTGAAGTTCTTCGGCCAGGCCCGGGGCATGGAGTCGCGGCGGTTGAAGGACCGCCTGGAGGCCGTCGTCGACCAGTGCCGGCTCGAAGCGGTCATCGGCAAGCCGATCGGCAAGCTTAGTAAGGGCTACCGCCAGCGTGTCGGGATGGCCCAGGTGCTGCTGCACGAGCCGGACGTGCTGATCCTCGACGAGCCGACCGCGGGCCTCGATCCGAACCAGATCCGCGAGGTCCGCAAGCTGATCCGCACGCTCGGCGAGACCAAGACGGTGCTCCTCTCGACGCACATCCTGCAAGAGGTCGAGGCGATGTGCAACCGCGTGATCTTCATCAACGAGGGCCGCGTCGTCTTCGACGGCTTGCCGTCGGGTCTGGGCAGCGACCCCGCGGCGCTGGACGCCAAATTCCACGAACTCACCGGCGTGGTGGAGAGTGCTTGAGGACTAAGCGCATTGAAGGGAGATGAGGGGATGAATTGGAGGTAGGGGGATCGCAAGCGACTGCGAAACTCTCACCGACCTCTTCATCCAATGGCCGTCACAATCACTAGTTTATCCAGATTGATTCTGCGGACCGTTAGAAGACGCCCCTCGAACAGCCATCACCTTATCTCCCCCCATCCCCACCATCCCCCTTCCTCAATCGTCATCGGCAAGAACGATCCCCCATGAACTGGACCGTCCTGCACGCGATCTTCCGTCGCGACTTTGTCAGCTATTTCTCGAACCCGACGGGCTACGTCTTTATCTGCGTCTTCGTGATGCTGACGTCGCTCGCGGCCTTTTGGCCGCCGGAGTTCTTTAGCAACAACCTGGCGAACCTCGATCAGCTCTCGAGGTGGATGCCATTCATTCTGTTGGCGTTTATCCCTGCCATCACGATGAGCATCTGGGCCGAGGAACGCCGCCAGGGGACCGACGAGCTGCTGCTGACGATGCCGGCGACCGACTTCGACGTCGTCATGGGCAAGTTCAAGGCGGGCGTCGCGATCTTCACCGTGGCGCTGCTGTTCTCGATGTTCAGCGTGTTCCTGGTGTTCCGCTGGGGCCTTGGAAATCCGGACGGGGGCCTCTTCCTGGGCTCGTATCTGGGGTACTGGTTCGTAGGCGTCGCGATGCTGTCGGTCGGCATGGTCGCGTCCTTCCTCACCAGCAACCTGACCGTTGGCTTTATCCTCGGCGCCATTTTCAATGCGCCGCTGGCGCTGTTCGGCGCGGCCGACTTGATTGTCAAGGACGCCTCACTGGCCCAGACGGTCCGCCAATGGAGCGTCGCCGAGCAGTTCGCCGACTTCGAGCGCGGCGTCGTCAGCCTGTCGAGCGCCGTTTATTTCCTGAGCATCACCGCGGTGATGCTCTACGTCTGCATGGTGCTGATCAGCAAACGGCACTGGGCCGGCCGCGAGGACGGCGATTCGAAGTGGGGCCACTACCTCCTCCGCACGCTGTGCCTGCTTGTAATTGTCGGCGCGGTCAATGTGTTCTTGTCGAACAATGACGAGCGGCTCGACATGACGACCGAGAAGCTCAACTCGCTGTCGGCGAAGACCCGCCAACTCGTCAAGGACCTGGCCGCCGATAAAGACGTCCCGCCGATCCAGGTCGACGCCTTCGTCAGCCCCCAGGTGCCCGCCGAGTACGCCGCCCAGAAGCGTGACCTGATCTCCACGCTCAGCGAGCTGTCGAGCATGTCGGACGGCAAGATCCGCGTCACCAAGCACGAGATCGAGAACTTCAGTGAAGAGGCCTCCGACGCCGAGAAGCAGTTCGGCATCGAGGCCCGCAGCGTCGCCACCAAGGATCGCGGCGCCCGCACTACGCAGGAAATTTTCCTCGGCGCCGCGTTCACCTGCGGCCTCGATAAGGTGGTGATCCCGTTCATCGACAAGGGCGTCCCCGCGGAGTACGAGGTGGTCCGCTCGATCACGACGGTCGCGCAGAAGAAGCGGCAACGGCTGGGCGTGCTGAAGACGGCCGCCAACCTTTACGGCGGCTTTACGATGCAGGGACCGATCCCCAAGGCCCGCATCGTCGAAGAACTCGAGAAGCAGTACGACGTGGTCGAGGTCGATCCGGCGAACCCGATCACCGAACGGTTCGACGTGCTCCTCGCGGTGCAGCCGTCGTCGCTCGGCCCGGCGGAGATGGCCAACTTCGTCGAGAGCGTCCGGGGGGGTCAGCCGGTGGCGATCTTCGAGGACCCCGCCCCGCAGCTCTGGCGTGAGGTGGTCGGCACCGCCGAGCCCAACCCGCCCCAGGGGGGCGGCATGATGGGCATGTTCGGCGGCGGCCAGCCGGGCGCACCCAAGGGCGATATCAACCAGCTCTGGAAGCTGCTCGGCGCCGAGGTCCCCGGCGACCAGATCATCTATCAAGATTTCAATCCTTACCCCCGTGCCGGCTCGGGTGCCGAAGGCATCAACGAGCTCTGGGTGTTCGTCGATGCGGGTGAACCGGGGTCGGAGCAGCCTTTCAATCCCGAAAGCCCAATTGTCTCGGGCCTGCAACAACTGCTCTTCTTCTTCCCCGGCGCGGTGGAGCAATCCGACGGCTCAAAGCTCGATTTCACGCCGCTCGCCACCACCGGCGACCTCACCGGCTACGTCCCCCAGAGCGAGTTACGGATGGCGCAGGGCAACATGGGGCTGCGGCTCCAGAAGACCGGCGCCCCGTACATCATGGCCGCCCGCGTGAGCGGCGTCGCCGACGACCGCGAGCAACTCTCGCTCGACGAACTCGACAAGAAGTCCGACGACGCCGAGGACAAGGCCGACGCCGCCGAGAAGAAAGAAGCGGTCCCGATCAACGCCGTCGTCGTCTCGGACATCGACTGCCTCAGCGACGTATTCTTCACCATCCGCGAGATGGGCGAAGAAGAGGACGCGATCGTGCAGTGGAACTTCCAGAACGTCGCGTTCGTGCTCAATGCGCTCGACTCGCTCGCGGGCGACGACCGCTTCCTCGACGTCCGCAAGCGGACCCGCAATCACCGCATCCTCGAGAAGATCGAAGAGGCGACCGAGGAGTACCGCGACCTCGCCGCCGACAACCGCGAGAAGTTCATCGACGAGGCCAAGGCGCAGATCAACGGCGTCCAGGAGGAGTTCACCAAGAAGATCGCCGAGATCGAGGCGAATCCCAACCTGGAGAGCCTGGAAAAGTCTCAGCGGATCGAGCAGGCCCGCATCCTGTTCAGCCGCAGCCGCGACGTACGGATCGCGAAGCTCGAGGCCGAACGCGACCGGCAGATCCGCCAGAGCGAACGCGACCTCGCCGCCAAGGTCCGGGGCGTGCAGGACTTCTACAAGCTCAGCGCGGTGCTGCTGCCGCCGGTGCTGCCGATCCTGCTGGCGCTGCTGGTCTACTTCCACCGTCGCGAGAACGAACGTGAAGGCGTCGCCAAGACCCGCCTCCGCTTCGGCGGCAAGTCGGCAGCCGAGCGCCGCGCCGACGTCACTGCCGCGATGCAGAAGGACAAATGACCTCAATCCTTAGAATGCCTCAATCCTTGTAAAGGGAGATGATGGGGATAAGGGGAGATAAGGGGGATGGCGGTCTCGTGATCGATACCGACATGCTCAAATCACCCACTTTGTTTTCAGAGGGACGTAGCTTTTTGGGCTAAGCCCCTGGATAGCCCCTCCCCCTATCTCCATTCATCCCCCCTAACTCCCTTCTTTAGGTTTCCAGACCGCTATGAAGGAAAGCACCCAGACCCTCCTGTTCCTCGTCGCCGCGATCGCCGCAGTGATGGCCGCTAGTTGGTCGCGCCCGACGGACGTCACCTATCGGGTCGATGACCTAATCGGCAAGCCTCTGTTCGAGCCGTTTGAGGCCGAGCAGGCCAAGGCGATGCGGATCGTCCGCTTCGACGAAGAGACCGCCACTCTGCGCGAGTTCGAGGTCGCGGAAGAGAAAGGGGTTTGGAGCATCCCCAGCAAGGGGGGCTACCCCGCCGACGCCCTGCAGCAAATGGCCGAGGCGTCCACCGGCGTGGTGGGCCTCGACATCCTGTCGATCGCCAGCCAGGACCCCAGCACGCACGCCGAGTACGGCGTCGTCGAGCCCTCGCCGAGCCTCGAGGTCGGCCAAACGGGCGTCGGCACGCGGGTCACGCTCGAGTCGGAGGGGGGTCAGACGCTGGTGGACCTCGTAATCGGCAAGGCGGTCAAGGGCGCCGACAACCAGCGGTACGTCCGCAAGCCCTCGCAGGACGTGGTCTATACGGTCGCGATCGACCCCTCGAAGTTTTCGACGAAGTTCGAGGACTGGATCGAGGACGACTTGCTGAAGATCAACACTTGGGACATCGCCCGCGTCGAGGTGAAGGACTACTCGGCCGAGCTCGTCATGCAAGGCATGCGTCCCGCCCTGGCGCTCGACCCCCGCGCGGAGTTGACGCTCGACTACGACGACAGCGCGTCGAAGTGGTCGCCCCGCGACCTTAAGCAGTACGACCGCGACAAGGAGGAGTACGTGTCGTTCTCGCTGGGTGAGGATCAAGAGCTGAACGAAGCGACGCTCACCGACCTCAAGAACGCCATCGGCGACCTGAAGATCGTCGACGTCGAGCGGAAGCCGACCGGCCTGTCGGGGGACCTCAAGGCGGGCGAAGACCTCTTCAAGGACAAGGCCAGCATCCAGAGCCTCATGATGCGCGGTTTTGCGCCGGTGGGCTCCAGTTCGGGCGGCACCGAGGTACTCTCCTCCGAGGGCGAGGTGATCGTCACCGAGAAGAACGGCGTCGAGTACGTGCTGCGCTTCGGCAAGCTCCAACTCGCCGACGACGGCGGCGCGGCCGACGCCGACGCCGACGCCGCCGTGGATGGCGAGACCCCCGACGGAGAGCCGAAGGCCGCGGGCGTGAATCGCTACTTGTTCGTGATGGCCCGCTACAACGACGCGATGATCGAGAAGCCCCAGCTCGAGGAGCTGCCTCCCGAGGAAGAGGCCCCCGCAGGGAAGGCTGCCGACGAGAACGCTGCTGACGAAGAGGCGACCGAGGAGAAGACGACTGATGGCGAGGACGCTGACGCCCCAGCAACCGACGCCAAGGAGGACGATACGGCCGCGTCACGCGAGGAGATTCTCAAGAGCAATCAGCGTAAGGAAGACGAGTACGAGGCCAAGGTCGAGGCGGCAAAGAAGCGCGTCGCCGAACTCAACGAGCGCTTCGGCGACTGGTACTACGTCATCTCGGACGAGGTCTACAAGAAGGTGGCGATTGGCCGCGAGGAACTCGTAAAGACGAAGGACGCCGCCGAAGGCGAAGCAGCCGCGGCCAAGCCCGCCAAGCCGTCCGGCCTCCCGGGCCTGCCAAACCTCCCCGGCATGCAGTTAAACCCCTCGGCGCCCGCGTCGACCGCTCAACCGGCCGAGGAAGAAGCCGCCACGGACGAAGAAGCCGCTGTCGTCGAAATCGACGACCCTGAAGGAGGCTCGACCGCAGCTGAGCCTTCGATGGATGAATCGGAGGATATCGATCCCATCGATGAAGCCGAGGAAAAATCCGCCCAGCCCGCTGAGCAGTAAGGCCGGGAACCACCAAGGCACGAAGGACACAAGGGATCGCTTTTAGAACCTTTGTGCTCTTCGTGCCTTAGAGGTTCATTTTATTTCTTCACCAAGTTCGCGCAGCCGTTCCAGTGTGAACAGCCCCGTGTCGTGCCCGTCGCTAAAGGCGATGTTGTACGCGTAAGCGCCGACCGGACGCATGCCGGCGATCGTCAGTGGCCGGGCCTCGGCGGCCGACAGCACGGTGAGTTGCATCGGCGAGGGCGGGGGCGCCGTGCGCTTCTCGCGGCACGTCGCGCA
>JBGSJY010000573.1:0-3030 GCA_041741515.1 Pirellulales bacterium | reverse complement strand
CTCGCCGCGCCGGGCGCCGCCCAGCGGCGCCATGCCGCTGGTGAGATGCACGACCGCGCCGTCCTCGTTGAGGATCGCGCGGGCGGTGGCGGGGAAATCGCTGTTGTCATCGAGCAACACAAAAGGGCGCGCCAGGTAGTTGCCGCCGCCGCCCCCAGGCGTGCGCTCGAAGGCGACAACGGTTCGAGTGCCGCCCGCCAGGGGCGCGGTGACCGCGCTGAACCCATTTGCAGCGGTCGCGCCAAGTTCGGGGTCGGGGATGAACTGTGTGGCGATTGTCTGGGCATTGCCGTGGATGCCGGCGGTCACCGCCGCGTAAGGAAAGAACCGATCGGGGTTCGCCGCCGCGTCGCCGCGTAGGCGCCAGATCGTCTGCGGGGCGTGGACGTAGCCGTGGTGCTCGTAACGGTTCTCGCGCTTGGTGAGGTCGCCGAGGGTGTTCGCTTTGAGGACCCAACGGCCGAATCCCCCCGGCGCGGCCGGCAACAGCGGGTCCCATTCCAGCCGGACCGAGAGGTCGTAGCGGTCTTGGAAGGCGATGAGGGCCGCCAACGCCCCGCTAACATTCGAGCGCGGCAGACTCAGTACCCGCACGACGCCCGGCGCCGAGTAGACGGGTGCCGCGCCGCCGGTGATCGGGATGCCGTACTCCAGGTCGGGGAGGATCAGCAGCGCACGGCGGTAGATGGTGCGGAAGCCGGGCTCGCCGAACGCGAAGGTGCGGTTGGGATCGACCGGGTTCTCCAGCGCGTACCAGACGACTTCGGCCAGCGGCGACTCGACTTCGTCGTCTCCGCCTGGGTAGATCGGTAGGTCTTGCGCGCCCCATTGAGCGAACGGACGGGACGCCGGGTCGCTGACGGCTAGAGTTGAGTGGGCTGCGCGCTTGGGGATGCGGCCGACGAAGGGCTCCTGCTCGTTGCGGACGGTGAGCATCAGCGTGTCGTCGCCGTCGCCGAGGCCGCGGCCGTCGGTCGGCGTGTTCTCGAGCGGCGTGCCGGGACCGATCGGCAAGTTGGAACCGATCACCAGGCCCTGGCCCTTGAAGTCGTTGGCGGCCGTCCCGCCAAGGTTGCTGCCGGGGAGCGACGAGAGCGTCAGGTCGATGCCGGGCACGCTGCCGATCGCGTCGGGCACGCCATCATTGTTGCCATCGAACAGCGCGGCCGACGGGTAGAAGTCGTTTTGCGGCCCCTCGATGATCTCGAGGTAGCCGACGTTCGATTCGGGCCGCTGCCAGGGGACGGCCGGGCACGTGGCGCCGCGGAGGTCGCGGGCGAGCGTCTCTTGCACGTTGCGGAGCGCCGAGGACATCTCGATGGTCGCCCGCCGGCGCGTGACGCTGGCGGAGATGTTGGCGAAGACCGTCACCACCGCCGCCATGATCAAGAGCGTGATCGCCATGGCGACCAGCATCTCGACGATCGTCAGGCCACGGGCGGTTAAGCCGGTGGGCGGTGGGCAGTGGGCAGTGGGCAGGCGGCGTTTGGCAACGCTGGAGCGCACGGGGAGCGGGTTATGCTGCTGGCTGAACGTCACGCGGTAGCTTCTCCGGCCGCTGGTGGGCGACGAGTTGGGCCCGGGCGCAGAAGGCCCCTGACGCGGCCCAGGCCTCTTCATTGCAACACGCCGTAACGTATTGGTCAAGAAAGAGTTAGGGCGGGGGCGAAGTTGAAGTGGGAAGTTGGAAGTGGGAAGTGGGAAAAAGCGAGGGTGGGAACTGTGCCGGGTGGCGTTAGACTCCGGGGTGCAGCGCGGAAACGCTCGGGGCGACAGCGGCAAAGGCGATGTGGGCGATCCGCTCGGCGACGGCGGGCGTGGGATGGAGGCCGTCGGGGAATTCAGCGGCGGCGTCGGCCAAAGGGGTCATGAAGTCGATCAGCGGGGCGCCGAGCTCGGCGGCCACGCGGCGGATGGTGGGGCGGACGTCGTCGCGCAGGGCGTCGAAGTCGATTTCTGCCGGTCCATGGATAAGGGGCGGCGGAAACGCCGGCGGCGGGTCGGCGAGGAGGACCTCGGCGCTGCTTCCATCGGAGGCGACGCGGAAGTGATCGATGAGATCGGCCAGGTCGCGGGCGAGGGTCCGGCGGGCCGACGCGTTGGCGAATTGGGCGTCGTTCGTGCCGAGCATCACCAGGACGAGGTGGGGCTCGAACCGGGTCGCGGCAGCGAAGCTCGACGTCTGCCAGTAGGGCTCGTTCGACCCGCGCGACGCGGTGGCTCCGCTGTAGCCGAAGTTGCGGACGAGCGTCGCCCCGGCGCCAAACCGCGCATCGAGCAGCCGCTGGAGCACGGCCGGATAGCACTGCTCACGGCGATTGGGGAGGGCCCGGCCGAAGGTGACACTGGCTCCGACGCAGGCGATGCGGAGGGGCTGCGCGATCGGGTTGGACATGCGGGGCGGCGCGATGGGCGTTGAGGGGGAAGCGTCAGCGCGATTATGCACTGGCGGGCGGCGCTTGAGAGCCGGGAGACGTCAGTCCCCGGAGTGAAGCGGGTACCAACGTAGCTCCGGGGACGGACGTCTCCCGGCTCTTGTTCTTTCTGACTGCTGACTCCTGACGGCTGACTACCGATTCCTGCTTCCTGCTTGCCAGGAATGTTGCCAAGGGTACAATCAAGCGGAGCTAGATTTAGCCTTGGTTACAATTGGGCCCGCCGATGAAAGCTGACGAGTTACGACCCGCGATCACCCCCCTACCCCGACCTGGATTCACGCTCGTCGAGTTATTGGTCGTGATCGCGATCATCGGCATTCTCATCGCATTGCTGCTACCGGCCGTGCAGGCGGCGCGGGAAGCGGCGCGGCGGTCGCAGTGCACCAACAGCCTCAAGCAAATCGGATTGGCGACGCACAACTACGAGAGCTCGCAGCGGCGGCTGCCGCCGGGTTACGAGGTGGATACGAGTTCGGCCGGCCGCGACCCGATGACGGGCGACGCGGGTCCCGGCTGGGCGTGGGGCGCTTACCTGCTGCCGACGATCGAGGAGGCGGCCGTCGCCGATGCGATCGACTTTGACACGCCGGTC
>JBGSJY010000572.1:0-2090 GCA_041741515.1 Pirellulales bacterium | reverse complement strand
CCTGTCCCGCCGGCACGCCCGCCTGGCCCGCACCGGCGGCCGCTACGTGCTGACCCCCTACGGCCCGGCCAAGGTGAACGGCAAGAAGCTCGACGGCCCGGCGGTCGTCGAAGATGGCGCGCTCATCGAGCTGGGCATGGTCACGCTGCGTTTACGGAGACCGCACGCCCTCAGCGCCTCAGGGATTCTTACCGTCGAGAGCGGCCACCGCACCGTGCCGGCGGCCGACGCGGTGCTGCTGATGGCGGAGAGCTGTGTGCTGGGCCCCAAGCCTCATAGCCATATTCGCTGCCCCCAGTGGCGAGACGAGGCGATCCTGTTTCGGGGTCCCGGGGGACTCGTGTGCCGCTCTAGCGGCGCCCTGCTGGTCGATGGCCGACCAGCCGACGGCGCGGTCGCCGTCATCCCAGGTCACCGGATTGAGGGGCAAGATTTCGCGCTGAGCGTCGAACACGTCCAAGAGGCTTGAGGCGTGAGGAATCAGGCCTGAGGAAGAAGGCCAAGAAACCTGCCCTCACCTCTCAAGCCTCACGCCTCACCGGCTAAACTAAATGTTCCCCCCCACCCTTCTCCGCCGCCGGCCCGCCATGCAGCCCGACGCCTCGCCCGCCGCTGACGACCAGGTCGATCAGGCCAAGGCCGATGCGGCTGGTGACGCCGCCAGTGATGGCAGCCGCGGGCGCCGCGCGATCAAGTTCCAGTACGCCACCGGCGACACGCCCCTCGACGGCTACACCATTAAGCGCGGCGTCGGCCGCGGCGGCTTTGGCGAGGTCTACTTCGCCACCAGCGACGCCGGCAAAGAGGTTGCCCTCAAACTCATCCGCCGCAACCTCGACGTCGAGCTGCGCGGCGTCCGCCAGTGCCTGAACCTCAAGCACCCCAACCTCGTCGCGCTGTACGACCTGCGGACCGATTCGGTCGATGACCAGTGGGTTGTCATGGAGTACGTCTCGGGCGAGTCGCTCGAAGACGCCGTCAACCGCTCCCCCGACGGCATGCCGATCGAAGAGGCGCTCGCTTGGCTGCGTGGCATCGCGGCGGGCGTCGGCTACCTGCATCAGAGCGGCATCGTCCACCGCGACCTCAAGCCGGCCAATGTCTACCTCGAGCGCGGCCCGGGCTCGATCGAGTCGCGCGTCAAAATCGGCGACTACGGCCTTTCGAAATTCATCGCCACCAGCCGCCGCAGCGGACAGACCGAGTCGGTCGGCACCGTCCACTACATGGCGCCGGAGATCGCCGGCGGCCGCTACGGTCGCGAGATCGACACGTACGCCCTCGGCGTGATGTTCTACGAGATGCTCACCGGCCGCGTGCCCTTCGAGGGCGAGAGCGTCGGCGAAGTGCTGATGAAGCACCTCACCGCCGAGCCCGACTTGACGCGCGTCGGCGAGCCCTACCGGACAATTGTTGCGAGGGCGCTAGCGAAGGACCCCGAGCTACGGCTATCGAGCGTCGAGGAGATGCTCGCGTTTTTGCCCACCGCATCGCTAAGTGCAACAACGAATGCGGCGTCTTTGCCGCCTCGGTTGCCGCCGGCGCCGCCACCCGCTTGGGCGCCGGTTTCAACGCCGCCTCACACCCATTACCCGTCTCCGCAGCGCGAGCCGCTCTGGCAGGCGCTGGTGGATGAGTCGCTCCGCCTGCGCCACTGGTGGCAGGGGCTCGCCATCCCGCCGCTGGGCAAGGCGCTGATCTTGTTCGGCGTCGTGACGATGCTCGTGTTCTCCGGCGCGGCGGTAGCGATCCCGGTTTTCGTGGCGCCGTTCTATCTGGTGTACTACGTCGTCTGGTCGGCGTTCCTCAAGGGAACGGAACCGGCCCCGTCACCCGATGTCGAGATCCACACCGCCCACTTCGATCGCCCCCCGAAACCCTCCGCTCCACGACGCACTCGCTACAACTGGCGAGTAGCGGCGATGCGCGAGCGCTCGGCGCGGCCGCTGCGC
This sequence comes from Pirellulales bacterium, assembly GCA_041741515.1. GTDB lineage: Bacteria > Planctomycetota > Planctomycetia > Pirellulales > Lacipirellulaceae > Botrimarina. The sequence continues at coordinate 138 of JBGSJY010000572.1, read as the reverse complement.
GAAAAATCGGCTTCTTTCACCGGATCGATGCTCGTATCTGCGGTTGTGGCGATCGTGGCGGCGGCGATCGCCGGTCCCCTGCTGGCGAGTGGAACCGCCGCCGACCCGGTGGTGACCGCCGTGTGGCTGGCGACTGTC
>JBGSJY010000571.1:0-8015 GCA_041741515.1 Pirellulales bacterium | reverse complement strand
CGCGGCCGTCGTCGGCGCGCTGCGGACCGGGTCGGCGGGGCCGTGGAGTTCGTCACCCTTGGTGACGCCTTCGATGCGCTCGGTCGCGTACTTCACGTATTCGGTCGAGAGCTCGAAGCCGAGCCAGTGGCGGCCGAGCTTCTTCGCGACGGCGAGCGTCGTGCCGCTGCCGCTGAACGGGTCGAGCACGACCTCGCCCTCGTTCGAACTCGCCCGGACGATCCGCCCCAAGAGCTGCTCGGGCATTTGGCAGCCGTGGAAGCCCTGGCGTTCTTTGAACGTCCCGGCGACGCGGCTCAAGTACCAGGTGTCGTCCTGCGGATGGAACGCGGCGGGGTCTTCGCGCAGGTCTTGCGGGCGGAGGACAAAGTCCTCTTGAGGCTTGAGACTTGAGGCTTGAGGGTTCGTCGGAGCTGCGCCATTCGAGTTGCCAGCGCAACCCTCACCGCTCAAGCCTGCAGCCTCAGGGCGAAGCATCCAGGTGTCGTCCGGCAATCGTCCCGTCGGGTTCGCGCGGCGGTCGCCGTAGACGAGGGCTCGGGCCGAGGGGATGCGGAGCGACGGGTCGGCCGCGTTGAACGTGTGCAGCTTTTCGTCTTTGACGAAGTGGAAGAGGTGGGCGTGCGAGCGGTTGAACTTGCGGCGGCAGTTCTGGCCGAACGTGTAGTACCAGACGACCCAGTTGCGGGCGGTGAAGCCGATCCGCTGGGCGGCGACCTTCAGCTCGGCGGCGTACTCGTCGCCGATCGCCAGCCAGAAGGCGCCGGTCGGTTTGACGACGCGGTAGAGCTCGGTGATCCACTGCTCGCACCAGTTGAGGTAGACCTCGTCGGCGTGGTTGTCTTGGTACTCGTCGTACTTGAAGCCGATGTTGTAGGGCGGGTCGGCGAAGGCGAGGTCGATCGACTCGTCGGCGAGCTGGCCGAGGAGCTTGACGCAGTCTCCCTGGTGGATGGAGTCCAGGCGGAGGGACGCGGGGCGGGGGGCCCCGTTTTGTGAGTTGGCGGACGAGGGACGCGGCTGGGTGGCGGTGCTCATGGATGCTAGCGTACCGGACCGCGGGGCGCTCGTCACGGAGCGTCTGGGGCAATTTCAGGGGTCGGCCAGCTGGCTAACGCAATGATGGTCGCACATCTCGGGTTCTTGTGAGGTAGGGAGGCATCAACATGGCAAGCGGTGTTTTTTCAGCTGAGGTCACGCTGTCGCTCCGCCTCGGGAGCAGGGACCTCACTGTGGCTCAGGTCGGCCCAAATTTTTGCATCGTCGCCGAATCGTGCGATCGCATCCCGCCTCAAGAGGCGTTATTGATCGTTCAGATAGACGAGCACCGGACGGAGACGCCAATCCGCATGCTCAACGCGATAGACGGGGAGTATTGCCGCGTGCGATACGAACGAATCGGAGAGGAGGGCGAGAGCGTTACGCCAAACCGAACCTAAAGCTCCGCCGCCAGCAGGTCATCGACCGTCTGCGCCTTACGGATAAGCCGTGACTGGCCGTTCTCGATGAGCACCTCGGCGCAGAGGGGCTTGGAGTTGTAGTTGCTCGCCATCGTGTAGCCGTACGCGCCGGCGCAGCCGATGACCAGGTAGTCGCCGACGGCGGGCTGGGGCAGGGGGCGGGCCTCGACGAAGCCGCCGTCTTTTTGGGTGAAGACGTCGCCGGATTCGCAGAGGGGGCCGGCGATGACGAAGTCGGAGCAGGCAGACGGCAGAGGGCAGCCGGCAGGATCGGCAAGCGATTCGATTTGCGCGTTCTGCCCGCTGCCTGCTGCCTGCTGCCCGCTCGCCAATGGGCAGAGTGACACCGGGTGATACGCCCCATACATCGCGGGCCGCGCGAGGTTGTTGAAGCCGGCGTCGACCAGGACGTAATTGAGCGTGCCTTGCTTCTTGACGGCGCGGACTTCGGTGATCAGCGCGCCCGACTCGGCGGCCAGGTAGCGGCCCGGTTCGATCTCGAGATTGACGGCGTGGCCGAACGCACTAGCGAGGCGCTCGCGGACCGCGTTCCAGGTGTTGTAGTACCCGGCGACGTCGATCGGCGGCTCGTCGCCGCGGTAGGGCGTGCTGAGGCCGCCGCCGGCGGAGATGGTGAGCACGCTGGGGCCGACCTCCAGCGCAACCCGCTCGAGCGCTTCGCCCACCTTGTGGAGGTGCGACATGTCAGTGCCCGAGCCGATGTGCATGTGGACGCCGGTGACGCGCAGGCCCCAGCGCTCGGCGCGGGCGATGCAGTCGGCTATCTCGGTGTGCCAAACGCCATGCTTGCTGCCCTCGCCGCCGGTGTTGGTCTTCTGGCTATGGCCGTGACCGAAGCCGGGATTTACGCGCAGCGTCACGCCGCGGCGCCGGCCGAGCGCGTGGCAACGCTCGCCGTACTGGTCGACCATGTCGGGCGAGCCGCAGTTGACCGGCAGGTCGTGCTCGATGACGGCATCTAGAGCGGCGCGGTCGAAGACGTCGGCCGTGTAGACGATCGCCGGATGATGCCCGGCGGTGATCGCCGCGTCATCGTGGTCCTTGGGCGAAGGAGCGTAGCCGGCCGCTAGCGCGCGGGCGATCTCGCCGGCGCTGACCGCATCGACCAGCACGCCTTCCTCGCGCACCAGCCGGAGGATCGACAGGTTTGAGCACGCCTTTTGCGCGAAGCGGACGACGTCGAACGGGGCCAGGTCGCGCGCCCGTTGGCGGATGACCGCGGCGTCGTAGACGTAGAGGGGCGTGCCGAACTGGGCAGCAAGTTGCGGGATGGGGACGCCGGCGAAGTGGGTGAGGATCGGGGACACGCTAAGGCGGGGTCGTTCGGTGACGGTGGGGGTCGAAGAACGTCTACGGTAGACGCGCGCGGTGGGGAGCGTGAGCCCCGGCTTGCGTTGCGAGTTCTCGAATCGTGGCGAGCCGGCGATGTTAATCGTCGGAGTGAAGCTGGCGCCCGGGTTACTCCGACGACTAACGTCGCCGGCTCGCCGTCGGTTTTAATGGGTCAATGAAAAAGGGCCCGCCACTCGGGCGGGCCCTTTTCGTTGGACCATTGTCAGCGGATTGGGGTTCAGAAGCCGCCGGGGGGGCCGCCGCCCTGTTGCTGCATCGCGGCGGCGGTGGCGGCGGCTTGGCCGATCGCCCTGAGGACGCCCTCCTCGAGCAGGTAACGGATCCGCATGCCGCCGTCGATCGCTTCGGTCGAGACCACTAGGCGGTCGCTCCCGGCCGGGACGTCTGCCATGGCGCCGAGCACCATGCCGATCATCGGCGCCGCGTTCGGCGGGGCAACTTTCTCGGCGGCGGTGAGGACTTGGCCGAGCGACACGATCAACTCGCCGGGCTGGATCGGCTGGCTGGCCTTGGCGGCCGACTCGTCGATCGCCTGCATGAGCGACTCTTCGCCGCGGGGGCCCATAGCGAAGTAGACCCGCTCGCCGCCGACACCCATGATGACGCGGACCGACTCGCCCAGCGCCTCGCGAGCCTGGCCGGCTTCTTCGGGGATGGGGACCGTCATGCCGTTGAGCTTGACGCCGGCGTGGGTCGCGTAGCCCCACTCGACGCCCGGGAACTTCGGCTCCTTCGCGGCGGCCTCGGCGAGCTTCTTGAACGCGGCCTCGACCTTGGTCGGATCGGGGACGTAGGCGGCGGCGATGGCGTCGAAGCCCTCACCCGCCAGGTCGATCGATCCGCCGATCTCGATCCGGCCGTTGCGGACCATATCGGCGTAGACATCGACCAAATCGTTGGTGGCGCCCTTGATCGCTTCCTGCACGTCGGCGTCGTCGGGGATCTTGCCCTCTTCGATCTGCTCTTGGAGAGCCTTGTCGATCTGCGAGCGGACCATATCGATGGCGGCCTCGTTCTGGGCCTTCTGCTTCTCCAGCAGCGCCGGGGGGGTGACGGCTGCCGTCAAGACGCTGGCGGCCACCGTGGGGCGGTGGAAGCCGGTGACGCCGCTCGTGGGATTGTCGTAGGCGTCCATCGCCAGGGCGAGGTCCGAACCGGCGACGCCCGTCAATTCGGCGTCGATGTAGGTCTGCTTCTTACCGGCGTCAACAGCCCAGCCGATGGTCACGACGTTGAGTCCGTCGATCAGGTCGTTGAGCTGGTCGATCTGTGCCTCGGCCAGCTCACGGCGGGCCTCGAACTCCTCCTCCGACTCGTCTTCTTGCTTAACCAAGCCCTCTTCCATCCCCTGGCGGAGTTGTTCCAGGGCGATGTCGCGGTACATGGCCGGCAGGTTCTGGGCGTAAACCGTGACGCCCAGGTCGTACTTCTCGACGAGCTTCTGCAGGTCCTTGCCGGGGTCGGCCGGCACCTGGGTAAGGGCCAGAGCCGTCTTGGCGACGAAGGTCCATTCGCCCGACTGCTGAAAGTAAATGGTCTGCTCGGGGAGCTCGAGCTCGTAGACGCCATCGACCAACGCGACGGGCTCGAGACCGAAATTCTCCGCCAGCTCGAGCATTGGGGTCAGGTCGGCGACCGGCAGGCAGCCGATCGGGGCGAAGCTCGCGCCGTCGGTCTGCAGGACCACGCCGATCGGGCGGGTCTTGTCGAGCCCCTCGAGGCCGCGGCCGCCAGTGAAGAAGGCGAGCATCCCCTCGACCCAGTCGCCGGCGTTCTCATTGCCGCCCATGCTGCCGAGGAAGCCGATCTCCTTGATCAGCTGGTTGTAGTTGGTGAGCGCGGCGACGGCGATCGTCTTCGTGCCGGCGGCGGCGGGCGCCTCGGCAGTGGGCTTCTCCGCGGCGGGCGCAGCCACCTTCTGCGCCAGAGCGGCGGGGGCGAAGGCGACGGGCGTCAGCGAAGCGAGCGTCGCCAGCGCAACAAGGCGACGACGTGAATTGGAGCGCGGGGCGGGAGCAATCACGCTGCGGGTCCTAACGGGCGATGGAGGGTCTAGTGATCAACGTGCAAGGGGGGTCGGCGAGCGAGGCGCCGCTTCAGGGGATTCGCACAGCTTGCGGGTTTCTTGCCGGGCTGGCAAGGCGCGAGGCTCTGCCGTACGGAGTTGAAACGACAGAACCGCGGCCTGTGGGCGAGGGTCCGACTCCGGGTCAGCCGAAGGTGGCTGGGCCCGTTGGGACGCTCCCGTGAGGTCGCGGTTCCGAAAGATACGTCATTGCGGCGGTCCGAAACCGCCAATTAGCTGGCGCCAATTTGCTGGAATTGGCGCCTGATTCAGCGTTCCCGCACGCTCTTAGCGTTCGCGGTAGGTGATCCGGCCCTTGGTCAGGTCGTACGGCGACAACTCGACCCGCACCCGGTCGCCAGGGACGATACGGATGTAGTGCTTCCGCATCCGCCCACCGATGTAGGCGTTGACGATGTGGCCGCCCTCGATCTCAACGTTGAAACGCGTATTCGCCAGGGCCTGGGTCACGGTCCCTTCGACTTCGAGGGCTTCTTCTTTTTCTTTCTGCTTCGCCATGCGGTCCGGTAGCCGGGAAAATTGGGCCGCTCGTCGGAGTCGGCCCGTCGCCTAAACGTGGGGAGAGGGATCTGGCAGCGGCCCGACAAAAGCGCGTTACAGGCGCAGAAGGGACCGGCCAGACCGTGTGAGTCTACACAATTGTAGGCCGATTGCACTAGTTCAGCGGCCCATAAACCGTCGGCTAAATCGGCACAACCCGCACGGTTCCGGTTGTGACGACGTAGCAAGCTAGAGGGGGGCGTGTTCCTGACGCATCGGTGGGGCGGAAACCGCGGATTTGCTGTACTCTTGACGGACTGTGACGCAGATTTCTCAATCCGCCGGACCCGACGACGACGCGATCCGCCGCGCTAAGGCCGAGATCGAGTCGATTGTCCGCCAAATCACCGAGTTGTCCCGCCGGGATATCTCGCCGGAGGTCTATTACGAGGAGTTCCTCGGCAAGGTGGTTTCGGCCCTGGCGGCCCCCGGCGGGGCGGTCTGGACCGTCTCAGAGACGGGCCAGCTCCAGCTCGGCTATCAGATCAACCTCCGCCAGACCGGTCTGGCAGAGAACCCGATCGCCCAAGAGCAGCACGGCCGGCTGCTGCACCGTGTCCTTTCGGCCCCGGTGGGGCCCGGCTTCAAGGAGGGCGCGGTCGTCCCCCCGCGATCGGGGTTCAGCGCTGAAGGGGAAGTCATCGATGCGGCCTCGGCCGAGCACCTGCCGGCCAACGCCACCGATTTTCTGCTCGTGCTGGCCCCGGTCCACAACGACCAGGGCGCGCAAGGCGTCGTCGAGGTCTTCCAGCGCCCCGGCGCCAGGCCCGCCGTTCAGCAGGGGTACCTGAACTTCCTGCTCCAGGTCTGCCAGCTCTCGGGCGACTTCCTGCGGAGCCGGCGGCTGGCGCACCTGGCCGACAAGCAGTCGCTGTGGGAGCAGCTCGAATCGTTCACGCGCCTCGCGCACGACCGGCTCGACGTGAAGCAGAGCGCTTTCACGATCGCCAACGAGGGCCGACGCCTGATCGGCGCCGACCGGGTGACAGTCGCCGTCGGCCACGGCGGCCGGCTGAAGGTCCAGGCGATTAGCGGCCAAGACACCTTCGACACGCGGTCGAACGTCTCGACGCTGCTCACGAAGGTCGCCCGGGCCGTCGCCAAGACCGGCGAGGACGTCTGGTACACCGGCGACACGTCGAAGCTCGCTCCGCAGGTCGAGAAGGCGCTGGACGCGTATGTCGATGAGTCACAGACCAAGGCGATGGCCATCCTGCCGCTGGTGGACCGCCGCGGCGTCGATCCCGAGGCCACGGAGGAAGACATCCGCAAAGGCGGCCGGCGCGAGGGCGAGATCATCGGCGCGCTGATCGTCGAGCAGATGGTCGACAACCGCATCGCCGACGGCTTCACGCAGCGGGTCGATGTGGTGCGCACGCACAGCGAGACGGCCCTCGGGAACGCCCTGGAGCACGAGGGGCTGTTCTTGATGCCCGTCTGGAAGGCGCTGGGCAAATCGACCTGGATGTTCCGCCGTCACACGCTCCCCAAGACGGTGCTTATCACCGGCGCCCTGGTCGGCGCGATCGCCGCGGCGCTGTTGGTGCAAAAGGACTTCCTGATCGAGGGCGACGGCAAGCTGCGTCCCCACGACGTGGCTAGCGTTTTCGCCGAGATCGAAGGGACGGTGCGGACGCTTCACGTCGCCGACGACGCGCCGGTCGAGAAGGGCGACGTCCTGATGGAGCTAGAGAACCTCGACAACGACAAGGAACTCAGCCGCACCCGCGGCGAGCTGAACGCCGCCGATCGCGAGTACACCGAGATCAATCGCCTCGTCACCAGCCAGCGGGGTGAGAGCCTGACGTCGGATGAGCGGTCGCAGAAGCTCGCGCGACGCGCGACGCTCGAAGAGCAGCTGATTGCTTCGCGCGCCGAGCTGAAGCTGCTCGAGAAGAAGCAGGAATTGCTCAAGATCTCCAGCCCGATGACGGGGCAGGTCATCACCTCGCGCGTCGAGGAACGTTTGATGAACCGCCCGGTCAGCCGCGGCCAGGTGCTGCTGGAGATTGCGGACCCCAGCGGCGACTGGATCGTCGAGGTCGAGATGCCCGACAAGCGGCTGGGCCACATCACCAAGGCGATCAACGCGTCGCCGGACAACACGATTGACGTCGATTTCCTGCTGGCGACCACGACCGACAAGACCTTCGCCGGGCGGCTGACCGCAAAGAATATCGCCGCATCGGCCGAAGTCCGCGGCGACGAAGGGAATACCGTGCTGTTGAAGGTCGAATTCGATCAGAGCGAATTCCGCGAGGCGATCCTCGATCCCAAGGTGGGGGCCGAGGTGAAGGCCCGTGTCCACTGCGGCCGCACGAGCATCGCCTACGCCTACCTGCACGATCTCGTCGATTTCATCCGCTCGAAGATCCTGTTCCGGCTGTGACCAAACCGTCCCCTCGGCGCGAGCCGACTTCCCAGCACCGGAGTGTGCCGGCCATGAACACTCGCCAAAACATCCGACGACTGCTGCCCCTGCTGCTGATCGCGGCGCCGGCTGCGGCGCAGAACGACCTGCCACCGGACCCGGGCGCCCGCGGCGCCGTCGGCAG
>JBGSJY010000570.1:0-3149 GCA_041741515.1 Pirellulales bacterium | reverse complement strand
GCTGCGCCGCCGGCGAAAGGGGCCATCGTGCCGCCGTCGAACCAGCCGACCGCGTCGAACAGCACCGCGCCTTCGGCCACGTCAGACAGGGGCTTCAGTTCGGCCTTGGCGGCTTTGGCGGCGAGCGGCGGCTGCTGCAACTGCTTCCGCCAGCGGTTGGCGTTGTCGAGCACCTGCGCGTCCCAGTCGTCGCCCACCAGCGGCAGGCCGATGACGCTCAGCTCGATGGGCGTTGTTTCTTGGGAGAGGGCATCACCTTCGGCAGGGATCTTGAACGTCGCTAGCCGCATGCCGCTGGCGGGGCTCTCGGTCCAGTCGTCGGGCGTCTCCCACTTCGGCTTGTCGCCGTCGAGGCGGACAGCGCCGAGGAAGTCGGTGATGGCGTCGGCGGCGACGTCGATCGCCGTCCGCGGACCAACCGCCTTGAAGAACCAAGCCTGTCTCGACCCGGGAACGATCGAACCGATCATACGATGCGTCGGCTCGCCGCTGGGCGGCTTAGCGGTGCTGGGAGAAGCCGCGGGTCTGGCAACCGTGGCCTCAGCACTCGGCGCGTCGGCCGGTTTGGCGATCCGGTACGTGCGGACCTTTTCCTCGGGGCGACAGCCGGCAAGAGCTATCGGCAAGACGACAAGCGCGACAAGGGCTGTCGCTCGGCGGGCGAAGAGCACGGGCGGAGAACCTGTGGCGGAGGGGAGATGACGCCCCGGACCCCCGGCGGCGAGCCCCCTATCTTACGGCTCGATGCGGCCCCGGGCCTACCCGTAACGAGGGGTAAGCGACGCGGCAATCCGCCGCACGACGCGTCTCCCGGAGGTACATCCCCGGCCCTAGCTGCCGGTAATACTCAGCAGGGCGTCCATCAGAGTGCTGTTAAACGAGAACGGCTCTTCCCAGGCCCACATGCTCTGCAGAAGGTCCAGGGCCATCACGCCGGCCAGCAGCATCGCGAACAGACCCGCGCCCAAGACGCCAACCACCCAACCCGGGAACGGCACCTCGGCGGTCGAGCCGACCACGACGGGGGCCGCCGCTGTCTCGGTCCCAAGTCCGCCGCCAAAACCACCGCCGAAGTCGTCGTCGCCGTCATCTACCGCTTCGAATCCGGGTAGGTCCTCGTCTTCTTCGCCGACCTCTTCCAGGGCGACGATCTGCGAGCTGTCCTCTTCTTCGTCGCCACTGTCGGCGGGAGTGAGTTGAAAGTCCTCGGCGCCCACGCCCGACATGGCCAAGCCCGACACGCCCGAGCCGGCCGCGGAGAGGGCCGCGAGGTCGAGGGCCGAGCCGATCTGCGAGCCGCCCAGGTCGAGGGGCACATCGCCGAGGTCGAAGCCGCTGTCCGATGCCGAGAGGTTGATGCCGCTGTCGCTCGAGGCGAGGCCGTCCGAGCCATCGGAGCCGCCGAGCACGAGGTCGTCGTCTTCGTCTTCGCCGAGCTGGATGCTGTCGATACCCCCCAGGCCGCTGACGCTCCCGGGACCGGAAAGCCCCGGCGTGCCGGCCTCATCGACATCCCCCTTGCCGAGGACGTCCGACCCGCGAATGGCGGAGGCGTCGCCCAGGTCGAGGTCGATATCGCTGTCGGCGCTGAGTTTCATGCTCGACTGGGCCGGACCTAGTTGCGCCGCCGCCTTGCGGGCCGCGTCGGCGTGCTTGGCTTCCAGGACGCGTGACTCGGTCTCGAGATCGAGTTCGAGTTCCTCGAGGTCATCGAACGAGCTGCCGCTGGGCTTTGCCGCCGCGTCGCTGCCGCCGGTGAGCTTGAGGTCGTCTTCGAGCGACAGGTCGCTCTTGCCGATGATCGTGCTCTGCGGGCGGGGAATGCCGCCCTCGATCTCGTCGTCGCCGGTCAGCAGGATCGACTCGGCGTCGTCGCCCTCGCCCAGCGGCTCGACGCCCAGGCCAATGTCATCTTGGTCGTCATCGTCGAGGTTGGCGATATCGGTCGGCGCTGCGGCAACGAGGTCGTCGCCCGCGTCGATTGCCGGCAGCTCTTCAAGCTCCAGGCTCTGTTCGGGGTCCGGGCTTTTCTCGAGGTCGGGTGAGGCGCCGATCTCGGGCAGATCGTCGCCAAAATCACCCAGGCTATATTCATCCGCGGCGCCGAGAGTGAAGTCCTCGCCGTCGTCTTCGGGGGGAATGCCCTCCGATTCGAGCCGCTCGATGTGCTCGGTGCGGAACTTCCAGCTCGTGCCGTCCTTGTAGCCGTTGATGACGTTGGCGTCACGAAGGTGGTTGAGCCGTTCCTTCGTAATCCCAAGGCGGGCGGCGGCGTCTTCGAGGCTGATGAACTTCTGCGACATAGCGGGACAATTCGGGCGGTTGGGCGCGTAGGGACGCGGGGCGAACCTGATAACGCGGTGCTAACGGGCCTCGTTGAGCATCCCTTGGATGTCTTTCGGAGCCGGGTTGCTGCTGTTGAACTGGGGGAGCTGGAGGTCGGCCGATAGGTTGCGGACGCTCTTCAGCATAATCTGACCGCTGGCCGCGTCGACGTGGTAAACGGCGAAGACCTGGCGGACTGGGTCAAAAACGAGGGCGGTATGCGGGCCGTTCGGGTTCTCCAGGATTTTCCACTGGGTTGCCCCTCCCGCCGCCAACGCGCCAAAAGCAGGAAATGATTGGCTAGCCGATGCCGTCGTTGGTCGGGCGGCGACGTTCAGGGGCTCCTCGGCAGCGGCAGGGTCGGCAGCGGCAGGGACTGTCGGGGGCGGGCCCCAAAGGGTTCCGTTATCCAAGGGTTGATTCTCGACTAGCGGCTGATCGCTAGCCGGCTGATTGCCAGTCGGTTGGTCGCCAAGCGGCTGATTCGCGGGCGCCTGAGCCATCCGGTCGCCGGCCGCCGGGGGCCAAACGAACCGTTGAGCCGTCGCGGCAGAAGCCCCCATGAGAATCAAGCTCAGGGCGATTCCCCGTCGGCTGGGGCGTCGGAGTAGGGTGGTCAAGGCGGAGGCTCCTTCCTCTTGGAATACGGGTTAACCCGCCAAAGCAGCGCGGGGTCGATCCCGTTAATTCTACGAGGTTTGACGGTGCACTTCCAACAAAGGCCCGCACAAAACTGGCCAAAACGAGTTGCGGCGAGCCGGCGACGCGAGTCGGCGGAGGAACCTGGGCACCCGCTTCACTCCGGCGACTGGCGTCGCCGGCTC
>JBGSJY010000569.1:0-2232 GCA_041741515.1 Pirellulales bacterium | reverse complement strand
GAGCCGGCGACGCGAGTCGGCGGAGGAACCTGGGCACCCGCTTCACTCCGGCGACTGGCGTCGCCGGCTCGCCGCTGTTCATCGTGGCAGGGCCCCTTCTGGGGGCTCCCCTACGTTTTCCGCTACGGGTAGCCTGAAGCTCGCCGGTTAATCCCCCACGCCGGACGTTGGCGTGCACTCCTAGACTCGGACCCCCCATTGACGTCATGACGACGCCCGCCACCACCGCTACGCCCGCGACGCATCCTGCCGACTGGAAGGCCGCCGCCAACGAGCGGCTCGACTGGGCCCGCCAGATCACGCTCGAAGCGGGCGAGATCACCCAGCAGTACTTCCGCTCTCCGACCCTGCGGATCGAGTGGAAAGAGGACAAAACCCCCGTCACGATGGGCGACCAAGCGGCCGAGCAGCACCTCCGCAAGCGCATCGAGGAGCGATTCCCTGAGGACGGGATCCTCGGTGAGGAGTACCCCGAAAAGCCCGGCACGTCGGGCTACAAGTGGATCCTCGACCCGATCGACGGCACCAAGCCCTTCATGCACGGCGTACCGCTGTACACCAACTTGGTGGCGGTGCTCGAAGAGGAATCGGGCGAGCCGATCCTCGGCGTGATCAACGCCCCGGCATCCGGCGAGACGATCCACGCCGCCATCGGCGGGGGCGCGTGGTACCAGAACGGCGGCGGCGAGCTGACTCGGGCGCATGTCTCGGACCTCAAGGACCTGGGCGATGGCCTGTTCCTCACCGGCGACGTCGGCGGCTTCCAGGACCGCCCCGAGGACGCCACCGACGCCTACTTTGCCCTCCAACAAACGGCCCGTATTTCCCGCACCTGGGGCGACGGCTACGGCTACATGATGGTCGCCATCGGCCGAGCCGAGATCATGATCGACGCCAAGATGAGCCTGTGGGACGCCGCTTGTCTAAAGCCGATCCTCGAAGAGGCCGGCGGCACCTTCACCAGCTGGAGCGGCGAACCCACCGTCCACGCCGGCGAGGGTATTGCCTCCAACGGACACGTTTTGAAGCAGGTTCTGGCGATTACCGCGGGGAAATGACAACCATCTCTGTGGGAGGCGTCTCCGACGCCGATTTCGCGCACCGCGCCGTAGTCGGCCTGGATGCCGTAGTCGGCGTCGGAGACGCCTCCCACAAATCATCCGCTCGGGTGCATTGCCCCCAGGGCCGCTGTCCGCTAACCTGTGCGATTCACCGCGGCAGGAAGGCCTCGGCTGTAGGGCCCGGGATCCCTTTTTCGGGAAACGCCGGGCTCGGCAACCCCGCACAACGACTCAACACACAAGGCCCGCCCCATCCGGCGGCCGACCACGAGGCAATCTGATGGCTCGCGCTTGTGAACTCTGTGGCAAAGGCCCGCAGATCGGCAACCAGGTCACCATCCGCGGTAAGAAGAAGTACCTCGGCGGCGTTGGCACCAAGGTCACCGGCATCACCAAACGGCAGTTCAAGCCGAACTTGCAGCGCGTGAAGGTCTCCGGCGAGGGGGGCAACGCCGCTCACCTGCGGGTCTGCGTGCAGTGCATCCGCTCGGGCGCGGTGGTGAAGAGGGTCCGCACGGCGCCGTTCCAACTGCCTGTGAAGGCTGCTAAGCCGCAAGCGGCTGGTAAGAAGAAGTAAACCCTCGTTGGACCGGGTAGGCCATGGCGATCTCTCGCGCGGATGTCGAGCGGGTCGCCCACTTGGCGCGCCTAAACTTGGACGACGCCCAGCTCGAGGCGTTGACGCCGCAACTCGCCGGCATCGTCGCGTACGTCGATTCGCTAGCGACAGTCGACACCCAAGGGGTCGAGCCCATGGCTCACGCCGTCGAGCTGCACAACGTCCTGCGGCCCGACGAGGTCCGTCCCGGTCTGTCGCACGAGGCGGCCCTGAGCAACGCCCCGCGGAAAGATTCGGTCGGCTTCAAGGCGCCGGCTGTTCTTGAAGGCTGAGCCGTTCTCTTTGGTAATCCGTCACGGTGACGGCTCGGCGTGTAACAACTCACTGAGCCGCGACCGTCAGGGAGCGACCAATCACAATGGCCGACCTCACCCGCCTCACCGCCGCCGAGCAGCGCCGACTCCTCGACGCCGGTGACGCCACCTCGGTCGAGCTCACCCAGGCGCACCTCGATCGCATTGCCGAGATCGACGACAAGGTCGGCGCCTTCCTGCACGTCTCCGGCGACCGCGCTCTTCAACAGGCCGCCGCGGCGGATGAGCGTCGCGCCGC
>JBGSJY010000568.1:0-8189 GCA_041741515.1 Pirellulales bacterium | reverse complement strand
TGCGCCAGGGCGGCGATGCCCGAGATGGGGCGACCGCCGCAACCGCGCCCTCCGGCGGGAGCTCGAAGCGGCCACCGCGGGACCCGAGCCGATGCAGCCACCTTCCCACAGACCCCCAGGACATTTCCATCGGGCCCTCTTGGCCGCCCTGGCGGCATTAGCCCTCCCTCCGACCCAGGGGGAGGATTCCCAGCCTCCGGCCATCGCCCCGAGCGACGCTGGCTCCGTGCTCAATGAGGCCTTCTTGCTCCGTCTCGGGTTCTCGTTCGTCGTGGGGGTGGCCGCCGGGTTCGCCCTCAAGGTCGCGTTCAAGGTCGCCCTGCTGGCGATGGGGGTCGTCCTGGTCGGCGTCTTCGCCCTTCAACAAGTCGCCAAGAAGTAGTCCACGGCACCGCCCCCTCTCCCGCACGCCGGGGGGGGGACGCGCCCCGCCGCCGGCTTTGTTCGTTTGATAGAGATCCTGCTCGGTTAAGAGCGACGACGGATGGCGAGGCCAGCAAGGCCCAGGAATCCGAGCAGCGCGGACGTGGGCTCGGGAACGAGAACAATGTTGTCAATCAAGATAAAGTGCGCGCTTCCGAAGAGCTCGTCACCGCCCCACAGCCCGTCGTCAACCAGGGGATTCGGGTCTGGCCCGGGTTGGAGATTGAGGTCGGCTACCGAGTTGAAGGCGTCGTTGTAGCCCACCATGATGGTGCCCCCCGACAGCGCGCCGCTGACATCGTCGTAGGTGTTGATAGCAAAGCCGTTGATCGAGAAGGTATACATCGAACCGCTCTTCTCAATCCCGACCTCGATCCAACTGTTGCGCGGGCCAAGGCCACTTTGGTCGGCTAGACCGGGGATCGGCCCCCGGCTGTCGTAATTGCCCAAGTTGAGCTGGCTGCCGCTGTCGGCGTTGTTGGGATCGACGAATCGCACAAAGTCATTCGCCGCCCCGGAATCGCCCGAAGCCATCCACGCCAGGCCATTCCCATTGCTGACACTGAACTGGAAGGGGACGTCATCGGTGGGCGCATCATTCCCGGGATCGTTCGGCGCAGCGGCGTGGACGCCGAAAATGCCGAATTCGGTCGTTCCCCCATTGGAGGACTCGACGTTGAACCAGACGTCCATGGTGAGCTTGAAATTGCCACTCGGCAGCGTCAGATCTCTAGCGAGGATCGCTACCGACTCGCCCTGGTCGCCGGTTTGGTTGTTGAGGTTCACTTCCATGAAGAGGGCCTTGCCGCCACCGTTGGGGGCAGCGGGAATGCCGATCGGCGTGTAGTCGAAACCGTAGACGACCCTGCCGTCAAACACGCCCGTCTCGGCGTCAGTGATCGGTGCGGACCACCGTGGCGTCGCATTCGTGTCAAAATTTTCGGTAAAGAGTGGCGCCGCGGCAGCCGGAACTGCTGCTGAGGCCACCGCCGCGAAGGCGGCGCACATCGTTCGCTTCATTAGATCGATCCAGGGTGAAGGTTCAGGGGGAGCGACGACACGTCACACTCGCCCGACAATGAAACCGCGCCTTGAAGCTGCGACGTCCGTAAAGCCGATCCGCCGGCCAGAGACGCCACTCCGCCTACCTCTCAACTGCTCTCGCCAATCCTTCTCTCATCCAATCCTTTTCTCATCCAACCTGTGCTCTCAATTCAATGTCTGCGGCTACGCGCTAGCGTAGCGCCAAGCATCGCGACCGTTAGGACCACGAGGCTTGACGGCTCGGGAACCGACTGCGCGAGGCTCGTTGCGGTCGCCCCGTAGTTGTCCGCCCACAAATCGTAACCGGCCTGCGTGCTGTCAGGGGAGCCGCCGTCTCGCCAGACGGTGTAGTCGGCGGCGTCTACCACGTTGTCGCCATTGTAGTCGCCGGCAAGGCCGAGGGCGGGAAGCTGAGTCACTACCAGGTTGTCAAAGACGACCGTCGCCTCGTTGAGGTCGCGGGCGACGCTGGTGAAGAAGTCGATCAGAACCAGCGAAACCCGGCCTTCCATGTCCACGGGGCCTTCGCCCGTATCGATCCCGTCGGCCGGGTCGTCCGCGATCGAGTTGTCCACCGTTCCGAGAACGAATGACTCGCCGCTAGAAGCCTTGGTGACAGTGAACTTTGTCGTTCCTTTGTCGGGGCCGGGTCCGGCGCCGCCGTCGGGATCGACTTCCGCCTTAAGCGTGAGCCACTGGAATCCGACGGTCCCGGCCGGCTGCGTGAAGGCTGGGTTCAGCGGGATCGCGAAGGACGGAAAGATCGCCGGCAAGTCGATCAGGTCTCCGTTGGCGGGGTCGGTATTGACGTCGGTGTTGTCGAATCCATTTTGGTTGCCGAAGCCAAAGTCGGTAACCGAGTACTGACCACTGAAGGTGTCGAGCTCTGCCTCGTTCTTTAGCAAGATGAAGTCGCAGTTACTGCAATCGCCGTCGCTGCTGAAGATCGCTCCGGCGCCGCGTGACGAGGGGAAATTAGGACTGGCCGGGTTGTTGGCGGTGTCATTGCCGACGAACAGCCCGGCGTGTTCGGTAGTGCCGACCTGGGACTCGTCGAGCGACCAGTTAAACCACATATCGACCTCAACCATGTAGCGTCCCGAAAAGGCCGGATCGCTGTACGAGACACCGGCCGAGTCGACGGTGCCCGCCGCGACGTTGGTGCGCAGGGCAATACCCCGTTGCGGCGCCGAACCAACAGCCGAACGGGGCGCCTCGGGGATCAGCAGCGACGAGTAGTTGAACCCAAAACGGGCGTCGCTCTGATTGGGCGCGTCGAGGGTGAAGGTCCAGCCGGTCGAGCTGGTGGAGCCGCTGGCGGTCAGCGTCTCCTGATTGTCAAAGCCATCGGTAAAGAGGACCGTCTGCGCCGCGCTGCCGGAGGCAATGAGCGTCGTGAAGGCCAACGAGGCGAGGAAGGAACCGCGGTACACGGGCCAGGGGAGCGAAATCATGGGGGCACAATCCTGTGACCAAAGGCGAGAGAGGTCTTAGAAGACACCAAGGGCAGGAAACGATAGACGCTAATTGTCACCACGCTGTCGTGGCTGTCGTGCGACAGGTGTTGATTTGAGGGTGCGGGGGACCGCTACAGCTGACTCCCGCCTCCCGTTCAAACAGGGCGGTGTAAGGCGGGTTTGCTTTGCCTCGGCTTTCTTCACGTGCGCCTGTTTTCTGCTTCCTAAGCCGCCGAATCTGCACGGCAGCCATCGCCAACTACCTAGCACCGTAGTGGTAGCGGCAGCGATCGTCAAACTATTTCGGGACGGCCTACCTTGGATCTGGCAAACATTGCGCAAATCGCTTTGATGGGCTGCGCGTTGCGGCGAAGTTTAGAACTTGGTGTTTTTGATCGGCAGGCTTACTTTGAAGGACCGGCGGCAGCGACACGGCGGCCTCTCTTGAGTGTGTCGCCTTTAGCCGTGCTTCTCTCTCACGGACTGGAGTCCCGTTCGGGACTGACAGGCGACAGCCCGTGAGCAACCGCTCGATCCTTACCACAACACCCGCGCACGACCGATTGCAAGCGTCGCACGCTGGCACGACTCCTGGTCGTGCAGTGGGCGCCGAGTGACTCTCGTGTCCGATTGTCCCGCCTTGCCGACGCCGTCTTGGTGACGGCGTTTCACGCACGATCCCCGAAGGAGTTCCGGCGTGTCCCGAACGAAGAATGAGCACGCCGATCCAAAGCATCGGCGTCTGGGCTTTACGCTTGTCGAACTCCTGGTGGTGATTGCGATCATCGGCATTCTCGTCGCCTTGCTGCTGCCGGCTGTGCAAGCCGCCCGCGAAGCGGCACGACGAACCCAGTGCAAGAATGCGGTAAAGCAGACGGCCCTGGCGATGTTGAACTTCGAGTCGGCGAAAGGCGGACTGCCCCCGATTTCGGAGTACCAAGCACAGAACCCCGGCGCGGCTGCCGGGAGCCAACTGATCGTGAATCCGCCGCAGGCGAATGTCATCGGGACGCCCGGCGCGATGATCAGTTGGATCGTGCCCACGTTGTCCTATATGGAAGAGCAGGCTCTCTTCGATCAGATCAATCCGGCTCAACCGATCGATAATCAGGTCAACGCGGCAAATGTCGCCATCGACCCGCAAGCGGTTGAGGTCAGCTCGCTGTTCTGCCCGAGCGACAATGCATCCGGACGATTTTTTCAAGCTACCGGCAGCGGCGGTCTTGGCTCACAGGCGTTCAATCGCAGCCGCCGATTCGCGAAAGGGAACATCGCGGCCTACACCAGTCCGGTCCACGTCGAGTGCCTGCGTCAGTTCCGCGGCGCGATTGCGGAAGAGCCCCAACGGCTGAGCAAAATCACTGACGGCACGAGCAAGACGCTGCTCCTCGGCGAAGTCCGGACCCGCGAAAACCAGGAAGACGTCCGCGGCGTCTGGGCCCTGGGCATCCCGGGAGCGACTCTACTGGCGGCCGACATGCATCGCGCAAGCGCGACCAATCCCAACTCTCAACAGGCGTTCGCTTGTACCACGCCCCCGCCTAGCATCAAGCGCATCGATTCTTACGAGCCGGTGCTTCAGGGGGGCGACGCGTCAGAAGTGAACACGCCGAATTCCAAGGGCAACACCATTGCCTACGACTGGGTCCGAGCCTGCCCAGACCCCCCGGGAGCGCTGGTGGACGGGGTACCTTGCAGTGTGGGAGGGCAGACGTCGGGCTTCGCTTCCCCGCGCAGTCTGCACCCGGGCGGGGTCAACGCCGCCAATTGCGACGGTAGCGTCACGTTCGTAAAGGACGACATCGATGTCTACCTCTACTCGCGGCTGATCAGCATCGATGACGGCCAGGGCGAGATCGAAGGGGTGCTGAAGTAACAGACGGATTGGATCGGGAGACCTCTAGGCCTCGAACGGCGCCTCGCGCATCCTTTAATCAACAACCGAGGCGCCCTTCTGTTTCTCGCCTGGGATCGTTAGACGAATCGGGGCCGAACTGGAGTGAACGTGATATTGCCTGAGCAACCCCACAAGCGTTCACGACGACATTTTCTTGTCCGGGCTTTTACGCTCGTCGAGCTGCTGGTCGTGATCGCGATCATAGGCATCCTCGTGGCGCTGCTGCTGCCGGCCGTGCAGGCGGCCCGCGAGGCGGCCCGGCGGATGACCTGCCAGAACCAGCTCAAGCAGCTGTCGCTCGCGGCGCTGAACCACGAATCGGCGGTCGGGGGCCTTCCGGCGATCAGCAACTTCGGAGCCAGCGGCCCCACCGGTGGGCGCTTCGGCAATGGCTTCGTCTTCCGCACCAACACCAGCAGCTATCCCGGCTCAGGCGACCTCTACAGCATGTTCGTGCCGATGCTCCCCTTCATGGAGGAGCAGTCGCTTTACGACCGCTTCGACCTGACGTTGGGGATCGATGAGCAGGTCGGCGACTCGGGCAGCGCGAGCGACCCGGTCGGTCCGCAGACCGCGCAGATCTCTACCATGCTCTGCCCGAGCGACCAGTCGCAGGGGCGGTTCTTCCAGAACTCGGCGCTCAACAACAACAAACGCTTCGGCAAGGCCAACTACGCCGGATATGTGAGCCCGATCCACGTCGAGTGCCTGCGATGGTTTCCGGGCGCGGTCGCGGAGCGGCCGCTGAAGATCGCGAAGATCACCGACGGCACAGCGCGGACGGTCATCTTCGCCGAGATCCGGACGCTCGAGTCCGAACTCGACGAACGCGGCGCGTGGGCGATCGGCCTGGGATCGACATCGCTGCTAGCCGTCGATCAGCACCAACAGGTGGGCGGCGTCGCCACCTACTCGTGCCCCGCCGCGCTGGACGGCAGCCGGAACCTCCAGGTTTACTCGCCCGAAGAGCAACGCGCGGGCCCGTCGAACGCCAACACGCCCAACGCGGTTCCCGGCGGCATTTACCAGTACGACTCCGTCCGTGCCGCTGCCTGCCCTCCCGCGGTGCAGGCCGAGGCCCAGCAGCAAAAGATGCCGTGTGGCACGGACGGCAGCGGCGGTTTCGCGTCCCCGCGCAGCACCCACCCCGGCGGGATCAACACCTCGCATGTCGATGGAAGTGTTCGGTGGTTCAACGACGACGTGGACCCGTATCTGTACGCGCGAACGGTTTCCATCAACGATAGTGAGGGTGACCAGGAGGGAGAGAACGGCGTGACTCCGGCCGGCCGCTAACCCGAGTTCTTCGCCGTGCGCGCCCGTCATGCCCTGCTCTTGTGCGCGACCGTCGTGGGGTTGAGCCTGGTCGCGCTGTCGTACGGCTGGACGACTCTCTACCCGCCCGCCGCCAACTGGAGCGACTCAGAAGCGGCCCGGCTCGGCGCCGTTCAAGCGGAGCTGGACCGTCTCTATAAAAAGCTGGCCGAGGCCCAATTGCGTGGGGTCTCGATTCCCAAGGACCCGATCCCCCTCTTGCGGCTGCTGGAAAAGGACGCCGCGCTGAGGCAGGAGATGAACCACGCGCTCGACGCGTCGGGGCGCACCGCCAACAAGCTGCGACTGGCGGGGATCGCGACGCTCTGCGTCGCAGTGGCGATTTTCTTCTCCGGCAGGAGCTGCACGTCCTGCCGGGATTAGGGCCCCTTAAGACGGGAGGTCCTTCTCGAGCAGCTCGTGCTCGAGGCCGATCATCGTGGTCGTCTTCCCGGTCCGCCGGTAGCCGTTCCGGAGGTAGAAGCCGATGGCGTCTTCGCGTGCGTAGAGGGCGGCGCGGCGGAACCCCTCGTCGGCCAGTAACCGCTCCGACTGGAGCAGCAGCTGCCGCCCCGCGCCCTGGCCGCGCCACTCGGGGCTCACGACGACCTGGCGGATACGCACCGTGTCCGCTCGGGGAGCAGCGACGTCGTCGTCGGCCTTGCCAATCAGACCGCCGATCAGCGTCCGAAAGTCCCCCGGCACCTCGGTGAAGAGTCCGAAGATCCGCTGGGACTCCTCCCCCTCGACGTCGTGAGCGGTGAGACGCAGCCCCAACGGCTCGCGGAGGAACCGGTGGCGGAAGTCGCAGTAGGCCGCGTACTCAAACGAACCAAATTCGATCGGACGAACGAACAAGGGGAGAGGCGAGGGGTTGAGGGGCTGGGGGCCGAGGGGAGACGACAAGCGGTCCGCAGTGGCACGCTCCGCGGTTGCAATTCCCGGTCCCAAACCTTACGGCCTCAAGCCCCCGTCCTCTAGCCTCTAGCCGGTCCCCGCCCGTCAGGGCAGGATCGCCGCCACGCCGACCGTCGCGCCTGCCTGGAACAACGCGGCTCGCCAGGTGAACGGGATCGGGTCGATCAGGTACGGGGCGCAATCGCCGGGGCGGTAGTAGCCCTGGGAGTAGACGCACTCGCTGGGCGTCTGCAGGCCCATCTTGTACGGCAGGATCGGCAGCGTCCCGAAGAAGTGCGCGCCCGACAGCAGCGGTTGGGCGATCGGCCCCCACGAGTGGCCGTAGCGCTCGAGCTGGACGTCTTCGAAGTAGAGCGGCTTGTGGCACAGGGCCGAGGCCTTCCACATGTAAGTAATCTCGCACCACTGGCGGGGGGCGAAGACCGAACCGTCATCGAGGGAGCAGAGGTAGGGGAAGTCTTCCCCTTCGGCGCCGGTGACACGGATGTCGAGATCGATCGCGTCCAGCCGGCGCGCCTTCAGAGCCTTGAGCTCCTCGGAGCAGCGCTTCATGGCCTCGTCGTAGTCGATGTCGATCGTTCCGGTCCCTTCGCGTAAGGGCGCGACGGGCTCCTGACGCTCGGGGTCCTCACCGTCGGCCTCAACCTGCTCGGGGAGGGGCGCGGGCTCTTCGAACAAGGAGCCGGGACGGCGGGTCCGGTCTTGGTCGGCGTCGAGCGATTCTTCAAACGTCGGGCCGGGCTGGATCTCTTCGGCGCCGCGCTGCGCATCGCCTGGCAGGTCGTCGAACAGCTGGTCCGCTTCATCGGCTTCGGGGCTCATGCGGCCGCCGTCCGACGGGGACTGGTTGTCCTCCATCCCGAAGGGTTGCTCGAACGATTCCCGCAGCGCGTTGTCGCCGCCTTGATTTTGAGCGACGCGGTACGCGCCGTCGTAGAACGTGTTGTGCGGGATCCGCCCGGCGGTCCGTAGCGCAGGGCCGGCGAGGTCGTCCTCGTAGGCCACTTGCCGGATCGCCGGCGCTTGCGGCTGAGCAAACAGCGAGTCGGCGGCGGAGTTCCGCGCGGCCGATGGATTCTTGGTCACGGTCCCCCGGGCGCGCCACCCGTTCTGTGCGTCGGGCGCCCCGAAGCTTG
>JBGSJY010000567.1:0-4634 GCA_041741515.1 Pirellulales bacterium | reverse complement strand
CGCCGTGTCGTCGCGGCGCTGCTCATCGGCTTGATCGGCGGCGGGGTCGTGGGGGGCGCCATCGCCCCGCGGGCCCTGCTCCAGTCGGGCGTGAACGTCCCCGAGTTCGACGACGTTAAGTCCCAACTCTTCCACGCCAAGATGGCCGACACGCCCGACGCTTGGCGGGCGGTCCTTGAGAAGTTTCCGGAGGCTGACTCGACTTACCACCGGTTCGCGCTGCGCGGGCTGGCGCTCTGCCTGATGCGGCGCGACGACGCCCGGGGCGCCGCTCAGGCCTTAGAGTCACTGCCGCAGGAACCCAACTCCGGCAGTGGGCCCGACCTGGTGGTCGCAGCGGCGCGGGTCGTCGTCTATGAACGGCTCGGTGAACTCGACAAGGCCCGCACGGCGGGCGCCTTGCTGTCGGCGGCGTCGCGGAGCGAACGGGACCAGCTCCGTCAGTCGGCGCCCGAGCTGGCCGAAGAGAGCGACGCGGCACTGCAACGGCTGTTGTGAACCCGCGGACCCGTTGCGAGGCCCCCACCCGCGGGGTCCACCACGCCCGGTGTCCCCTCTCGACATCAAGTGGGCATAAATCGAGCCCATAAATGCTAGATATTGGCCAAGTTCTCTGCTAGATTCGCGTTCCTTGTAAGTGTTCATTTGTTCACATAAGGAGCGAGTCATGCGTAAACGAACGGGCGCTGCGGTGGCGTTGAGGGATACGGACTGGGACTTCTTCCTGCCGGACGACGACGAGGCCTTCCCAGAGCCGGGGGATTTTTGGATTGAGCCCAACGACGACGAGGGGCCGTGAGGCGAGGGTCGCCTTGTTGTCGCCGCTAGGTCCGTCTCATCGTCCGTCGCCGGCCCCAGGAGAAACGCCCGTGTTGGCTTTGGAGCAAGTTTTGGAAGTAAAGCGACTACTGGACGAAGGCCGGCTGTCGCGACGATCGATCGCGCGGGCGGTCGGCGTCAGCCGGGGATCGGTTAGCGCGATCGCCAATGGCGACCGGGGGCTCTTCGGGGCGCCCCCGGTCGAAGACTTGGTGGTGCGGTCGTCGCTCGCCCAGCGCTGCCCCGGATGTGGCGGGATGGTCTACACGCCTTGCGTCTACTGCGAAGCCCTCGCCCACCGGCGGTCGGTCGGGGGCGGCGCGGCTTGGGCGGCTTAGGATCGCTCGCGTAACCGGCGCCGGCGGCCCAATCGGCAAGGCCGCCCCCGCAAGTCGATTCCCGGGAGGGGCGATTGCGGCCGCTTGGCGTCGAATCATCCGCCATGCTTAGACAGCCTTGCCACTTGGCTACTACGTTCGAGGGCCTCGCTCCGGGTTGCGCCGGGGTGGGGCCCTCACTTTTTTGCGCCCGTGAGAGGGGCGACGGTTGCGTCGGGGCCGCCGATTGGCAGCCTCCAAAGTGGCCGGTAGACTGCGGTCTCGCCCTTTCGACGGGGCGATCACGCACCCAGCGTATTAGTTGCACCCCTATTTAGAGAGAGGATGTCGATGGCCGACGCCGCCAAGCTGACTGTTGGCGATAAGACCGTTTCGCTGCCGATCGTTGTCGGCAGCGAGGAAGAGGTCGGTCTCGATATTTCCAAACTCCGCGCCGAGACCGGCGCGATCACGGTCGATGAGGGGTTCGTCAACACGGGATCGACCCTCAGTGCGATCACCTTCCTCGACGGCGAGAAGGGGATCCTCCGTTACCGCGGCTACCCGATCGAGACGCTCGCCGAGCACTGCGACTTCGTCGAGGTGTGCTACTTGCTGCTCCACGGCGAGCTGCCCAACGCCGAGCAGATCGGCGCATTCCGGACCGACCTGCGTCAGCACACGATGCTGCACGAGGACATGCGGAAGTTCTACGACGGCTTCCAGCACGACGCCCACCCGATGGCGATCCTCAGCTCGGTGATCCACGCGCTATCGACGTTCTACGCCGACTCGCTCGACGTGACCGACGAAAAGGACGTCCAGCGTTGCACGATGCGGCTGCTGGCCAAGGCGCCGACCATCGCCGCTTACGCCCACAAAAAGTCGATCGGCCACCCGTTCGTCTACCCAAGCAACGACCTGGGGTACTGCGAGAACTTCTTGCGGATGATGTTCGCGGTGCCGGCGGAGGATTACGTCGTCAACCCGATCCACGCCCAGGCGCTCAACCTGCTGCTCATCGTCCACGCCGATCACGAGCAGAACTGCTCCACCAGCACGGTGCGGATGGTCGGTTCGAGCGACGCCAACTTGTTCGCGTCGATCGCGGCGGGCGTGGCGGCCCTGTCGGGCCCGCTCCACGGCGGCGCCAACGAGGCCTGCGTCTCGATGCTCGAGCAGATCCGCGAAGACGGCGGCGACGTTGACAAGTACGTCCGTATGGCCAAGGACAAGACGGGCGGCTTCCGCCTAATGGGCTTCGGCCACCGCGTCTACAAGAGCTTCGACCCCCGCGCCACGATCATCAAGAAGACGTGCCACGACCTGCTCGACAGCGGCCACATCGACGACCCAATCTTCGAGATTGCGCTGAAGCTCGAAGAGGTCGCCCTCACCGATTCGTACTTCGTCGAGCGTCAGCTCTATCCGAACGTCGATTTCTACTCGGGCGTTATCTACCGCGCGCTGGGGATCCCGGTCGATATGTTCACGGTCCTCTTCGCGATGGGCCGGATGCCGGGCTGGATCGCCCACTGGCAGGAAATGCGCAGCAGCCCCGGCAAGCGTATCTACCGCCCGCGCCAGATCTACACCGGCCCGACCCAGCGCGAGTTCGTGCCGTTGGGCCAGCGGTAGGGTCCGCTGGGCGGACCGTTTGTTGAACATCGCCCCGCGCAAAACACTTCCCTGCATGGGACGCAGAGCCGGAAGCGTCAGCGCCCGGAGTTGCGCCGCTGAGAAGTTGCTTGGTGATTCGATGCAGGACGCCTACGCGTTCTGGCTCCCCTTCACGACCGAAGGTCGATCGATTGGCGTGTCAATTTTTTCGTGCGGTCCGCACAGCGGACCCTCCGAATGATCACTCGATCGGTAGGCGGTAGCTCATCGCGCCGATCGCCGCTCCGGGTTTGGCGTCCTCATAGTGCGGGTGGCACATCACGCACTTGGGCATGACGACAGGGATCGCCGTTGCGGCCTGGAGGTAACGCTTGCCGTCCTCGGTGACTTCTTCGTCGTAGTAGGTTTCGCCCTTCTTGAGCTGCTCGATCGCACGGGTCTCGAAGCCCTCGGCGGGCGTGTTCTCGTCGTTGTAGGGCTCACCGGTGGCGTCGAGCAGTCGGACTTCGTGCCAGCCGTTCTTTTTCGCGGCCTCGAAGAGTTTTTTGAACGCCACGCCGGCGGGCATGTCGCTGTCTTCGGTCACATAATTCTCGGTGATCAAGACGATGCCGCCCTTGTAAAGGTCGTCAAGCATGCGGACCTGCTTGCGGGTCCGCTCGAGGGCGGCGTCGTCGGCGAAGGCCGTGCCCGCGGCTATGGCGAGAAGGGATAACAAGAGAGCGAGTCGGAGCGTCGGCATAGCGGGCGCCTCTTAAGGGTCGATGGGTAGGTTGGCTATCCCGCCCCGCCGCTGGCGGAGGCAGAGGTCCGCCACCGTGGTCCCCGCGAGTTCCTTGTAAAAGGCGTCTTCGGCGCGGATCAACAGACGGCGGAGCCGGCAGCCGGGCTCCAACGGGCAGGTGTCGGGATGCTTGACGCATTCCAGAACCGTGTGGCGTTGCTCGATCCGTTCGATCACCTCGCCCACATCGATCTCATCCGCCGGCATCGCCAGCGAGACGCCGCCGCCGCGGCCGGGGGTTGTTCGCACGTACCCTAGCTTGGCGAGTAGTTGGATCACCTTCACCAGGTGGTCCTTCGAAATGACGAACTGATTGGCGATGTCCCCGGAACGGGCCGGGCGGCCCGTGTACCCGAGGTACATCAGCGTCCGCAACGCGTAGTCGGTTTGGATGCGTAGCTTCATAGGAAACTGGAATTGATTTTACTAGGTAAAGGAGGGAGGGCGCGAAGGTGGCGCCAGAATGCTACTTTGGCAAGGCGCCCAGCCCTGCGGACGCGACTACCCGTGCCGGCGACGCTTTCGGCAAGAGTCGCGAAGCCATGCTGGTCAGATCGGTCGCTCGGTCGTTCACGCTCAGCTTGGCGACCGCTTCGACGTCCGCGGCTCCCTCGGCGCGATGCTGGCAATACCGCGCTGCCACTAACCACTCTTGACGAGTTGATCGGGAGGGTATCGAAGCGGAAGCGGCCGAGAAGAGACACTCCAGAACCGGGGGCTAACGCCCCGCGCCTGATGAGGTGGATGTGAAATGAGCCGGCGCGCCGGGGCGTCCGGTTCTCTCACCCCCCTCAGACGACCAGCGATGCGAGCGTCAGCAGGCAGAAGCCCAGCAGCGACAACCAGAACGCCAGCACCAGCGGGCGCGGCACGTTGATCTCTGCCGCCTGCAACGCGAGGCCCGTGATCGCGACGGCGCCGAGCGCAGCGGCCCGCTTGGGCGTCGTGCCCATGAAGTACAAGAGGACCACGACGACCGAGGCGGCGGCGCACGCGATGAGCAGCTCGCCCAGCCCGAAACGGCAGTACTCGCGCAGCACTTCGGCGATGGTGGGAACCGACCGCCGCGGGGCGGGCCGATCGTCGTCCTCGTC
>JBGSJY010000566.1:0-4744 GCA_041741515.1 Pirellulales bacterium | reverse complement strand
GGAGTGCGCCGGGCGCCACCTCCGCTCGCTGACGCTCCCGGCTCGCCGACAGTTTTCCTGACTTCTGAACCCTGACCCCTGACTACTGCCCTACATCCCCGCCGCGCGGGCCAGGCCGGCGGCGCCGATGTAGCCGGCTTGGCCGCCGAGTTTGGCGAACTCGATCGGCAGGTTGCCGCGGAGGCTCGGGATCAGCCGGGCCTCGGTGTGCTTGCGTACCTCGGCCAGGAATCGCTCGCCGAGGGGGTGCCCCGCGCCGCCGAAGGTCATCGCGCCGCCGAGGACGATCGCTTCGGGGTCCACCGTATGGACGGCCGTGACGATGCCGATCGCCAGGTAGCGTGCCGTGTCCATGACGATCTTGATCGCCAGCGCGTCGCCCGCCTCGGCGGCGTTGGCGATCAGCAGCGGCGTCAGCTCTTCACCCGCGGCGACGGTGTCACGCAACGACGATTCGACGAACCGGTCGGACAGCGCCGACTGCGCGCGACCGACGACTCCGTAGCTGCCGCAATAGCCTTCGAGCGTGCCGCGGATACCGAGCGTGTTGAGGGGCGCCTCGTCCGAGGAGTCAATGATGATATGGCCGATCTCGCCGCCGCAGCTGTGAGCGCCGTCGATGACCTTGCCGTCGATTATGACGCCCCCGCCGACTCCCGTGCCGAGCGTCACCATCACCAGCGAGTCGAAGCGATCGCCCGCCCCGGCCCAGAACTCGCCGTAGGCGGCGGCGTTGGCGTCATTCTCGTAGTTAACGGGCTTGCCGGTCGCCGTGGCGAACAAGTCCCGTAGCGGCGTGTTGTGCCACTCGGGGAGGTTGCCGGGGCACAGCAGGACGCCCTTCTTGAGGTCCATCGGCCCGGGCGACGCCAGACCGATGGCCGAGACGTCGCTGGGCTTCAGGCCGACCGCTTCCACCAGCCGCGCTAAGGCGTCGCCGGCACGCTTCGCCGCGTTTTCGGGGCCGTGCTCTTGGTCCGTGGGGATCGACTCGAACGCAAGCGTCTGCGCCCGATCGTCCACCAGTCCAACTTTGATGTTGGTGCCGCCGATATCGACGCCGGCGTAAACGGGTATGTCCATGGCCTAAAGAGAGTCCTGGAAAGGAGTTCGGTACACGGATGGTAAACGGCGGGGTTCGCGGCGACTAGCGGACGGCCGCGGCGAACGGGCTCCCACATCGCCGCACCAGAATCCCGACACGAAAACTGGGGGGGCGTGGTCGCAAAAGGGGCGGTCCGCCGACGAGGGACTTCCGGCGCCGCGGGCGTCGCAGTGGACTCCCCCCTCGTGGAAATCCGCCGAACTGGATAGATTGTTATCTCGTAAGGTGACGATATATTGACCGGCCGAACGGATCGCGGATCGAGACGGGAGGCCGGACCGTGTCGGGACGACGCGACTCGTAAGACCTCCCGCCCCGCCCCGACGCTTGTTCCCGACCCCTAACCCGCCCGCGGCCATGCCTGAAACCACCTCGCCCGCCGAACTCGCCGACGCCTTACGGCGGGGCGAGGCGACCCTCATCGATGTCCGCACCCCCGCCGAGTACCGCGAGGTCCACGTCCGCGGCGCGCGGAACGTGCCGCTCGACCGGCTCAACGCCGCCGACTTTAAGCGGGACGGCCAGCACGCCGCGGCCAAAATCTATGTCATCTGCCAGAAAGGGGGCCGCGGCGCCACGGCGTGCGACCAGCTCGACGCAGCGGGCGTCACGAACGCCGTCAACGTCGAGGGCGGCACGCAGGCCTGTGTGGCGGCCGGTCTGCCCGTTGAACGCGGCCAGAAGACGATCTCGCTCGAACGCCAGGTGCGGATCGCGGCGGGGTCGCTTGTGGTAATAGGGACGCTGCTGGGCGCCTTCGTGCATCCCTACTGGCTCGGCTTAGCGGCCTTCGTCGGCGCGGGGCTCGTATTCGCCGGCGTCACGGACACGTGCGGCATGGGGATGCTGCTGGCGCGGATGCCGTGGAACACGGGCGGGGGCGCCAGCCGCTCAACCGCCCCGACAGCGAAGCCGACCGTTTAGTCGTACCTAGGAAGAGCTAGCCATGAAAGTCGTGATTGTGGGAGGGGTCGCCGGCGGCGCCAGCGCCGCGGCGCGTTTGCGGCGGCTCGACGAGACGGCCGAGATCGTCCTCGTGGAGCGGGGCGCCGAGCCATCGTTCGCCAATTGCGGTATGCCCTACTACATCGGGGGCGAGATCGCCTCGCGTGACAAGCTGCTGGTGGCGCCGGTGGAGTTGCTCCGCGAGCGACACCGGCTCGACGTCCGCACGCGACAAGAAGTCATCGGAATCGATCGCCGGGCCAAGACGGTCCGCATCCGCGATCTTGCCACGGAGCGTGAGTACGACGAGTCCTACGACAAGTTGATCCTCGCCCCCGGCGCCGCGCCGATCCGGCCGCCGATCCCGGGGATCGATCTGCCGGGCGTCTTCACCCTCCGGAACCTCTCCGACGCCGATCGGCTGCACGCGGCCACCCTCGCGGCGAAGCGCGCCCTGGTCGTTGGCGGCGGATTTATCGGCATCGAGATGGCCGAGAACCTCGTCCGCCGCGGCGTCGAGACGATCCTCGTCGAACGCAACTCGCAGGTGCTGACCCCCTGGGACGCCGAGATGGTCGCGCCGATGGCCGATCGCCTCCTCGAAGCGGGCGTTACGCTGCGTCTGAACGACGAGGTCGTGGCCTTCCACGCGGGCAACAACTCGCTAGAGGCGGAACTACGCAGGGGCGAACGAGTCGCCGTTGACTTTGCCGTGCTCGCCATCGGGGTCCGGCCGGAGAGCCATCTGGCGGTCGAAGCGGGCTTGGAGGTCAACCCGCGGGGCGGGATCGTCGTCGATGAGCAGATGCGCACTAGCGATCCCGAAATCTTCGCCGTCGGCGACGCCGTCCAGGTGACGCACTACGTCACGGGCGAGCCGACGCAGATCCCGCTCGCTGGCCCCGCCAATCGGCAGGGACGCATCGCCGCCGAGGCGTGCGTCGGCCGGGAATCGGAGTTCGCCGGCGTGCAAGGAACCGCCGTGGTGGGCCTGTTCGACAAGACCGCCGCGATGACGGGCCTCAGCGAGAAGGCCTGCCGCGCCGCGGGGATCGAGTTCGACAAGGTCTACCTCCACCCCGCCCATCACGCCGGTTACTACCCCGGCGCCGAGGGGATGTCGATCAAGCTCTTGTTCTCGCCCGACGAAGGCCGGGTGCTCGGCGCGCAAGCGGTCGGCGGCGCGGGCGTCGACAAACGGATCGACGTCCTCGCGATGGCGATCCAGGCGGCGATGACCGTCTTCGACCTTGAAGAGGCCGAGCTGTGCTACGCCCCGCAGTACGGCTCGGCAAAGGACCCGGTGAACATGGCGGGCTTCATCGCCGCGGGGGTGATGCTCGACGACCACCCCGTCGTCTTCGCCGAAGAGATCCTCGAAGGCCGATTTTCCGACGGAACGTCAGAAAAGACGCTCCTTGTCGATGTTCGCACCAAGGCCGAGCGCGACCAGGGCGCGGTCCCGGGGGCGATCCACATCCCGATCGACCAGCTGCGCGAGCGGCTCGACGAGCTGCCGACCGATCGGCCAATCGTCAGCTACTGCCAAGTCGGCATGAGGGGCTACCTGGCCACGCGCATCCTCCTGCAAGCGGGCCGCCACGCCGCGAACCTTTCGGGCGGGTATAAGACGTACCAGCAGGTAGTGGCGGCGCGGAAACTAGCGGGCGAGTGATACGATCTCGGCCAGCGGGCATTGGCGCTCCGCGGCCCCCGGGCCGGCGATCTCGCGCCTCGGCCGCATTGCCGGGCTCGTCTTGTTGGTGTTGGTGGTGCCGCTACTGATGGGGCGGCTGTGAGGGGCGTCCCGGGTGAGCATGTCCCACGTGAGACCCTTACGGCGTCATGCTGACACGGGGCGTGAGCGCTTCGGTCAACTTTGACAGCGCCTCACCCGCATCGGCGCTGGCGTGGACGAGCAGGCCGTCGGGGCCGATGAGGTAGTAAACGGGGACGGAGCTGACGGCGAGTTGGCGGACCATGTCCGAATCCTCACCGAGGTAGTTCTGCGCCCAGTTCCAGTGGCGGCGCTCGGCGAGCGCTTTCGCGGCTTGCTTGTCGCGGTCCACGTTCAAGCCGATGAAGACGGCTTTGTCGGCGCCGTAGCGCTGAGTGGCGGCCGCGACCTCGGGCATTGTCGCCAGGCAAGGCTCGCACCAACTGGCCCAGACGTGCATCAGTACGTGGCGTCCGCTCAGATCGGCGACGCGTCGCTGACGGCCCTCGGCGTCGGTAAAGCTGTACGCCCGCATGTCCGTTCCCGGCCGGGGGCCCGCGCGGCAGGGGACTTCGATGTTCCCGAGGTCGATCGCGCCCGAAGCGTCGATGCTCACGGGAACGACCTTCTCGCCGACGGTCTCGACGAGGCAGCCGACCGGCTGTTCGTACAAGCGGAGGACGAGGTCGTACTCGCCCTGGGCGACGCCGGTCACGCGCAGGTCGCCGTCGGGCGCGAGCTTGACGAAGTGATGCGCGCGGGCCGCGAGGAGCGTCTCCCAGTTGGGGTCGAGCAGCCACGCCGGTTGGAAGGGGCCCGAGGCGTCGAACGCGGGCGTCTTGCCGCTCGGGAGGTCGGTCGGTGAGAGGCCGCGGTCGCGGCTGATCAGGTAGTTGAGCGACCAGCGCCGATCGAGCGGGGCGCCGTCGCGGCCCGTGGGGACGACCTTGCCCGTGATCACGGCGCCGCTCCCGCCG
>JBGSJY010000565.1:0-9656 GCA_041741515.1 Pirellulales bacterium | reverse complement strand
CCCCCCAATCCGCATGTCGTCGCCCATGCCGCCACCCGACGAGTCGTCCCGCGGACACACGCACAAGAAACGGCCGGCGGCGGTCGAGCGGCTCGGCCTTTCGCTGCCGGTGACCGAGCAGGACGTCAAGCAGGCCTACTTCCAGCGGGCCCGCGAGGCCCACCCCGACCGGGGCGGCTCGACCAGCGAGTTCCTCGAGGTCCAGCAGGCCTTCAACGACGCGGTCGAGTACGCCAAGCGGAACGGCAAGCGGCTCCCGTGGATCGGCTCGCTGGCGCCGATCTACGTGGCCCAGCGCGACGCGGTCGAGCTGGTCGAGCGCTGTGGCGGGACGTTTGTCGTCGAGACGCTCGACTGGCTCGAAGGGACCGTCGGCGAGGACTTCGCCGCGATGGCAGACCGCCTCAAGTCAATCGACCTGTCAGGCCGGGCCGTTGGCGATGCGCAGCTCATGGAGCTGACCGCCGACGCCGCCCATCTGCCGTTCCTCGAATCGCTCAACCTGGCGGACACGCAGGTCGGCGACCCCGGCGCGATGCGGCTGAGCCGGCTGCCTAACCTGAAGCGGCTCGACCTGACAGGGACCAAGGTGTCGTTCTCGCTGCGGTGCCAATTGGCGAAGCTGCCGGCGATGGAGCATGTCGAAGGGACGAGCCGGCTGGGCGAATGGCTACGGAGAAAATCATCATGAAGACCCGCGTAGCGGTTGTGCTTGGAAGTGTCGTGCTTTGGTCAAGCATCGTATCGGCACAGTTTCCGAAGGCCGTGGGCGAGGCGTTTGAACTGAGCCAGCCGCAGTGGAAGCTGTTCGTGCCCGAGGGCTATGAACACCGACCCGACGGCGCGGTCGATCTGCTCATTCACTTCCACGGCGATCCGCAGACGGTTTGGAACAACGCCGCCCATGCGCGGCTCAACGCGGTGATCGTCACCGCCAACTACAACGGCCTATCGGGCGTGTTTAGTAAGCCGTTCTCGGACCCAAATTTGTTCCAGACACTGCTCGATGACGCGCTGGAGAAACTGCGGAATCAGTCCGATTTCAACGACGCCCACTGGGACCGCATCGCCGTCACGTCGTTCAGCGCCGGGTACGGCGCGGTGCGGGAGATTCTCAAGCAGCCGCACTACCGCGACGCGATCGACGCGATCCTCGCCGCTGATTCGCTGTACGCTTCAACGGATGACAAAGACGGCACGCCCGTCGATGAGCAGATGGTCGATTACAAGACCTACGCCCACTTGGCCGCACGAGGCGAGAAGGTCTTTGTGTTCACGCACTCGGACGTTGTCACTCCTACCTACGAGAGCACCCGCGAGACGGGTGACGAGTTGCTCGCCCACCTCGAGTTGACGCCGACGGAGATCGACCAGCCGGGCCTCGGCACGCTGCGGTTCATCCGCAAGGCTAAGAAGGGTGACTTCACGCTGTGGGGCGCCGCCGGCGACACGGGCGATGACCACATGGCCCATTTGCGCTACATGGCCGAGTGGCTCGACGATCTGCCGCTCGCAAAGCGAGCCGACTGAGCCGTCGGCGCTAGCCGCGGGTGGAAGCGGCCATTGCCTAGAGTCAGATGGCGGCGCAACCCGCGGCTAGCGCCGACGGCTCAGGCATCGTGCCGATGCGATGATTAGGAGCATCCCGGCCGAGGGCTCAGGAACGGTTGTCCCCGTCGATGCGCTGCGACCGTAGTTGCTGGCCCATACTTGGTAGTTCGCCGGCGTGAACTCGCCGCCGATGTTGTCGCGCCAGACGGTGTAGTCGGCCGCATCGACGACGCCGTCGCTGTTGAAGTCGCCGGGCAGGCCCGGGACGGCGGTTGCTCCGAGCACGAGGCGTGGCGCGAGATCGATGGAAGCTTCCTTCGAGCGGAAACTGGCGGTCCCGGTCGTCACGGGCTCTAGCATCAGCGTGACGAGACCCGCTTGGGCCTCGCCCTCGAAGTACGCGGCGAGGTTGAGGAATACGCCGAGGTTCGGGTTGTCAAAGGTCAGAACGCCCCCGACGTTGGACGACGTGATCGTCGCTTGGCCGAGCGACAGGACCCCGGCGATGTCGGCCGGGTCACTGGGGTGGTAGGTGGGGTTGATTCCGAGCGTTCCGGGATCGCCATCGAAGGTCAGGCCGGGCGCCGTGTCGAATTCGACGGTCGA
The DNA here is from genome assembly GCA_041741515.1 of Pirellulales bacterium. Lineage (GTDB taxonomy): Bacteria > Planctomycetota > Planctomycetia > Pirellulales > Lacipirellulaceae > Botrimarina. Next base: position 7,499 of record JBGSJY010000565.1, on the reverse strand, counting down.
TTCGTCCCAGTTCCAGCCCGCCCCGTCGTGCTCCAGCCCATACAGCCGGAAGGTCTGCGACCCGCCGGACAGTCCACCAACCGACAACTCCAGAGAAGCCGAGTCGATGCTGCCTGCCTCGATCGTCGAGAGGTCAAACTTCAAGACGATTGCTTCATTCTTGCCCCCCGAAGCGCCGTCCCAGCGGGCAGTCAATACCGGGGAATCGCCGTTCCCCGAACCGGCCGGCGTCTCCGCGACCGTGGCGTCGGCGCCGCGGCCTTGAGCGGTCGAGATCGTGACCGTCTGGGTGTTCGTCGGCGCGTAGGCGAACGGCGTCAACGAGTGCAGGTACTCTTCGAGATACGAGTAGCCGGACGGCGCAAAGGTCGCGGCCAGGTTGGTCGTCGGCGCGAAGCCGAGGCCCGTCGCGAAGCTGTCGGGAACGCCGTCGCCATTGCTGTCCGTCGGCGCGGGGCCGGTGGGGAGCGTCGGCCAGCCGCCGACGTCGGCCTCGGTGTTGATCGAGCCTTCGAGCTGGTTCATCACCGAGCGGATCAGCTTGCGGTCGAGCGGGTCGCGGTGGTTGACGGATCCAGCTCGGCTGAGGACCTGCAAATACGCCTCGCTGGCGGTGTGCGTCGCGACCGCGGGGAGCTGCGCAGAGCTGAGCCGCGACGGGAAAAGTGTGTAGGCGCCGCCGGGCCGGAAAACGCCGTCGCCGTTGACCGCGCCGCCGTCGAGCAGGCCATCCTTGTCGATGTCGGCGTAGTTGCCGGCGACGTGGTAGTGCGAGTCGGCGTCCTTCGAGTCGAAGAGGTAGTTATTCGAGCCCGATCGGGGGCCCTTGATCGCGTAGTTGCCGACGAGATTGACATCGTACGGGTCGTCGGAGTCGCTGTATCCAAAGCGGTCCTGCGGATTAAACATCACGTTGTTGATAAAGTCGAGCCGCAGGTAGTTGCCGCTCGCCTGGGCCCGCGGATTGCGGCTCTTGTTATGAGCGTAGAGGTTGTGGTGGTACGAGTAAGCGCCGCCGTTGATCAGCGAGCCGTAGCTGTGCCCGTCCCCCTCACTGTGCCCGCCCGTATAGAGCGCCTGCGAGATCGTCGACCACTGCACGGTGACGTTGTTCGAGTTGTGCGTGGTGGAAATCGTCTCATCGACGCCCCAACTGGCGGTGATGTGGTCGAGCATCACGCCGCTGGAGCCGGAGACCCAGATCGCGTCGGGGTCCGCGCCCGTGTTGTTGTAGCCGGGCCGCACGCGGAGGAACTGCACGATTACGTTCTGGGTGTTGTTGACCCGCAGGCGATGGCCGGCGAGAGTGATCCCGCCGGCCGGCGCCGTCTGGCCGGCGATGGTGATGTTGCTGCGGCTGATGTCGAGGGAAGAGTTGAGTTGGATCGTGCCGGCTACGTCGAACACAATCGTGCGGCCCGCGGTCGGCGAGTTTTGCAGGCCGTAGCGCAGCGATCCGACGCCCGAGTCGTTGAGGTTGGTGACCTTGTAGACGTCGCCACCGCGCCCGCCGGTGACGTGCTGCGCTACGCCTTCGGCGCCGGGGAAGGCGAGCAACTGGCCGATTACCTCGGCGGCGGTGGAGAACAGGAGTAGGCCGGCGATCAGAGCTTTTAGACGCATACGTTCACCACAGAGCCACGGGGGGCACGGGGTAAGCACCGAGAAATCTAGATTGAGCCGCCGACTCTAGCCGCGGGTTGTGCGGCGCTCACTTCTACCCGCGGCTAGCGCCGACGGCTCAGGCATCGTGCCGATGCGATGAGTAGTAACATCCATGCCGCAGGCTCGGGAACCGAAACGCCCGCGGCGGCGCCTTCGCCAAAGTGCGTCGCCCAGACGGCGTAGTCGGCGGGTAGGAACCCGCCGCCGAAGTTGTCACGCCAGACGGTGTAGTCGGCGCCATCGACGACGCCGTCGGAGTTGTAGTCGCCGAGGATTCCGGTCTCGAACGCCCCCAGGTCGGGCGCGAGGCCCGAGAAGGGCAGGCCGATGTTCTTGCCGGCGTCGATCAGGTTGCTGCCCGGCGCTAGACGCAGGAAGTCGCTCGCCGGCAGGCTGCCGTCGGCCTGGCGGGGGCCGCGGGCGATCGTGTCGTCGAGCGAGAGAAAATCGGCCGCGTTCACGGGGATTCCGTTCCAGGTGTTCGTCTCGCTTTCGACCCCTGAATAGAAGAGATCCGACTGGCTACCGGCGAATGAGATGTTGTTGGTGAGGATGTGCTGTTTGGTGGTCTCGGCGTCGGTCTCATCGAAGTCCCAGTTGCGGCCCGAGTCGTAGACCGTGGAGTTGTTGACGAACACGCCATAGCGGTTGCCGTTGGAATCGACGCCGCGCACCCGGTTGTCCCAGGCGAGGACGCGGTTCAGAACGTGCGGGCCGGAGTCTTGGCCGAGCTTAAACCCGTTGCCGTCGCCGCCGAAGTTCGTCGGATTCATATTGTTCGCTTCGAGGGCTTCAACATCGTAGAACCGCGGCAGGATCTTGCCGTTGTCGAACGACCACGAGTCCTCGACGGTGACGGCGCCCTGGATGCTTTGCCACATGTCCCATCCATCATCGGCGTTGCCCCACGAGCGCGCGCCGCGGACGACATTGCCCGGGCCCAGGTCGGAGAACTTGATCGCGAAGCCGTCGGCGTTTTCGCCGTTGGCGCTAGGGTCGTAGTTCTCGTAGGAGTCGGTGTTGAGGATCAGGTTGTAAGAGGCGAAGCCACTGAGCTGCGTGCCCGAGTCGCCGTTCCAGCGCGTCACCATCCGTTCGTAGATGCCGTGGCTGGCGCCGCTCCAGATGCCGTTGTCGCGGGCGTTCTCGATCGTGAGGCCGCGGAGGTGGACCCAGTCGGCGCCGTCGTCGATCTGGACGCCGCGGCCGCTAGTGCTTCCCCACAGCGAGTTGCTCATCGCCGAAAAGTCGAGGACCGGCGTTTCGTCGCCATAGGCCCAGATGCGTATCGGAGCCATCTCTGTCCCGCCTTCGTCGCCGCGGATCTGGATCCGGGTATCGAGCGCGTAGGTCCCGCCGCGGACGTAAAGCGTGTCGCCGGGGTCGATCTGATCGATCGCGTAATCGAACGTCGCCCAAGGCGAGCCGATGGCCCCGCTGCCGGCGTTGCTGCCGCCGGGGGCGATGAAGTACTCGGCGGCGATGCCGGGGGATGCTGACAGCGACGCGATCGCTGTCAGAGCCAAGAGGTAGCGTTTCATGCCTTTTCTTTTGCTTTTGCGTCTTCCGTGCCGCCACCCGCGGCTAGCGCCGACGGCTCAATATGCATCGTGTTCGCGGGTGATCGCGTCGAGATAGACTTCGAGGTTGGTCATCCCCTCCAGGCCGCGCCGCAGAGCCAGCTCGGCTGCGTTGCGGTCCTCCGGGTTGTTGGGGTCGAGATCGTTAGCCCTTTCGAAGGCGTCCGCCATGCCGTCGCGATCGCGGTCGAAGCCGGCCGGACGGTGTTTCTCTGGGAGGTCGTCGACCCCCGGCAGGACGCCGTCAGCGCCGCGGAAGTCTTCTTGTGAATCGATCATCCGCCCGGTTCGGTCCTGCACCGAGGCCACGGCGCGCTGGTCGACCGCGTCACGCCACAGCGACGCCCCCACCGACTCGAGGACACGCCGGTAGGCCGCTTCGCCCTCAATGATTGCCTCTGACGGGATGGTTTCGATGAAGCCGATGGGCTCTCCGTCGCTGCGGACCGCATCGTCGTCATCGAGGCCGTTGAAGTACGCGGCGACCTGCTCGTCGGTGGTCACGGGCTCGCCGTCGTGACGGACGTTCTGATTGCGGTCGAAGTAGTTGCCCCGCTGGAAGACGGTCGTTGGCGAGTCGGGTCCGCCGCCGCCGCGGAAAAAGTACTTGGCCTTCTTCGCCGGCCCGGTGATGTAGTAGTTGCCAAGAAGGTTGATACGCACCGCGCCCAGGTTACTGCGATGGGTCGCTTGGTCTCCCCAGTTGTAGACGACGCAGTTGACGAGGTTCACGTCGGTCCGTTTGCGGCGGTGCTCCTCGTCGGGGCTGAGGCGCGACTGCTCGCCACCGATCGAAGGGTTGCGCGCGCCGTTGCTCGCCCAGAGGTTGCCGTAGAGCGTGTAGCCGCCGCGGTTGGCCTCTTGGTCCTCGGGCGTGACCGTGCCGCGGATCAGGCTCCCGTAGCCGTGATCCCCCTTGGCGTGGAACGAGTGATTCAGCGCTTCGGTGACGATCGAGTTCTGGACCGTGATGTCGCGGGCCCAGGTGACCGAGAGGGTCTCGTCCATGCCCCACGAGGCGGAGACGTGGTCGAAGATCACGCGCTGGGCGCCGTCGCCGATCTGCACCGCGTTGGCGCTGGAGGCGTCGAGGTCACCCGCGCCGGGGGAGGTGTCAGCTTGGCGGCCGCGGGCGTTGAGGTCGCCGCAGCGGACGCGGAGATACCGGACGACCACTTCCTTCGCGCCGTCAACTTCGAAGGGGTAGCCAAAGAGCGTGATCCCACCGGGCGAGGTTTGGCCCGCGATCGTGATGTTGTCCTTGTTGACCTGGAGGGGTTGCTTGAGGTGGATGACGCCCGCCACGTCGAAGACGATCGTTCGCGGCCCCGTGGCCGATCGCAGGGCGTGGCGGAGACTCCCCTCGATCTTCGGGTCGTCATTGCGGACCGAGTAGTCCTGGAGCGTCGTGACGTGGTAGACGTCTCCCCCGCGGCCGCCGGACGCTGCGGCGCCCTGGCCAACCGCGCCGGGGAACGCAGGCGTCGCCGCGGCGGCGATCGACGAGACGACGAAGACGATCGTGAGCGATAGCATTTGAGTCACGCCGAAAAATCCTGCGAGGCGTTGGCGAGCCGGGAGCGTTTGCGACCGGAGTGATGTGGAAAACGACTCAGCCCATCGGATCCAACCTCGTGCAGCTCCGGGCGTTGACGTTCCCGGATCGCCGCCGAACGGGCGAGGATAGCGCGATAGCGAACAGCGCCACGGCGATCGCTGCCGGTTCTGGAACGGCGAGGGAACCGGACAACGTGCGGCCGTAGTTGGCGGCCCAGATGTCGTAGTCGATCGTCGTGTACTGCTGCCCGAATCCGTCGCGCCAGACGGCGTAGTCGGCGGCGTCAACGACGCCGTCGGTGTTGAAGTCGCCCGCGAGGCCAATCGAAAGCCAGAGCGAGTCGCCCATCACGAACGTGCTGTAACCCGCGGTGATCGATGCAAACTCGCCCACGATGGCGTCGGCGGTGATGATTTCCCAGACGCCCGAAGAGGGGGCGAAGTTGTCCTGCAGGACCACCTCGAGCGAACCGGCGAGCGTGGCGACGCCCGTTGCCGTAACGGTGTCGTGCCCCTGCGAAGAGAGCTCGATCTCGAGGGCGCCCGAGTTGATTGATAGGTCGCCGTCGATCGCCAGGTTGCCGATGGTTACCCCGGGCGAGAGTTTGCCGCCGTTGACGGCGAGGTCGAAGGCGACGCTCTCGGTCCGCAGTTCGCCGCCGGTGAAGCTCAAGGAGCCCAGCGCGCCCTTGGCGAGCTCTGGCGCAACCAGGAGGCCGCCGCTGATGGAGAGGCTGGCGGTCGCCGACTCGTGGCCGCCGATGAGGACGCCTTCGGAGGTCTCGAGCCACCCGCTGGTGACGCTGAGCGCGGCGTTGTCGCCGGCCTGCGCGCCGAGTCTTAGCAGGCCGGCGTGCTGACCCACGGCGTCAACTACCACGCTGCCGCTGCGGATCGTGGCGAGGTCGTGTCGTGACGGCTGCCAGAGGCTGCCCGCGGTGACCCCGCCGTCGTTGGTGCGCCAGTTCTCGATGCGGGCGTACCGCACGCCGGCGTCGCCGGTGTACTCGATCGGCGCCGTGGCCGGAAACTCGCCGCGCTCGTTGATGAACTCAATGAGATTGATGTAGCCGTCGGCGTCGAAGTCGAGTTTCCAATCGAGATTGGAATTGGGGTTCAGGCCGTGGGCCACTTCCCAGGCGTCGGGCATGCCGTCGCCGTCGGTGTCGTAGCCGGCCGGGTGGTAGGTCGGCGTAGCGCCGTTGACCATCGCCAGCTCAGCTGCGAGCGGCGCGGTGGGTCGCGGTCCATTAGCGGGCGCCGTGTTATTCACGACGTTGGCGACGATCCGTTGGTCGATCGCGTCGCGACCCCAGGCGGAGTTTCCGACGTGGTCGATGATCGATCGGTAGGCGTTGAGCGCCGTCTGCGTTGTGACGGGCGCCGTGGCGACGGCGGTCGTGCGTTGGGTGAGCGTCGATTGCGGCGAATCAATGTTGAGTTGAAACATGCCCCAGCCCGTATCGGCGCCGTTAGGCTCGCCAGAGGGGTTCAGCGTGCGGTCGGAGTCGATGAAGTTGCCCGATTGGTAAGCTTCGACATCGGTGTTCTTATCGACGATGAACGCCTTTGTTGCATTCTGGGTGGTCCAAGGTCCGGCGACCAAGTAATTGCCGACGTAGTTGACATCAACGTGTTCGGTTTCGGGTTCAGCGCTGCCGCCCGCGTAGGTGGCGCGGCCCCCCCAGTTGTAAATCACATTGTTCCGCACATCCGCCGTCAGCAGCGACTCGTTGTAGGTGCCAAGCCGCGGCTGACGGCTCTCGTTGTTGGCGTACAAGTTGTGGTGGATCGAGACCGACGCGTCGCTTCGCGGGCGGGCCAGCGTGCCGTACGAGTGGGAGCCGCCGGTCGCGTCGGCGATCAGCGAGTACTGGACCGTGACGTTGGTGTTGTTGTTGGCGATTGAAAGGTTCTCGTCCTCAGCCCAAGTAGCGGTGACGTGGTCGAGGATCATGTTCGTCCCGACGTTGGTCGGCGTCGCGGAATCGCCGCCCGCGAAGGTGATCGCGTCCGCTCCATTTCCGGTCCCTTTGCGGAACGTCATGTAGCGCAGCACGATGTTCGAGTTGTTGTAATTGTTGCTGTGGGTGATCTGCACGGTGTCGCCCGTGAGGGTCACCTCGCCCGGCGCGGTTTGGCCGGCGATGTAGTAGTTGGAGAGGTTCTTGATATCGAGGCTACCGCTGGTGAGTTGGATCGTCCCGGCGACGTCGAACACGATGATCCGGTTGGCGGTCTTCTCCTTGAACGCATCGCGGAACGACCCCGCGCCGGAGTCGTTCAGGTTCGTGACGTGGTAGACGGTCGCATTCGAGAACCATCCGCCGGCCGGCGCCGCGCCGGTGAACGAGCCGCCGAAGCCTTCGGCGCCGGGGAAGAAGGGGAGCTGGGCCGCGGCGGTCGCCCACGGAGCGATGCACAGAGCGAAAGCGGTCAGTCGGCTTAATCGCGTCATTTCGATGGAAGATTGATCGTTCCAAGAGGCCCCGACGCTTGTCGGGGGAGGGGTATCGCACGGGACCCGCGACGCAGGCTCGCACAGCGGGCTGGGATCGAAAAAGGGCCGACCGACACGCGCCGGCCGGCCCCTCGTCATTGTCAGGTCACCGTCAGATCATCCGTTCGCGTTCAACGACGGCGACGCAGAACAGCGGCGGCGCCGATCAGCGCGACCGCCGCGGCGGCCGGCTCGGG
>JBGSJY010000564.1:0-3141 GCA_041741515.1 Pirellulales bacterium | reverse complement strand
GGACCAGCAGACTTGGACCTCCGTCGGCAAGGCGCTGGCCGCCGCCGAGCGGCTTGTCCGGTCGGGGGGCGTGATTGCGGTTTGGAGCGAGCTCGCCGAGCCGATCGGCGCCAAGCTCGCGATGCTAGCCGACGTCGATGACCCCGACGAGCTGGCCGTTTCGCTAGCCGCCGAGTCGGGCGACGAGGCGATAGCCGCTTGGCGGGTGCTCCAGGCGCTGCAGAACGGACCGGTCTTCCTCCGCAGCCTGCTCGATCCCGACGAGGTCGAGCCGCTGGGCGTCGCGCCGGTCGCCGGAATCGAGGAGCTCGAGCGGCTCGTGAACCGCTTCGACGCCTGCACCGTTCTCGAAGAGGCGCAGCACGTCCGCTTCGCCGAAGTGTCCACGGGCCGGGGAGGGCCCCTGCCATGACAACGCCGCTGGGCGACGCTCACGCCCGATTGGAGGGCTGGTCGGCGATCGAGGCGGTCGGCCCCGACGCGGGCAAGTTCCTGCAGAACCTCTGCACCAACGACGTGCTGGCGCTAGCCGATGGCCAATCGTGTGAAGCCATGTTCCTCGACGTGAAGGCTCACGTTCAAGCCTACGGGTGGGTCTCGCGCACCGACGCTGCGCGCTACGTGGTGCTGTTGTCGTCCGACCGCTCCGATCGACTTCAGACGCACCTGGATCGCTACCTGATTCGCGAAAAGGTCGACCTCCGGCTCGTCCCGCCCGGCGTGTGGACGGTCGGCCGTGGCGTCGCCTCGGCGCTGACGGTGCGTGTCGAAGCTTTCGGCGAAGGCGCCGTCGCCGCGCTCGACGCGAGCCCGCCTCCCACGCGGCTGATGACGCACGAAGAGTTCGAGCAGACCCGGATCCCGCTCCGAGCGCCGCTCGACGGAGTCGACGTCGATGATCGCAACCTGCCGCAGGAGATCGACCGCAATGATCGGGCCATCTCGTTCACCAAGGGCTGTTACCTGGGACAGGAGCCCGTCGCCCGGATCGACGCCTTGGGCCGCGTCAACTGGTTGCTGCGCTGCGTGCGGGTGGAGGGCCATCCGCCCCTGCCCGGCGCGGAGGTGACGCGCGACGAAAAGCCGGTAGGCCGAGTGACCTCGAGCGTAGCGAGTGACGGCGGCGCCATCGCTCTGGCGTACATGCGTCGGGAACACGTCGGCGGAGCCGGCGAGTTACGTATCGGCGCCGACCAAGCCCGCGTCCTTAGCAGCGGCGGTTAGCCCGCGATCGTTTTGCGCTAAGACTCGACGGGCCAACCCAGGGATCGCCACGCATCATGTCCCAGGCATTCTTCGATAGTTGGTTCGGACTGGTCCGCACGCTCGTCATTGGCGTGCTGGCGTACGTTGCGCTCGTCGGCTTGTTGCGCCTCTCGGGCAAGCGAACACTGACCAAGCTCAACGCGTTCGATCTGGTCGTCACCGTGGCGCTGGGATCGACGCTCGCGACGGTGCTGCTGTCGAAAGACGTCGCCTTGGCCGAAGGGGCGACCGCACTGGCGCTGCTCATTGGCCTGCAGTACCTCGTTACCTGGTCGAGCGTCCGAGTAAGGTGGGTTCGCCGCTTGATCCGCTCGGAGCCGACGGTTCTGCTCCATCGCGGCAAACTTCTCGAGCAGGCGATGCGTCGGGAACGGATCACCGAGGGGGAGGTCTTGGCGGCCGTGCGTAGCGCGGGGGTCGCAAGGATCGAGGCGGTCGAGGCGGTGGTTCTCGAAACCGACGGATCTCTGAGCGTGATGCGCAGCTCGAAGGAAGGTCCGGCGACGAGCCTCCGCGACGCCCACTTCCTGGGCGACGACCGTCCCGAGCGGCCGGGAGTTTAGTCCGGGAGGGTCTCCCTGCCGTTGCCGCCCGATAGCCGGCGTCGAGAGGTCGCAGCCTAAGACGGAGAGGCGTCGCCCCAGTGGCCCACGTCCAGGCCGTGCGGGTCCCGTTCGATGCGGCAGATTGACTGCACGTCGTCGCGGACCTCAAAGTACGCGCGGATGACACCGGGGTCCCATTGCTTGCCGGCGCCGTCGCGGAGGATCGCATCGACTTCGTTGGGCGGGAGTCCCTTGCGATAGGGCCGATCGCTCCCCATCGCGTCGATCGCGTCGGCCACCGCCACGATGCGGGCGAGCCGCGGGCAGGCGTCGGTCGCGAGGCGATCGGGGTAGCCGTTACCGTCCCACGATTCGTGGTGATGGCGGACGATCGGCAGGACGTGGGACAGTTGCGGCACAGCTTGCAGGATTTGCTCCCCCAGCGCCGGATGCTGCTTGATCTGTTCGAACTCTTCGCTGGTCAGTTGGCCCGGCTTGCGGAGGAGGGCGTCGTCGATGCCGATCTTCCCAAGGTCGTGCAGCAACCCGCCGAGGTAGAGCGTGTTGAGCTCGTCTGCCCCGCAGCCCATCTGCTTGGCGATCCGCACCGCCACGCGGGCCACTCGGTCGCTGTGGCCGCAGGTGTACGGGTCTTTGGCGTCGATGGCGGACGTCAGCACGAAGACCGCACTCTCAAAAAGTTGCTGTCGTTGCTGGAATAGGTCGCGGTTGCCGGCGTGGACACCGATCAGCGTGGCGACGCTCGCCAGGAGGCTCCCCTCAACGACGCCGAACCCGCGGCCGCGGACGCCCCGTTTCGGGCGGTGGTTGAGGGCGCCGACCCAGCCAATGGCGACGCCGTTCGACAGGATCGGGGCCGTTACGACCTCGCGGACCCCGGGGTACGCCCAGGTAGGCGAGCTCGTGCGGTCGTGATTGAGGACGAGCGAACGGAGAGACTCCTGCGGGCCCAGATGGTCGAAGAATTCGCTGAGCTGATCGGCCGTGATCGGCGAACGACGCCCCGCGATGGCGGCGTGCGGCGGCTCGCCCCCGAGCCGGGCGACAACGCAGTCGCTTGAGATGATCTTGGCGAGCCAGTCGATGGCCTGATCGAGCAGATCGCACTCGTGGCGGCCGAGGGTGAGTCCCTCGGTCATCTGGTGGAGCAGATTGAGTTCTTCGAAGGTCGCCAGCAACTGCCCCGAGACCTCCGAAAGTTGCGACTTGGTCGAGGCGACCGTCTGGCGGGCGACGAACGACTCGACCGTGGCTGTCGCTAACGGGAGTGCGGCGTGCGCGGGCCAGACGCGGCGGCCCGCGGCCCACT